>NZ_JBTOPV010000003.1:0-180362 GCF_055284355.1 Pseudomonas sp. HP_01 | reverse complement strand
CCGCGCCCGGGCGGCCCGCCCCCCCCCGCCCCAGCCCCCCCCCCCCCCCCCCCCCCCCCCCCCCCCCCCCCCCCCCCCCCCCCCCCCGCTCCTACAATGGGGCGTGGCTTACCGACGTCCGCATTGGCCGCAAAACCTGCGGGAGCAAGCTTTCTGGCGAATGCATTCGTGCAGACGATGCACTGTCGTGTGGCCCGACGCCTTCGCCAGCAAGCCGGCTCCCACGATTTTGCGTTTCAGGCAGTGGCCAGTCAGGACCTGATGTTTCGCATGCACCTGTCATGTGCGATCCCTTGATTGACGCTCTGGGGTCAACCCTCTAACCTTCGCGCCATGTTTCAGGTGCCCGGGACTTCGTTGGTCCACAGGGTGAAACAGGGAAGCCGGTGCGATTGCTCGTGCGATCAATTCCGGCGCTGCCTCCGCAACGGTAAATGAGTCAAGGCCACGCACAATGCCACTGTGTTCGCTGAACATGGGAAGGCGCCTGGCCTGCCACGTCGGTGGCAACTCATGAGTCCGGAGACCGGCCTGATCCATCGAACAGCATCACGGAGGGCGATGCTCTGCTGCAGGCCGGGCCATGTCCGGTGCCTGCTGACAGTCTTTGCCTGTGCCCTCCGTTTGCCACACCTGCCCTCAAGCGGAGAGCTGAGATGAGCGAATCCCCCGAACGTGACGAACGCCACCTGGCGCGCATGCTGCGCAAAAAGGCGGTGATGGACGAGCGCATTTCCAGCGCGCCGAATGAATGCGGGTTGCTGCTGGTCTTGACCGGCAACGGCAAGGGCAAGAGCAGCTCGGCCTTCGGCATGCTCGCCCGCGCCATGGGCCACGGCATGCAGTGCGGCGTCGTGCAGTTCATCAAAGGCCGGCACAGCACCGGCGAAGAGATGTTTTTCCGCCGCTTCCCCGAACAAGTGCGTTACCGCGTGATGGGCGAGGGCTTCACCTGGGAAACCCAGGACCGCCAGCGTGACATCGCCGCCGCCGAAGCCGCCTGGGCCGTGACTCGGGAAATGCTCAAGGATGACTCCATCGGCATGGTCGTGCTCGACGAGCTGAACATCGCCCTCAAGCACGGTTATCTGGACCTGGAGCAGGTGCTGATCGACCTGCAGGCACGCCCGCCGATGCAGCACGTGATCGTCACCGGTCGCGGGGCGAAGCAGGAGTTGATAGACCTGTCAGACACCGTGTCGGAAATCGGCGTGGTCAAGCATGCCTTTCAGTCTGGGATCAAGGCGCAGAAAGGCATCGAACTGTGAGTGAGCGCCAGCCCCGGCACTGCCCGGCAGTATTGATCGCCGCCCCCGCGTCCGGTCAGGGCAAAACCACCGTCACCGCCGCACTGGCCCGTTTGCACCGTAATCAGGGGCGCAAGGTGCGCGTGTTCAAATGCGGGCCCGACTTTCTCGACCCGATGATTCTCGAGCGCGCCAGCGGCCATCCGGTGTACCAACTGGACATGTGGATGATCGGCGAGGACGAAAGTCGGCGCCTGTTGTGGGAGGCGGCCGCCGATGCAGACCTGATCCTTATCGAAGGCGTCATGGGCTTGTTCGACGGCACGCCGTCCAGCGCCGACCTGGCCCGGCGCTTCGGTGTGCCGGTGCTGGGCGTGATCGACGGCACTGCCATGGCCCAGACCTTTGGCGCACTGGCGCTGGGACTGGCGCGGTATCAGCCGGATCTGCCGTTTGCCGGTGTGCTCGCCAATCGCGTCGGCACGGTGCGCCATGCGCAGTTGCTGGAAGGCAGTCTGACCGAAGGCCTGCGCTGGTACGGCGCGCTGTCCCGTGAAACCGGCATTGAGCTGCCGAGCCGGCACCTCGGCCTGGTTCAGGCCAGCGAACTGAATGACCTCGATATGCGCCTCGACACGGCTGCCAACGCGCTGGCCAGCACCTGCGACGCCACGTTGCCGCCGGCCGTGACCTTCACCGCGCCCGACTTCGTTCCCGCCGAACCGCTGCTGGCCGGCGTGAAAATCGCCATCGCCCACGACGAGGCGTTCGCGTTTTTCTACGGTGCCAGCCTGGACCTGTTGCGAGAGATGGGCGCCGAATTGTCATTCTTCTCGCCGATCCGCGACCGCGAATTGCCCGACGTCGACAGCCTGTATCTGCCCGGCGGTTACCCGGAATTGCACCACGCGGCGCTGGCGGAAAACCACGGCATGGTGGCTTCGATTCGCGCGCACCACGCCGCCGGCAAACCTCTGCTCGCCGAATGCGGCGGCATGTTGTATCTGCTCGATGCCCTGACCGATGTCGACGGCCAGCGCGCCGAAGGGGTGGGCTTGCTCAAGGGCGAAGCCGTGATGCAAAAGCGTCTGGCGGCCCTGGCCCTGCAATCGGTCGAGCTGCCTGAAGGCACCTTGCGCGGCCACACCTATCACCACTCCCTGACCAGCACCGAACTGACGCCCATCGCCCGCGGCCTCAGCCCCAATGGCGGACGCGGCGCCGAAGCGGTGTACCGCGAAGGGCGCATGACCGCGTCGTACGTGCACTTTTACTTCCCCTCCAATCCCCAGGCGGTGGCGGCGCTGTTTTTGCCATGAGCTCGCTTGCATGACTGACCACACGTTCACCGACCCCGAACGCGCGGCCGTTTACCGCGCCATCGCCGAGCGTCGCGACATGCGCCACTTCTGCGGTGGCACGGTCGCGCCGCAGTTGCTCGCCCGCCTGCTCGAAGCCGCCCACCACGCGCCGAGCGTCGGCCTGATGCAGCCGTGGCGCTTCCTGCGCATCACCGACAAGGCATTGCGTGCGCAAATTCAGGCGCAGGTCGAGGAGGAGCGTATTCGCACCGCCGAAGCCCTGGGCGAGCGGTCCGACGATTTCATGAAGCTGAAGGTCGAGGGCATCAGCGACTGCGCCGAGGTGCTGGTCGCCGCGTTGATGGACGACCGCGACAAACACATCTTCGGCCGCCGCACCTTGCCGGAAATGGACATGGCGTCGCTGTCGTGCGCCATTCAAAACCTCTGGCTGGCGGCGCGTGCCGAAGGCCTCGGCATGGGCTGGGTGTCGCTGTTCGATCCCCGGGCTCTGGCCGATCTGCTGCAGATGCCAGCCGGTTCGAAACCCCTGGCGATTTTGTGCCTGGGCCCTGTGAAGGAATTCTACCCGGCGCCGATGCTGGTGATGGAAGGCTGGGCGCAGCCGCGCGCGCTGCAAGAGCTGGTCTACGAGAACACATGGGGAGTGATTGCATGAGTGTGGCGTTATTGAGCGTCGCCGGGGTCGCGCTGGACGCGTTGCTCGGCGAGCCAAAACGGAACCACCCGCTGGTGGCGTTCGGCCGTTTTGCCGAACGCATCGAACAACGCCTGAATGCCGCCGGCCGGGGCTGGCGCAGCCATGGCGTGACGGCGTGGTTCATCGCCGTGATTCCGTTGACGCTGATCGCCACGTTGCTCAGCTGGCTGCCGTTGGTTGGCTGGTTGGTGGACGTGCTGGCGCTGTACTGCGCGTTGGGTCTTCGCAGTCTGGGCGAGCACGTCGAGCCGGTCGCCCAGGCGCTGCGCAGTAACGACCTGGACGAAGCGCGTCGACGGGTCGGCTATCTGGTCAGTCGCCAGACCTCAGAGCTGGACAGCACTGAAGTGGCCCGTGCGGCCACGGAATCGGTGCTGGAAAACGGCAGCGACGCGGTGTTTGCGGCGATTTTCTGGTTTGTGGTGCTCGGCGCGCCGGGCGTGGTGCTCTACCGACTGAGCAACACCCTCGACGCCATGTGGGGCTATCGCAACGAGCGCTTCGAACGCTTCGGCTGGGCGGCGGCGAAAATCGACGACCTGCTTAACTACATTCCCGCCCGCCTGGTGGCGTTGACCTACGCGCTGCTGGGCAATACCCGGCTGGCCCTGCGTTGCTGGCGCACCCAGGCACCGAAGTGGGACAGCCCCAACGCAGGCCCGGTGATGGCGGCCGGCGCCGGTACGCTGGGCGTCGAACTGGGTGGTCCGGCGATTTATCACGGCGAACTGCATGAGCGCGCGACGCTGGGCGAAGGCGTGCCAGCGGACGCGAACGCCATCGATCGCGGTTGGCAACTGGTGCAGCGCGGCGTGTGGCTGTGGTTGCTGATCTTGTGTCTGGGGACAGAATTCTATGCTTGAACACGGCGGTCGATTGCGTGGCGCAGTCCTGAAGTACGGCATTGATGAGGCGGACTGGCTCGACCTGTCCAGCGGGATTTCGCCGTGGTCGTGGCCGATTCCGGTCATCCCTGAAGCGGCGTGGGCCCGCCTTCCGGAGACTGACGACGGTCTGGAAGCCGCTGCCCGCCGCTATTACGGCGCCACGGACGTGCTGCCGGTGGCCGGTTCCCAGGCGGCGATCCAGGCGCTGCCGCGTCTGCGTCAGGCGGGCAAGGTGGGCGTGTTGTCGCCGTGTTACGCCGAACACGCAGAAGCCTGGCGCAACACCGGTTTTCTCGTGCGCGAAGTGCTTGAGCACGAAGTGGAGCGGTTCATCGACACCCTTGATGTGGTTGTTGTGGTCAACCCGAACAACCCCACCGGTCTGAGCCTGCCGCCCGAACGTCTGCTGGAATGGCACGCGCGTCTGGCCCAGCGCGGCGCCTGGCTGGTGGTGGACGAAGCGTTCATGGACAACACGCCGGAGTTGAGCCTGGCGGCTTACACCCAGCGCGCGGGCCTGATCGTGCTGCGCTCGTTCGGCAAGTTTTTCGGGCTGGCCGGTGTGCGCCTGGGTTTTGTGCTGGCGGAGCCGCGCTTTCTCAAAGTCATGGCGCGGCAGATCGGGCCCTGGTCGGTCAGCGGGCCGACGCGGATCATCGGTCAGGCCTGTCTCAACGACTTGGCCGGCCATCAACGCCAGCGTCAGCGCACCGAGCAGGCCAGCCAGCGTCTGGTAGACGTGCTCAATCGCTGCGGTTTCGCGCCGAAGGGCGGCTGCGCGTTGTTCCAGTGGCTGATCACGCCGCTGGCGGAAGAGCTTTATACGTTCTGCGCACAGCGAGGCATCCTCCTGCGCATCTTTACTCACAACAGCAGCCTGCGTTTCGGCCTGCCCCGCGAAGAAGCGGACTGGCAGCGTCTGGAACAGGCGCTGAGCGAATTCTCCCGGGAGCGCTCATGACCCTCGGCAAAACCCTGATGGTTCAGGGCACCACCTCCGACGCCGGCAAAAGCACGCTGGTGACGGCGCTGTGCCGCTGGCTGACCCGCCAGGGCGTGCGCACCGTGCCGTTCAAACCGCAGAACATGGCGTTGAACAGCGCGGTGACCGCCGATGGCGGCGAGATCGGCCGCGCCCAGGCCGTGCAAGCCCAGGCCTGCGGCCTCGAACCCCACACCGACATGAACCCGGTGCTGCTCAAACCCAACAGTGATACCGGCGCCCAAGTGATCATTCACGGTCGCGCCGTCACCACCATGAACGCCGTGGCCTACCACGACTACAAAGCCATCGCCATGCAAGCCGTACTCGCTTCCCACCGCCGCCTCAGCGAAGGCTGGCCGGTGGTCATGGTCGAAGGCGCCGGTTCGCCGGCCGAGATCAATCTGCGCGCGGGCGACATCGCCAACATGGGCTTTGCCGAAGCGGTGGATTGCCCGGTGCTGCTGGTGGCAGACATCAATCGCGGCGGGGTTTTCGCCCATCTGGTCGGCACGCTGGAATTGCTGTCGCCCAGCGAGCAGGCGCGGGTCAGAGGCTTCATCATCAATCGCTTTCGCGGCGACATCGCCCTGTTGCAACCCGGCCTCGACTGGCTCGAACAGCGCACCGGCAAACCGGTGGTCGGCGTGCTGCCCTACGTGATGGACCTGCATCTGGAGGCTGAAGACGGCCTCGACCAGCGCCAGACTGACAAGGCCGAGCAGGTGCTCAATGTCATTGTGCCGGTCTTGCCGCGCATCAGTAATCACACCGACTTTGACCCATTGCGCCTGCACCCCCAGGTCAATCTGCAATTCGTCGGGCCGGGGCAGGCCATTCCTGGCGCTGATCTGATCATCCTGCCCGGCTCGAAAAGCGTGCGCAGCGATCTCTCCTACCTGCGCGCCAATGGCTGGGACACCGCTATCAGCCGCCACCTGCGATACGGAGGGAAAGTGCTGGGGATCTGCGGTGGTCTGCAAATGCTCGGCGAACAGTTGCATGACCCGCTGGGGCTGGAAGGCGCGGCGGGTTCAAGCCCGGGCCTGGGGTTGTTGGCTCTCAGCACGGTCCTGGAAGAAGAGAAGCAACTGCGCAACGTCAACGGGCGGCTGACCCTCGAAGACGCTGACGTCAGCGGTTATGAGATTCATGCGGGCGTGACCACCGGCGTAGCGCTGGAACGTCCATTGGTCCAGCTCGCCGACGGTCGCTGCGATGGCGCGTGCAGCCCTGACGGCCAGGTCCTTGGCACTTATTTGCACGGGCTGTTCGAGAACCCCGCGTCGAGCAGCGCCTTGCTGCGGTGGGCTGGGTTGCAGAACGTGCAGTCGGTGGATTACCACGCCCTGCGCGAGCGCGACATCGAACGCTTGGCCGATCTGGTGGAAACCCACCTGGACGGTAAATTGTTACGCGAACTCTGCGGCCTGGAGCAACCCTGATGCTGCAATTGATTCTCGGCGGCGCGCGCTCCGGCAAAAGCCGGCTGGCTGAAAAGCTTGCCAGCGACAGCGGCCTGAATGTCATCTATATCGCCACCAGTCAGCGCCTCGACGGCGAAATGAACCAGCGCGTCGCCTTGCACCGCGAGCGTCGTCCGGCGGAGTGGGGGCTGATCGAAGAACCTGTCGAACTGGCCCGCGTGCTCCGGGAAAACGCCGGGGAGGGCCGCTGCCTGTTGGTGGACTGCCTGACCCTGTGGCTGACCAATCTGCTGATGCTGGACGATCCGCAGCGCTTGGCTCAAGAGCGTGAAGCCTTACTCGATGGCCTGGCTGAACTGCCGGGCGAGATCATTTTTGTCAGCAATGAAACCGGGCTCGGCGTCGTGCCCCTCGGTGAGCTGACCCGTCGTTATGTCGATGAAGCCGGCTGGCTGCATCAGGCGCTGGCCGAACGTTGCCATCGCGTAGTGTTCACCGTCGCCGGACTGCCCATGACCCTTAAAGGACCCGCACTATGAGTAACGCCTGGTGGCTCGCGCCTGCCTGTGACGTCGACCAAGCCAGCCGCGAAGACGCGCTGGCCCGTCAGAAGCAATTGACCAAGCCGACCGGCTCGCTGGGCCGGCTGGAAGACGTAGCGGTGCAACTGGCCGGCCTGCAGGGTCGCCCGAAGCCGAAGGTCGATGAGGTCTGGATCGCGATTTTTGCCGGCGATCACGGCGTGGTCGCTGAAGGGGTTTCGGCGTACCCCCAGGAAGTCACCGGGCAGATGCTGCACAACTTCATCATGGGCGGTGCGGCCATCAGCGTGCTGGCGCGGCAGTTGTCGGCGCAGCTGGACGTCGTCGATCTGGGCACGGTTGCCCCTTTGGAACTACCGGGCGTGCGCCACCTCAATCTCGGTCCGGGCACCGCGAATCTGGCTGATGGCCCGGCGATGACCGAGGCGCAGCTGCACGCGGCTCTCGAAGGCGGTCGCGACAGCGTGTTGCGCGCCAGGGCGGCGGGCGCCGAGCTGTTCATCGGCGGCGAAATGGGCATCGGCAATACCACTGTCGCCACTGCGCTGGCGTGCGCGTTGCTCGATTGCCCGGCCGCCTCGCTGGTCGGCCCCGGCACCGGTCTGGATGCAAAGGGCGTGAGCCACAAGGCCGAAGTGATTGAGCGTGCGCTGCAACTGCATGCTGCTTCCGTCGGTGACGCCCTGGCCAGTCTGCGTGCCCTCGGTGGTTTTGAAGTCGCGGCGCTGGTCGGCGCCTACCTGTCCTGCGCGCAGGAGGGCATTGTTGCGTTGGTCGACGGCTTTATCTGTTCCGTGGCGGCGTTGGTAGCAGTGCGCATCAATCCGTCGTGTCGGGAGTGGCTGTTTTTCGGCCACCGTGGCGCCGAGCCGGGCCATCGCCTGGTGCTGGACGCGCTGCAGGCCGAGCCGTTGCTGGACTTGGGCATGCGTCTGGGCGAAGGCAGCGGCGCGGCGCTGGCAGTGCCATTGTTGCGTCTGGCCTGCGAGCTGCATAACGGCATGGCGACCTTCGCTGAGGCCGCTGTGGCAGACCGCCCGGCATGACCTTGCATCTGGACCTGCTGCGCCACGGCGAAACCGAATTCGGCGGCGGCCTGCGCGGTAGCATCGACGACGCCCTGACTGACACCGGCTGGCAGCAGATGCGTGCGGCGGTGGCTGACCGTGGCCCCTGGGACCGGATCGTCAGCTCGCCGCTGCAACGCTGCGCGCGTTTTGCCGACGAGTTGGCCGGGCGGCTGGGCTTGCCGGTGGAGTTGGAAGCCGGTCTTCAGGAATTGCACTTCGGTGACTGGGAAGGCCACAGCCCCGCGCAATTGATGGAAACCGATGCTGCCGGGCTGGGGCGGTTTTGGGAGGATCCATACGGGTTTACGCCACCCAATGGCGAGCCGGTCCAGGCGTTTGCCACCCGCGTGCTGGGCGCCGTTGAGCGGTTGCAGCGGGCATATGACGGTCAGCGCGTGCTGCTGATCAGTCACGGCGGGGTGATGCGTCTGTTGTTGGCCCGCGCCCGCGGTCTGCCTCGGGAGCAATTGCTGCAGGTCACGGTGGCCCACGGCGGTCTGTTCGGTCTGGATGTGCAGGCCGACGGCGAGTTGAAGGAGGCTTAAATGCTGCCGTTCTGGATCGCCTTGCAGTTCCTCAGCAGCCTGCCGATTCGTCTGCCCGGCATGCCGACGCCCCAGGAGTCGGGGCGTTCGCTGCTGTTTTACCCGCTGGTGGGATTGCTGTTCGGCGTACTGTTGATGGCGATGGATCATCTGCTCGACGGCGCGCCGACACTGCTGCATGCCGCCTTGCTGCTGGCGGCGTGGGTGATGCTCAGCGGAGGGCTGCACCTGGACGGTCTTGCCGACAGCGCGGACGCCTGGCTCGGTGGGTTCGGCGACCGCGAACGAACGCTGCTTATTATGAAAGACCCACGCAGTGGCCCGATCGCCGTGGTCACGCTGGTGGTGGTGTTGCTGTTGAAGTTCAGCGCTGTGCTGGCGTTGATTGAAGCGCACACCAGCGTTGGTCTGCTGCTGGCCCCGGTGATCGGCCGCGCAGCGATGCTGGCGCTGTTTCTGAACACCCCTTACGTGCGCGCCGGCGGGCTGGGTCAGGCGCTGGCCGATCACCTGCCGCGCAAGGCCGGGATGCGGGTGCTGGCAGCGGTGGCGGTGGGCTGTGTGCTCATCGGTGGCGGTGCGGCGGCGTGGGTGCTGGTCATTGCGGCGGGCGGTTTCTTCTGGCTGCGCCGAGTGATGATGCAACGTCTGGGCGGCAGCACCGGCGACACCGCCGGCGCGATGCTCGAACTGCTGGAAACCCTGGTGCTGGTCACATTGGCGCTGATGTGCGATTGATGCAGTGTCCTGCCTCCGGCGTGCGGAGTAGGAGTAGGAGCGTGGCTTGTCCCGCGATCTGCCAGGAACCGGCAGCAAAATCCTGCGCCGCGGTGTGCCAAACGGTCCGCGTAAGCAGACTTGCTGCCGCTGCGCGCCAGATCGCGGGACAAGCCACGCTCCTACAACCCGCTACGCTAGCTAATCGAAGATTTATCCATGGTGTTCCGGACCAACCGGAGAGGTGTCATGCATAGCGTCGCGCTGGTGGTGTACCCGCAATTCCAGTCCCTCAGCCTGTCGGTCGGCTCCGTGCTGACCTGCGCGAACCTGATGCAGGGCGAGGTGGCGTACTCCTTTCATCTGGTGTCCGAAAGCGGCGGGGCGGTGATGTCGTCCGAAGGCTTTTCGGTCAACACCACGCCATTGCAGCCCGACGGTTACGACACGATCATCGTCAGTGGCTACATGGACCTGCAATTGCCCACGCCCAGCCTGCTTGAGTTCGTGCGCACCGCGTCCGCTCAGTCGCGGCGAGTGGCCTCGCTGTGCACGGGAGGGTTTGTGCTGGCCGAAGCAGGCCTGCTCGATGGCAAGCGAGCGACCATGCACTGGATTCACGCGCCGGAGTTTCGCAAGCGCTACCCCAACGTTCGCGTCGAGGACGACAAACTGTTCACCGTGGACGGCCAGGTCTGGACCGGCGCAGGCATGAGCGCTGGCCTGGACCTCGCACTGGCGATGGTGGAGAACGACCTTGGTGTCGACATTGCCCGGCGGGTCGCGCGCAAGCTGGTGATCTATCAACGTCGCGGCAGCGAGCATTCCCAGTTGTCGACGCTGCTGGAGCTCGACCCCAAGTCCGACCGCGTGCAACTGGCGCTGGCCTACGCCCGCGAGAACCTCAAAAGTGATCTTTCAATAGACGCACTGGCGGCCATTGCCCGGTTGAGCCCTCGTCAGTTCAGTCGGGTGTTTCGCGAGGAAACCGGTCAGACCCCGGCAAAAGCCATCGAATGCCTGCGGGTGGAAGTGGCACGGGCGATGATGGAAACCAGTCGACATCCCATTGAAGTGGTTGCCCGGGAGACCGGTTTCGGCGATCGGGAAAGGATGCGCCAGGCGTTTCTGCGCAACTTCGGCGAACCGCCCCAGGCGATACAGCGGGCATTTACCGCGACCGAGAAAGTCGGTTAGCCCCGATAGCCACTTTTCCGTGGCGCGCTAGGCATTCGGCGCGCGGCGGAGTAGCGTAGCGACAGCTCCACTTTTCCTGCCCGCTCATGAATGGACGTCGCCATGGCCCTACGCTGGATTCACGCGCCTCTGCTGTTGCTTGCCCTCAGTGGTGCCGCCGCGGCAGCCGATTGCCCGCCACTGCTGCAGGGCGAGCTGCCCAAGCTGCGGGCGAAACAGGATATCGACTTGTGCAAACAGTTCGCCGGTAAGCCGATGCTCGTGGTCAATACCGCGAGCTTCTGTGGCTTCGCGCCGCAGTTCAAAGGGCTTGAAGCGCTCAATCAGCGCTTCAAGGGTGAGGGGCTTGAAGTCCTCGGCGTGCCCTCGGACGATTTCCTGCAGGAGTCCAAGGACGCTGCCGAGACCGCCAAGGTGTGTTACGTGAACTACGGCGTCACCTTCACCATGACCGAACCGCAGCCGGTGCGGGGCGCCGACGCCATCAACCTGTTCAAAGTGCTCGCCGAGCAAGGCAATCCGCCGCGCTGGAACTTCTATAAATACGTGGTTGATCGCAAAGGCAACGTCGTCGCCAGCTTCTCCAGCAAAACCGCGCCGGACGATCCCGAGCTGATTTCAGCTATCGAGAAGGCCATCGCCTCCACACCGTAAAACCGCGCTGACGCAAAGTATACCGGCCACAACGAAAAACCCCGCAGCCATCACTGGCTGCGGGGTTTTCTGTATGGCGGACAGGTGATCTGCCGGTCCCGCCAACTGCATCAGAAGCGGTACGTCATGCCCACGCCGAAACCGTTGGCGCTGTTGTCGTACTTGGCGTTGTAGCTTTGACCGAGAGCGTTCGCGTCGGCGACCTTGACCTTCTCTTCCTGCAAGTAGGAGTAGGCCACATCAATGGTGATGTCGTCAGTCGGGCTGTAACCGGCGCCCAGGCTGAAGATCGTGCGATCGCCGGTCGGGATGCGTGGCGAGCGGTTCTCGTTGTTGGTTGGCGACTGGTCGAACGACAGGCCGGTACGCAACACCCACTGCTTGTTCAACTGATACGACGTACCCACGGCGTAAGCCCAGGTGTCGTGCCAGTTCTGCTCTTCACTGATGGTGCCGACCAGGCTTGGCGCAGCGACGCCACCCGCGCGCGTGACGCCCGAATTCTTCACGGTGATGTCTTCCAGACGGCTCCAGCGTGTCCAGGTGGCCCCCGCGTAGAGCTTCCAGGCATCGTTCATCTTCTGCGTGACCGAGAAGTCCACAGTTTCAGGCGTGTCTATGTTCAGCTTGGCGTCGTATCGACCCGCGCCCAGTACTTGGGCAGGTACGCCTGCGCCCGGGGTCACTTCGGTGTGGCCTTCGAGCTTGTAGGTCACTTTGGAGTGGTAGGTCAGGCCCACGCTGGTGGTGTCGGTGGCTTGAACCAGGATACCGGCGTTGAAACCGTAACCGACGTCATCGCCCTTGACCTGCACGCGGCCGTCGCCCGTACGGGCACCCAGCAGCGGGCTGACATTGAGTGCCGATTCCAGCGCACCGGAAATACGGTTGATGGTCGGACCAAAACCGATCGACACCTTGTCATTGAAGGCGTAGCTGACGGTCGGCTGGAAGGTCACAACCTTGACGATGCTCTTGCTGCCAAAGTTGCGGCCCTGGAAGTTATCTTCGTAGTCGGTGACCAGGCCAAATGGCGCATAGACACCAAAGCCGAATGCCCAGTGCTCGTCGACCGGGTTCACGTAGAAACCCATCGGTACGGCGATGAAAGGCACCATGTCGCCTTTGTTGGAACCGGTGCTGCGGCCGCTGGTGTCGGTGATGTCGGTAGAGGCATCGATTGCAGCGACCCCCACGGTCGCTTGGGCGCGCTTGAGGCGCGACATGCCGGCCGGGTTGCCGTACACGATGCTGGCGTCATCGACGGACGAGGTACGGCCCGCAAAACCGGTACCCATGCCGCTGATGCTTTGCTCGTTCAGGGCAAAGCCGGATGCAAAAATCTGGGTGGAGGCAAGAGTGATGGCGAGACTGAGGCTGGATTTGATCATTGTTTTTTTCATTGTTAGAACTCCTGTTGATCACCGCGCGGAAATTACCAATATTTCTGCCGACGCGCCATAGCCTGAATCAGCCTATTTAGAGCGTTTCTTGTAGGACAATCCGGAAAGTTCGCAGGTTTTTCGTTGAATACCGATCGGTCACGAAATGGCCGTAGAGGGCTGAAACAAGGGGCTGACCCATGTTTGCCAAGCCAAGGTGAAATCCTGCAGTTGACCGCCGGGTTGAAATATCTCGCGCCACATTTGCGCCATGGCCAGAGAATCATCTGCATCCGGCAGTGAAATATGGCTCGCTTCGACCATCAACCAGGCGATGGCCGTCGAGTAGCGAAGGTTGACGGTCAGCTCCATATCGGGCCCGGTGAGAAACGCGTGCTGGCTGGCCAGGCCTCGAACGAGGCTGGCAAGGTCCGGATCGCGGGCCAGGTATTGGTCCCAGAGCTGGCGGTGTTGGGCGTCGGCGATGCTGTAAAGCCCGTGGCCGCGCGGGTTATCCAGCTCCGCACCCAGGGCGGACTGGCTGGCGGCGACGCCCAGCAGCAGGGATTCGGCGGCTCGATTGTGTCGGCCTAGATAGATGAGCGTCGGGCGGATGACGTAGCGACACAGTTCACTGGCGGCGATTCCCATAACACCCTCGGGGAGTTAGTGAGTCGGCGGACCCTGGCGCTTGGCAGCAGGGATGAAGTGGGTCCACCGGCAGCGACCTGAGCCGCTGACTTGAAGTGTAGTGTGATATTTACGGTGTAAAGGTCTGTTTTCCGGTCAGTTCCCGTGCAGCTTGAACAGGGTGGCTGGCATTCATGGATGCCCCCGCTGCTTTTTATGTAAGTAAAACAGATACAAAAAAGCCCCACCCTTGTCGGGTGAGGCCTTGTCGATGCAGCGTTATTAGCCGACGGACGGTATCAGTCAACGGTATCAGGCAACCCTATCAGGCAACTAAGGCCTGACGGGTACGGTCGATCACAGCCTGCAGCGGAGCATCGCTGGAGTATTGATCCGGGTACAAACGCTCGCTATGGCGGGCGATACCGTGCTCGTTGACGATGGTGAAGCTGAAGCAGCCTTTGCGTGCTGCCATGATCAGGCAGTTCATCGGGGCAAAAGCGTTGGTCAGTGTACGAATAGCGTTTTGAGTCTGGATATGAGTAGTCATGTTATGGGTGTTTCCTGAATCGACACGCAATAAGAGGCGTGCAAAATAAAAACGTTCCAGTAAACGCGGACCGATGCTCGAATGCGAGTCAGGGGCAGGGCGCAGAACCTGTCTGGAACAAAAGCAGCCAGTTGAGCGCATTTAAGATGTGGCGCGGGGCTGACTGGTAGGTACTTAGGAGGGCAGGCAACACGACGCGAGCTAAGGTTCGATGCTCGAGGTGAAGATCCTGATCAATTTGCAGGCTGGTTGAGTAGAGCATGAATGTTCTGCACACCCCTCCGTTTCGCCGGCAGGTTGTGTGAGTTCATGTCTGGAAACCATCGAGGTGATCGATCCCTGTTTTCAATCCGTTCGCTCAGTTGGCGAACCTGGATTGGGGGATTTGTTCGATCAGAATTGACTTTCAGCTTGGTACTAACGGCGGCGATGCTAATGGAGTTGCAGAGGCAAAGCAAGCGCTGATTTTGAATCGGGTGGGCGAGTGTCGAAGCGCGGGGGAAAGAGAGTACAGCATATCGAGCAGAAAAGCTGGCATCGTGCCTTATTCCTGCGAATTTCAAGCGGATGCCGCGGCGGCTGAAACCGGCTTATGAACAGCCGAAATCAACTTGTGCACATTGCGAAAGGTATCTGTCATGTCACTGTCACGTCGGCCGCTAACCGCTTGATTTAATGCAACGAATTATTAAGTCAATGAAAACCATCGTTTTTTTACGCTGGTGAAAAAATCGTCAGTTTGAACGCAGGCCCCATTCCACGTGCGTTTGCGAGAGCTTAAGGTGTGTTGTCCACTGAGTTATCCACAGGTTCTGTGGATTGTCCCAAGCGTTGGCTCTATCACGCCGCTCTTGAAGCATCCGCTCGCGGTTTTGCCTTTCCCTGGCACTCTTTTACCCGGATCGGACGTCGAGCCCGCTTCTGCGCATAATGCTGCCTGCATGAATGTCGGAGTCAGGATTTTATGGTGTTTGAGTTAACCAGCCTGTTGCTGGGTTTGGCGGTGGCCGCATTGCCTTTGTTGGGGCTCGCGTGGCAGTTGCAGCGGCGTCTAGCGCAGCGCGAGGCGGACGCCGCGTTGCTCGACGAACGCTTGAGTAATGCGCAGATGGCTCAGGACGGGCTCAATGCTCAGCTTGATGCCAGCCGCGACGAGATCAGCGATCTCGCCCAGGCCAATGCGGTCAAGCAGGCGGATCTGGCGGCGCTGCGCCGGGAAGTGGAGTTGCTGCGCCAGCAGCATGAAGGTGCGCGCGAGGCCCAGGAAGACTGGGGCCGCGAACGGACCGCCAGAGAGGCCGAGCTGCGCCGACTCGACGCCCAGTGCGCATCCCTTGGCGCCGAGTTGCGTGAACAGCAGGAGAGTCATCAGCAGCGGCTTACTGACCTGCAAGGCTCCCGCGATGAGCTCCGTGCGCAGTTCGCAGAGCTGGCCGGCAAGATTTTCGATGAGCGTGAGCAGCGCTTCGCCGAGACCAGTCAGCAGCAGTTGGGGCAGTTGCTCAACCCGCTCAAAGAGCGCATCCAGTCGTTCGAAAAGCGCGTCGAAGAAAGTTACCAGAACGAAGCCCGCGAACGTTTCTCCCTGAGCAAAGAATTGGAGCGCTTGCAGCAGCTCAACCTGCGCCTGAGCGATGAAGCCAACAACCTGACCCGTGCGCTGAAGGGTCAGAAGACCCAGGGCAACTGGGGTGAGCTGATCCTGGAACGGGTGCTCGAGCATGCCGGTCTTGAAAAGGGCCGCGAGTATCAGACCCAGGTCAGTTTGAAGGGGCCTGACGGCGAACGCTTCCAGCCCGACGTTCTGATCATGTTGCCCGGCGACAAGCAGGTGGTTGTCGACGCCAAGGTCAGCCTGACGGCCTATCAGCAGTACGTGTCGGCCGACGATGAGGTGATTTCCCAGGCGGCGCTGAAGCAACACGTGCTGTCCCTGCGCAATCACGTCAAAGGCCTGTCCGGCAAGGACTACAAACGCCTTGAAGGGCTGCACAGTCTCGATTTCGTCTTGCTGTTCGTGCCGATCGAGGCAGCGTTTTCTGCCGCGTTGCAGGCCGAGCCGAACATGTTTCAGGAGGCGTTCGATCGCAACATCGTCATCGTCAGCCCGACCACGCTGCTGGCGACGCTGCGGGTCATCGACAGCCTGTGGAAGCAGGAGCGGCAGAGCCAGAATGCGCGGGAGATCGCCGAGCGGGCAGGGTGGCTCTACGACAAGTTCGTGCTGTTCATCCAGGACCTGGACGAAGTCGGCAACCGCCTTCAGCAACTGGACAAAGCCTACGGCGCCGCGCGCAACAAGCTCGTCGAGGGGCGCGGCAATCTGGTCAGTCGTAGCGAACAGCTCAAGCTTCTGGGGGCTCGGGCCAGCAAGAGTCTGCCGGCGGATCTGCTGGAACGGGCGATGACTGATCCCGATGGACTGGCGCAGTTGCCGGAGTGATCCGGGACGTTGTTCCACGAAGATGCAACAGCGCGCGGGCGTATAAGCTGGAACAAAAGCCCGCGTGGATCGTATACATATTCCTGCGTTTCCAATTGTCCGTTTCCTGCCAGATAAAAATGCACCGACATTGGTCACGGTGCACTGGCAGCAGGCGCAGGGCCTTCGCTCGCCCTTCTCGGACTTAAATTTCCAGCGTCTTCGATAGCCGGAAACCCCCGGTCTTGGGGTCTCGCGCGAACGTCGCGTCGGCAATGGCACGCATTCTGCCTCTCTCTTCGTATACAACCCGCACGCGCTCCCGTACGCAGTGTGCGCATGAGTGCTGTCGGGAGCCGGTTCGTCCTTCGAAGGAGAAATCGATGACCGAGTCACTGCCGAAGGGCTACAGCCCCCGCCTGTACAACGAGGACCTGGGGCCTGTGCCGCAGAAGTGGAACTGGTACAACATCTTCGCGTTCTGGATGAGCGACGTGCACAGCGTGGGCGGCTATGTCTTCGCCGCCAGCCTGTTCGCCCTTGGGCTGGCGAGCTGGCAGGTGCTGATCGCGTTGCTGGTGGGCATCTGCATTATTCAGGTGATCGCCAACCTGCTGGCGAAGCCAAGTCAGCAGGCGGCCGTGCCGTATCCGGTGATCTGCCGTCTAGCCTTCGGCGTATTCGGCGCGAATATTCCTGCGGTGATTCGCGGCCTGATCGCAGTGGCGTGGTACGGGGTGCAGACGTACCTGGCTTCAAGCGCGCTGATCATCGTCGTGCTGCGCTTCTTTCCACAGATGTCGGTCTATGCAGAGCCGCACTTTGCAGGTTTGTCCTACCTCGGCTGGTTCGGCTTCCTGGCGCTGTGGGTGGTACAGGCGGCGGTGTTCTGGACCGGGATGGACTCGATCCGCCGCTTCATCGACTGGGCTGGTCCGGTGGTCTACGCGGTGATGTTCATCCTGGCGGGCTGGATTGTCTGGAAAGCGGGCTGGGCCAACATCAGTTTTACCCTCTCGGAAAAATCGCTGACCGGCTGGGAAGCATTCACCCAAGTGATCATGGCCACGGCGCTGGTGGTGTCCTACTTCTCGGGCCCTACGCTCAACTTTGGCGATTTCAGCCGCTACTGCCGGAGCATGTCCGAAGTGCGCCGCGGCAACTTCTGGGGCTTGCCGATCAACTTTCTGGCCTTCTCGCTGGTCACTGTGGTCATCGTTTCGGGAACATTGCCGGTGTTCGGCGAAATGCTGCATGACCCGATCGCCACTGTGGCGCGCATCGACAATGACGTCGCTGTGCTGCTCGGCGCGTTTGCCTTCGTGACCGCGACGATCGGCATCAACATCGTCGCCAACTTCGTGTCGCCGGCGTTCGACTTCGCCAACGTTGCACCCAGCAAGATCAGCTGGCGCGCAGGCGGGATGATCGCAGCGGTGGCGTCCATTTTCATCACGCCCTGGAATCTGTTCAACAACCCCGCCGTCATTCACTACACGCTGGACGTGCTCGCAGCCTTCATCGGGCCGTTGTTCGGCATCTTGCTGGTGGACTATTACGTGATCAAAAAGCAGCAGATCGACGTCGACGCGCTGTTCAACGATGGACCGACCGGACGCTACTGGTACACCGGTGGCGTGAACTACACGGCGGTCAAGGCACTGCTCCTGGCGACCTTCGCAGGCATTGCGATCACCTTCGTCCCGGCATTGCAGCCGATGGCCAACTTTGCATGGTTTACAGGATGTTTCCTGGGCGGCGGGCTGTTCTATCTGCTTGCCAGACGTCGCCAGGCCCATGAATGCGCGGCGTTGACGCCCGTGGTGACAGGCTGACGGCACTGCCGTTTGTCGCGTGAAGTCCTCGATTGTTCGATTTGCAATGTCACAACGTCATGTAGGGCAAAAAATTCCTGCCGCGACACTCGGTAGCAGGCGTAAAGTGCGCCTTAGCACTATGATCTGCTACAGGCAGTCCGGAGATTGGCTGCCGAGTATTTCCCTGAAGGGGCGTTATATGAACAGCAAATTGCAAGAATGGCTTCACGATGTAGGCGTCGCGCTCGGGTTGATTGAAAAGCCAAAGCTGCAACCGATTCCCGTGCGCACCAATGATGATGAGCGTCGTCGTCCACGGCGCTAGGGCCTGGCAAGACGCGTTGAAAAAGCGGCGCTATCGCTCGATAGCCCGCTCCGCTTTCCCCGACCGTTCGGTCAATCCTCCTTTTCGCCGCAGATACGCTTCTGAATCGATCCCGCTTGCGGCTCAATGGTGAGTGCTTTGTTTCTTCTCCATGAGGATCAGGTCAATCAGACCTTGCAACGTCAGCTGGCCATAGGGTGAATGCGCTGACATCCCTGCGATACCGGCTTTGATTTGATTGGGAAGGGCAATGCCAAAGTCGCGTTGCAGAATCGAAAAAAATTCAGTGAAGTCGTCTTCATCCAGCTCGAGCGCACTCAGCGTCACATCCTCCTCTTCCTGAATCAGGGTTTTGTCGACGAGGATCTTCCCGATCGTGTCGATCACATGTTGTCTGACTTCGCTCCGCTTCATGGCAGGCCTCTGCTTTGATTCAAGTGGTAATCACCCCAACATCAAAATACAGAGGGTTGTGGCAGGAATGCCCGATGAGCAACCACCCTCAGAAACCTGCGCTGCGATGCGCAACACCGGCGGTCTGTGATTAAGGCTAGCCCAAGTTTGCAAGGGATGAATGACAGGTGTGTGGTGATTTTTTGTAACGGCGCGCCCGATGCAGCGCACCCATTGTGGGACCGGCGTTAGCCGGGAAGGCGTCAGGCGTCACGCCGCAAAATCGAGGGTGCTCATACGGGCCTCTTCCCGGCTGAAGCCGGTCCCACTAAAAAGCAGCGCGCCCGGCCGCACTAAAGCAGCGCGTCTGGCCTTATTGACGCAGCGCACACCCTTTGTGGGACCGGCTTTAGCCGGGAAGGGGCCGGTGGCTCAAATTCAATCTGTCAGCGGTGCGCGACGCCGGGCAGCACGCAGAGCATTTCATAGAGCAGGTTGGCGCCCAGCAGCGAGGTGTTGCCGGTGGTGTCGTAGGGCGGCGAGACTTCGACAAGGTCGCAGCCGATCAGGTCCAGCCCCTGGCACCCACGAATGATCTCGATCGCCTGAATGGTGGTCAGCCCGCCGATCTCCGGGGTGCCAGTGCCCGGCGCCCAGGCCGGGTCAATGCCGTCAATGTCGAAACTCAGGTACACCGGACCGCCGCCCACTTTCTCACGCACCTCGGCCATCAGCGGGGCCAGCGACTTGTGCCAGCACTCCTCGGCCTGGACCACGCGGAATCCCTGCTTGCGGCTCCAGTTGAAATCTTCTGCGGTATAACCCTGGGCACGCAAACCGATTTGAACCACGCGATCGCAATCCAGCAGGCCTTCCTCCACTGCCCGGCGGAAGGTGGTGCCGTGGGCGATCTTCTCGCCGAACATGTGATCGTTGACGTCCGCATGGGCGTCGATGTGCACCAACCCGACCTTGCCGTGTTTCTTCTTCATGGCGCGCAGGATGGGCAGCGTGATGGTGTGGTCGCCGCCGAGGGTCAGCGGGATGATGCCGTGCTCGAGAAAACCGTCGTAGGCCTCCTCGATGATGCGTACGGCATCCAGCAGATTGAACGTGTTGATTGCCACGTCGCCGATGTCCGCCACTGACAGCGAATCAAAAGGGGCGGCACCGGTGGCCATGTTGTAGGGGCGAATCATCACCGATTCGGCGCGGATCTCCCGCGGACCAAATCGAGTGCCGGCGCGCAGGGACGTGCCGATGTCCAGCGGCACGCCGACGAAGGCTGCATCCAGACCGGCCGCCGTTTGCAGGTGCGGCAAGCGCATCATGGTGGCAATGCCGGCGAAGCGCGGCATTTCGTTGCCGCCCAGTGGTTGATGGAAAATCTTGTCCACGGGAATGCCTCATCGGTGGTAATCAAAAAGGGGCGGAAGCGGGCTTCCGGCATGGCCCCGATTCTGTTGACCGGGCCCGCCGCGAACAATCGGCCAGGTGAAATACTTAGTTCAGATATTCCTGAAGTATCGGGTAAGCTGCGCGGAAAACACATCCTGGAAGCCCCATGGCCAGCGCGCTCCCCGACCTCAAATTGCTGCGCATCTTCGCCTGCGTCGTGCGCCATCAGGGCTTTGCCAGCGCTCAACAAGAGCTCAATCTCTCGACGTCGGCGATCAGTACTTACATGAGCCAGCTTGAAGCTGCGTTAGGCATCGTGCTCTGTCATCGCGGGCGCGGCGGGTTCAGCCTGACCAGCAAAGGCGAGCTGTTTCATCAGGAAACCCTGCGCCTGCTCGGCGAACTGGAAGGCTTCGAGCTCTACGCCGCTGCGCTCAAGGGCGAACTGCGCGGCACGCTCAATCTCGGGGTGCTGGACTCGACGGTCAGTGACCGTGCCTTGCCCTTTGCGGAAGTCATAGGCGCCTACAGTGCGGAGCATCCGGCCGTGCATTTGCACCTTGCCGTGATGAGTCCGTACGAACTGCAGTTGGGCGTGCTGGACAACCGCCTGGACCTGGCGATCGGATCGTTCTCCACCCGCATGAACGGCCTGCTCTATCAGCCGCTGTACCGCGAGCAGCACTGGCTGTACTGCAGCAATCGCCACGCGCTGTATACCGAACGGCGCATTCCCGAACCGGTCATCACCCAACAACGCATGGTCGGACGCGGCTATTGGAGCCAGGCCGAACTCGCCCGCCACGGCTTCAAGCACAGCGCCGCGACCGTCGAGAGTATGGAAGCGCAGCTGATTCTGGTGCTGTCCGGCGCCTACATTGGTTACTTGCCTGAGCACTATGCGCAATCGTGGGTGGATTCCGGGCACCTGCGCGTCTTGCTGCCAGCGACCTTCGGCTATCAGGCGCCGTTTTCGATGATTCTGCGTCGCGGGCGCAGCCGTGAGCCGCTGATCCAGACCTTTCGTGATCTGCTGAAAGCGCAGCTCAATCCACTGTAGGAAGCCGACGATGTCCCGTGCCCGCTGTGAACGCTGCCTGCGTCCGACCGATCATTGCCTGTGCGGACTGATTCCCGCGTTGGGCAGCCGGACGCGGGTGTTGATCCTGCAGCATCCCAGCGAAGTCAATCACGCACTCAACACGGCGCGCCTTGCAGCCCTTGGCCTGATGAACGCGGAGTTGCACGTGGGGGAGGTGTTCGAGGATCTGCCGAAGTGGCTGAGTCGGCCCGGTTACCGAGCGTGTTTGCTGTTCCCGGGGGAGGAGGCCGTTGCGCTGACGGCCAGCAGTGGCGAGGATGTGCCGTTGCTGCTCGTCGTGCCCGATGGCACCTGGCGCAAGGCTCGCAAGCTGCTGCACCTGAATCCGTCGCTGGCGGCGCTGCCCAGAGTGGTGCTGACGAGTGCGCCGCCGTCACGCTACCGATTGCGCAAGGCGCCGGGTCCCGATGCGCTGTCCACGCTGGAGGCCATCGTCCATGCGCTGCACACGTTGGAACCGGAGACGTCATTCGAGGGCTTGTTGCGTCCGTTCGATGCGCTGATCGACGGACAGATTGCGGCAATGGGCGAAGAGACGTTTCGCCGCAATCATTCGTAAAGGCGGGTTGAGTCAGCCGTTAAGCGAGGACGGCATGCCTGATTGATAAGGGCTGGCTGACTGCAGGCGGCGGATGTAAGCCTCGGTTTCCCGCGCGGCGTCTTCCTTGCTCATAAAGGGACCTTCCAGGGTATTTTCTCGCGTGCTGAAGAAATACAGGCCATTGACACGGGAAACGCGGTCGCTGCGAAAACGAACGGTGGGGGCTGGATCTTGTTCACGCTTGCTTAACATGGCCTTCTCCGGGCATTGGGTCGGTACGCGAATGATCTAAAGGGGCGACAAGCGTCGCCACAGCGTAAGTCAGAGCATTTGAATAGTAGCGTTCTTAACGGTTCCATCAACTTGCAAGCCCGCGCCGCATTCCTGGCAGTGCGGGCACCGGATTTCAGCGTTTCCCCAGCGCCTCGGCCTGACGAATCCACTGCTGACGCTGCTCTTCGCTAGAAGTGCGCACCGGCGAGAACTCCGTCAGCCGTGTGGTCTTGATCCCGCAGAATTCAAGGATCGTTCTGACCATCTGCCGATGGGCCGGGGCTTTGAAGACCCAGCGGAAGTAGCGCGACGGCGTGTCCATCGTCACCAGCAGTTCGGCTGTCCGGCCCTTCAACAGCTCATTGGAAGGGTGGTGCCTGCCATGGGCCTTGAAGGCAAAACCGGGCATGAACACCCGGTCGAAGAATCCGCCGAGCAGGCTCGGCAAACCGCCCCACCACACGGGGTACACGAACACCAGATGCTGCGCCCAGTGCACCTCGCGCTGAGCTACAAGCAGATCGTGTTCCAGTGTCTGGGCGGACTCATAGCCACCGCGCAGCACCGGGTCAAACTCCATTTCGTCAAGCTTGAGCACCCGCACCACATGACCCTGACTGCGCGCGCCCTGGGCATAGGCCTCGCCCAGCGCGTGGCCAAGGCTGATGCTTTTCGGCGTGCCGATGATCATCAAAATGCGTTTGCCATAGCCTTCCAGTGGCGTGGCGCCGCTGATGGATTCAGCCATTGCTGCCGGCCTCGAGCATTTTTTCCGGGCGCACCCAGGCGTCGAACTCGGCGTCGGTGAGGAAGCCCAGTTGCAGTGCCGCTTCGCGCAGGGTCAGGCCTTCGCTGTAGGCTTTTTTGGCGATCTGCGCTGATTTGTCGTAGCCGATGTGCGGGTTCAGCGCGGTCACCAGCATCAGGCCGCGTTCCAGATGCTCGGCCATCTTGGCGGCATCCGGTTCCATGCCGGCAATGCAGTGCTCGTTGAAGTTGCGGCAGCCATCGCCGAGCAAGCGGATCGATTGCAGCAGGTTGTGGATGATCACTGGCTTGAACACGTTCAACTGCAGGTGGCCCTGACTGGCGGCGAAGGTGATCGTGGTGTCATTGCCCATGACCTGACACGCCAGCATCGACAGCGCCTCGCACTGGGTCGGGTTGACTTTGCCCGGCATGATCGAACTGCCCGGCTCGTTGGCCGGCAGCTTTACTTCAGCCAGGCCCGCACGTGGGCCGGAACCCAGAAGGCGCAGATCATTGGCGATTTTCATCAGGGTCACGGCGAGGGTTTTCAGTGCGCCGGACAGCGCGGTCAGCGGCTCATGGCCGGCCAGCGCGGCAAACTTGTTCGGGGCGGTAACGAAGGGCAGGCCGGACAGCGCGGCCAGTTCGGCGGCGACTGCTTCGGCGAAGCCGTGGGGCGAGTTCAGACCTGTGCCGACGGCGGTGCCGCCCTGGGCCAGTTCGCACACCGCAGGCAATGCGGCGCGGATGCTTTTTTCGGCGTAATCGAGTTGAGCGACGTAGGCCGAGAGTTCTTGGCCGAAGGTGATCGGCGTGGCGTCCATCATGTGCGTGCGGCCGGTTTTCACCAGTTTCATGTGCCGCGAAGATTGCTCGGACAGACCGCTGGACAGTTCCGCGATTGCCGGCAGCAGTTGCTCTTTCACCGCCTGCACAGCCGCGATGTGCATCGCGGTGGGGAAGCAGTCGTTGGAGCTTTGCGAGCGATTGACGTGGTCGTTGGGGTGAACCGGCGACTTGCCGCCGCGAACTCCACCCGCCAGCTCGTTGGCACGGCCGGCGATGACTTCGTTGACGTTCATGTTGCTTTGCGTGCCGCTGCCGGTCTGCCAGACCACCAGGGGAAACTGGTCGTCGAGCTGGCCGTGGAGCACCTCGTCGGCGGACTGCTCGATCAGATTGGCAATGTCGGCGGGCAAGTCGCCGTTGCGGTTGTTGACCCGGGCGGCGGCTTTTTTGATCAATGCCAGCGCGTGCAGCACCGGCAGCGGCATGCGCTCCTGGCCAATGGCGAAATTGATCAGAGAGCGTTGCGTCTGCGCCCCCCAGTAAGCGTCTTCGGGGACTTCGATCGGACCTATGCTGTCGGTTTCGGTACGGCTCACTGGACTCTCTCCTTAAGATCGATTTGCGCAGTTTAGTAACCGGGGGAGCCGGTGGGTTCCCCGTGGCTGCTGTGCGGTCGGAACAGGTGCGGACAGTGTGCGACAAAAGGCCCGGGCCGGTCGCCCTAAACCTGTGTGTGGGGAAGTCCGTCAGGTCCTCGGGACAACCGCTCGTAGGTTCAGGGGTTGAGGGAAATGCGCAAAGCGGGGCAGAATGGCCGGCCTTGGGGTTCTGCCTCGCTTGCTAGATAAGGAAACTCGATGACCCGTCTTCGTGCCATTTGTGCTGCGGTTGCTCTGGTATGTGCCAGCGGCCAGGTTCTTGCCGATACCGCCAGCCATGAAGCCAGTGCTGTAGCGTTCCTCAAACTGGCTCACGCCGATCAACTGGGTGCGCCGGTCTACATGCAAGTCCAGCAGATGTTTGCTCAGCGTTTCGCTGAAACCAAAGCACCTGCGTCCAAGCAAGCCACCCTCGAAACCTATCAGGGCAAGGCCAACGCCGCGCTGGATCAGGTGATCAGCTGGCCAAAACTGCAGCCTGACATGGTCAAGCTGTACACCTCCAACTTCACAGAAAGCGAGCTGAAAGACCTGGTTGCCTTCTACCAGTCTCCACTGGGCCAGAAAGTCCAGGCCAAGATGCCGCAGATCAGCCAGCAGTCCTTCCAGCTGACCCAGAGCAAACTGGAAAGCGCGGTGCCTGTGGTCAACAAGCTGCTTGCCGACATGACCAAGGAACTGACCCCGGCCGGCGCCAAGCCTGCTGCACCGGCTGCTCCTGCCAAGAAGCCATAAGCGAAGCCTGACATGAGCATGCAACAGCGAATCGAATCCGCGTTGACGGTCTTTCAGCCCGAGTACTTTCAGGTGCTCAATGAAAGCCACATGCACAGTCGCGGCACGGACACTCACTACAAGGCGGTGGTGGTCAGTGAGCAGTTCGCTGGCCTCAATGCAGTCAAGCGTCACCAGAAGGTCTACGGCCTGCTCGGTGGCCTGATGGGTGAGTTCCACGCGTTGGCGCTGCACACCTACACCCCGGAGGAATGGGCGAAGCTCGGCTCTGCGCCGTCTTCCCCGACCTGTGCAGGTGGGCACGACTAAAGCGCGACCTTTGTAGGGGCGCGCTTGCCCGCGAATGCGATTTGTCTGGTACATCTCGATGTCTGACACTCCGTGATCGCCGGCAAGCGCGCTCCTACAGGTTGGGTGTCGCTGCTAACTCTTTGATGACCCCGCCTCATTCCCGCTGATCACGACCCTGAGTGCCCGTCGTCGATTCTTGATAGAATCCGCGCCGCGCTGCCCGGTGGGCGCGCGTTCATCAGAATCATTCACCCGGTAGGCCCTTTGCGAGGGTCACCACCTGGAGACGCTACATGACCCAAACCGCCCCCATCGCCGTCGCGGCGCTGTACAAATTCGTCACCCTTTCCGATTACGTCGCCTTGCGCGAGCCCCTGCTGCAGGCGATGGTCGACAACGGCATCAAAGGTACGCTGCTGATCGCCGAAGAGGGCATCAACGGCACGGTCTCCGGCAGCCGCGAGGGCATCGACGGCTTGATGGCCTGGCTGAAGAACGATCCGCGCATGATCGATATCGACCACAAGGAATCGTACTGCGACGAGCAGCCGTTCTATCGCACCAAGGTCAAACTGAAGAAAGAGATCGTGACCCTGGGCGTGCCGGGCGTTGACCCGAACAAGGCCGTTGGCACCTACGTCGATCCCAAGGACTGGAACGCGCTGATTGCCGACCCTGAAGTGCTGCTGATTGACACGCGCAACGACTACGAAGTGTCGATCGGCACCTTCGAAGGCGCGATCGATCCCAAGACCACTTCATTTCGTGAGTTTCCGGACTACATCAAAGCCCATTTCGATCCGGCGAAGCACAAGAAGGTCGCGATGTTCTGCACCGGCGGCATTCGCTGTGAAAAGGCGTCCAGCTACATGCTCGGCGAAGGCTTCGAGGAGGTCTATCACCTCAAGGGCGGCATTCTCAAATACCTGGAAGAAGTCCCTCAGGAAGAAACCCGCTGGCAGGGCGACTGTTTCGTGTTCGACAATCGCGTCACCGTGCGTCACGACCTGACCGAAGGCGACTACGATCAATGTCATGCCTGCCGCACGCCGATCAGCGCAGAGGACCGTGCCAGCGAGCATTATTCGCCAGGCGTCAGTTGCCCGCATTGCTGGGATTCGCTGAGCGAGAAAACCCGCCGCAGCGCCATCGACCGGCAGAAGCAGATCGACTTGGCGAAAGCACGCAATCAGCCGCACCCGATCGGTCGCAATTACCGCGCGCTTGACGGCCAGGCGACTGAAACCCCAAGCAACGAGGCCTGAACCATGTCCACCCGCCTGCTGTACGTGATGGACCCGATGTGTTCCTGGTGCTGGGGATTTTCTCCGGTGGCCGAAGCATTGGTCGAGCAGGCGGCAGCGGCGGGGGTGCCGTTGCATCTGGTGGTGGGCGGATTGCGCACCGGCAGTGGCGCAGCGCTGGAGCCGGCGACCAAACGCTACATTCTCGAACACTGGCAAGCGGTGCACGAGGCCACGGGCCAGGCGTTCCGTTTTGACGGCGCCTTGCCCGACGGTTTTGTCTACGACACCGCGCCCGCCTGCCGGGCCATCGTTGCGGCGCGCAGCCTGGCGCCGGACGTCGCCTGGCGGCTGGTCAAAGAAATCCAGCAGGCCTTTTACCTTCACGGCCGCGACGTCACCCACGGCTCGGTGCTGGCGGAGCTCGCCGAAAAAGCCGGCGTGCCGCGCATCGAGTTCGCCGAAGCCTTCGACAGTGTCGAGCAGCACGCCGCGACCGCGTCGGATTTCTCCTGGGTTCAGGACCTCGGCATTGCCGGGTTTCCGACCCTGCTCGCCGAGAACAACGGCCAACTGGCGTTGCTGACCAACGGCTATCAACCCCTCGATGTCCTCGGGCCGCTGCTCGGTCGCTGGCTGGAGCGCAACGCTAGTGCCTGACGTCCCCGACCTGGAGCATCGCAATCCTGCCGCATCGGCTAATGAACGTCCTGCCGTTGATCGCCTGAACTGGGCGCAGATCCGCCGCCTTGCCCTGCAACACCGAAAATCGCTGTGGGTGGCCAACGGCTTCGCTGTGCTGGCCGTGCTCTGTTCGGTGCCGATTCCTCTATTGCTGCCCCTGCTGGTCGATGAAGTACTGCTGGGCAAAGGCAATTCGGCGCTGATCTTCATGAATCAGTTTTTGCCCGAAAGCCTGCACAAGCCCGTCGGCTATATCGGCCTGATGCTGTTGGCGACACTTTGTCTGCGACTGGGCGCGCTGGTGTTCAACGTCATTCAGGCGCGTTTGTTCGCCGGGCTCGCCAAGGACATCGTCTATCGCATCCGCACGCGGCTGATCGAGCGGCTCAAGCGCATCTCCCTGAGCGAATACGAGAGCCTCGGCACCGGCACGGTCACCGCGCATCTGGTGACGGATCTGGACACCGTTGACAAATTCGTCGGCGAGACGCTGAGCAAGTTTCTCGTGGCGATGCTCACCCTCACGGGGACCGCTGCCATTCTGATGTGGATGCACTGGCAACTGGCGCTGCTGATCCTCCTGTTCAACCCGCTGGTGGTGTTCGCCACGGTCAAGCTCGGCAAGCGTGTCAAACACCTCAAGAAACTGGAAAACGACAGCACCTCTCGCTTCACCCAGGCGCTCACCGAAACCCTCGAATCCATTCAGGAAATCCGTGCCAGCAATCGTCAGGGTTACTTCCTCGGATTGCTCGGCCTGCGCGCCCGGGAAGTGCGCGATTACGCGGTGTCGTCCCAGTGGAAAAGCGATGCGTCGGGCCGAGCCAGCGGCTTGCTCTTCCAGTTCGGTATCGACATCTTCCGCGCTGCCGCCATGCTCACGGTGCTGTTCTCCGACCTGTCCATCGGCCACATGCTCGCGGTATTCAGCTACCTGTGGTTCATGATCGGGCCGGTCGAGCAACTGCTGAATCTGCAGTACGCCTACTATGCAGCCGGCGGCGCACTGACCCGCATCAACGAACTGCTGGCCCGGGCGGACGAGCCTCAGTACCCGGGGCAAACCAATCCATTCGCGGGTCGGCAGACCGTGAGCATCGACGTGCGCGGCTTGAGCTTCGGCTATAGCGACGAATTGGTCCTCGATCAACTGGATCTGTCGATCAATCCAGGGGAAAAAGTCGCGATTGTGGGCGCCAGCGGCGGCGGCAAAAGCACGCTGGTGCAATTGCTGCTTGGCCTGTACACCGCCCAGTCCGGGGTCATTCGTTTCGGTGGGTCAAGCTTGCAGGAGATCGGCCTGGACACCGTTCGCGAGAACGTCGCCGTGGTCTTGCAGCATCCGGCGTTGTTCAACGACACCGTCCGTGCCAACCTGCTGATGGGCCGCGAGCAGGACGACAAGGCCTGCTGGCAGGCGCTGGAAATCGCCCAGATGGATGCCACGATACGTGCGCTTCCGCTGGGGCTGGACAGCGTGGTCGGGCGCTCGGGGGTTCGCCTGTCCGGCGGCCAGCGCCAGCGGCTGGCCATCGCGCGCATGGTCCTGGCCGACCCCAGGGTGGTGATTCTCGATGAGGCCACTTCGGCGCTGGACGCTGCCACCGAGTACAACCTGCACCAGGCACTGAACCGTTTTCTCAGTGGCCGTACCACGCTGATCATTGCCCACCGCCTGTCGGCGGTTAAACAGGCGGACCGTGTATTGGTGTTCGATGGCGGTCGTATCGCCGAGGACGGTGACCATCAGCAACTGATTGCGGACGGCGGGCTGTACGCTAGGCTCTACGGACATCTGCAACAAGTGTGAGACAGCCTGTCATGTTTCGGAGGTCCGCGTCGAAATGGCTTATCGCCACTGAGCCACGTCAATTCTTGGGCTATGCTCTGCAGAGCCAATTGCTGGAAATGTGAGAAGCGTCATATTTACGTCTCTCCACCCAATTGGCTGGTTGCGTCTTGTAAAAGATGTGAGAGATTGTCTGCCGCATCGTGGAAATTAGCGAAGTCTCTCAGGCTCCAGGAAGGTTGCCTGGCGTGGGGGGACTGAGTATCTGGTAGTGCTGATCAAAGGGACACCATGAAGCAAAAGCGGACTCTCGAGAAGCCTCGTCTTCTGGGCATCGTTTGGCCATTTATCGCCGTCGTGCTGTTACAGGCACTTCTTGGTTGCGTCAGCCTGTACATGATGTCGGCGGTGCGCAGCTACATTGGCGGCGAGAGCCTGTGGTCGAAAGGGCAGAAAGATGCCATCTATTACCTGAACCTCTACGCCAACAGCCGCGACGACATCGATTACCTCAGATACCAGAAAGCGATTGCCATTCCCCAGGGCGGGCATGATTTGCGTCTGGCGATGGATCAACCGGTGCCCGACATCGCCCGCGCCACTGCGGGGATTCTGCAAGGTGGCAACCATCCCGACGATGCGCAGAGCATCATCTGGCTCTACCTGAACTTCCAGCACTTCAGCTACCTGGAAAAGGCCATTGACCTGTGGAAGGTCGGTGACAACTACCTGGTGCAGCTCGATCAAGTCGCCCGCCAGATGCACGCAAGGATCCAGGAAGGCGACGTCAGCAACAGCGATGTCATGGGCTGGCGACAGCGCATCAGCGCCATCAACGAAGGCGTCACGCCGGCGGCCATGGCCTTCAGCGACGCGCTGGGGGAGGGCTCGCGGGTGATCTTGCGGATTCTGCTGGTGGTCAACGTTGCCACCGCACTGTTCCTGATCATCCTTGCACTGCTGCGCACCCATAAACTGCTGGAACAGCGCCATGGTTTTGCGATTGCGCTGCAGATGGAAAAAGAGCGCGCTCAGATCACCCTCGAGTCCATCGGTGACGGCGTCATCACCACCGATGTCGACGGCTCCATCGTCTACATGAACCCTGCCGCCGAGCACATGACTCACTGGAAAAACGAGCAGGCAGCCGGTCTGCCGCTGGCCGCGCTGTTCAGTCTGCTCGACGAGAATGACCAGAAAGACACCTCAACCCTGATCGAGCGCATGCTCAGCGGCAATCTGGGCGGGGGCAGTGAATGCTCAAGATTGATTCAGCGCCTGGACGGCAGCACGGTTTCGGTTGCGCTGGTCGGTTCGCCCATCCGTACCGAAGGCGAGGTCAGTGGCGCGGTGCTGGTGCTGCATGACATGACCCAGGAGCGTCAGTACATCGCCAATCTTTCCTGGCAGGCGACCCACGATGCGCTGACCGGCCTGGCCAACCGCCGCGAGTTCGAATACCGCCTGGAGCTGGCCCTCAACGGCCTGGCCGAGCAGCCTGCACGGCACGCGCTGATGTTCCTCGACCTCGATCAATTCAAACTGGTCAACGACACCAGCGGGCATGCCGCAGGGGATGAACTGCTGCGGCACATTTGCACCTTGCTGCAACAGGGCGTGCGTGAAGGCGACACGCTCGCGCGCCTGGGCGGTGACGAGTTCGGCATCCTTCTGGAACATTGCGCGCCTGAGGCGGCCGAGCGGGTCGCCGAAAGCCTGCGCCAAACCGTGGAAAGCCTGCATTTTGTGTGGAAAGGCCGGCCGTTTGTCACCACCGTCAGCATCGGCCTGGTGCACATCGACGACGTCCCGACCACGCTCGAGACTTCGCTGCGCGCCGCCGACATGGCCTGCTACATGGCCAAGGAAAAAGGCCGCAACCGGGTTCAGGTCTATCACGACGACGACTCCGATCTGTCCACCCGCTTTGGTGAAATGGCCTGGATCCAGCGCCTGCACATGGCCCTCGAGGACAATCGCTTCTGCCTGTATTCCCAGGAAATTGCAGCCCTGGGCCGCAATACCGAGCAAAGCCACGGCCATATCGAGATTCTGTTGCGGCTGCGCGACGAGTCCGGGCGCATGATCCTGCCCGACAGTTTCATCCCCGCTGCCGAGCGCTACGGCATGATGACCACTCTGGATCGCTGGGTTGTGCAGCACGTCTTCATGATCATTGCCGACTGTCTGAAGTCCGGACACGGCAAAGGGCCGATGGCGGTGTGTGCGATCAATCTGTCCGGGTCCAGCATCGGCGACGACGCTTTTCTCGAGTATTTGCGACAGCAGTTCCAGATCTACGCAATCCCCCCTGAACTTATCTGTTTTGAAATCACCGAAACCAGTGCGATCGCCAACCTGGGCAGCGCCATTCGGTTCATCAACGAACTTAAAAGTCTGGGATGCCGTTTCTCTCTGGATGACTTCTGTGCAGGCATGTCGTCATTCGCGTACTTGAAGCACTTGCCTGTGGACTTCCTGAAGATTGATGGCAGTTTCGTAAAGGACATGCTCGACGATCCGGTCAACCGGGCGATGGTAGAAGTGATCAACCATATCGGGCACGTAATGGGCAAACAGACGATCGCCGAGTTCGTCGAAAGCCCTCAGATAGAGCAGGCGTTATTGGAAATCGGTGTGGACTACGCTCAGGGGTACGTTATCGAGCGACCGCAATTATTCACCTGCGAATCTCTGCACGCACGGCCCGCGAGGCAGACCCCCCTGTTATTCAGCGCTCCCGGGACTTTTCGCTGAATACACCCTTAAGCCACTCACATAAGGAGCTACACAGTGATCGATATGTTCATTAGAACCGGTCCGCTGATGGATGCCAGCAGTTACCCCGCTTGGGCACAGCAATTGATTGATGATTGCAGTGACGCCAAGGCCAAGGTGGTAGGGCATGAACTTTATCAACGCATGCGTGACGGGCGGCTCAGTTCTAAGACCATGCGCCAGTACTTGATTGGTGGCTGGCCGGTCGTCGAACAGTTCGCGGTCTACATGGCGCACAACCTGACCAAAACCCGATTCGCCCGACACCCGGGTGAAGATATGGCGCGACGATGGTTGATGCGCAACATTCGGGTCGAACTCAACCACGCCGATTACTGGGTCAACTGGAGCGCCGCCCACGGGGTGACCCTGGAAGACCTGCAAGCCCAGCGCGTACCGTCTGAACTTCACGCGTTGAATCACTGGTGCTGGCACAGCTGTTCGTCTGATTCGCTGGTGGTGGCCATCGCGGCGACCAACTACGCCATCGAAGGCGCCACCGGTGAATGGTCGGCCGTTGTCTGCTCCCAGGACACTTACGCGGATATGTTCCCTTCGGAGACACGAAAGCGTGCGATGAAGTGGCTGAAGATGCATGCGCAGTACGACGATTCCCACCCCTGGGAAGCGCTGGAAATCATTTGCACCCTGGCCGGCAACAACCCCAGCGAACAATTGCAGAGCGACCTGCGAATGGCGATCTGCAAGAGTTACGAGTACATGTTCCTGTTCCTTGAGCGGTGCATGACGCTGGAGCGATCGCAGGAAGGTAACGGCCCTGTCCGGGAGCACCGGGTGGCAGAGCGCGCCTGATCGTTCAGCCCGCCATTTCCAGGCGGTTGCGGCCCTTGCGCTTGGCGGCGTAAAGGGCCGTGTCAGCACGGCGCAACATGCTGTCGGACGATTCGCCCGGCAGCAGCGTAGAGCAACCAAGGCTGACCGTCAGGTCCACAGCCCGTCCCTTTACCGGATAAGTGAGTTGCAGCGCGGCGCTGCGCAGGCGTTCGCCCACCAGGGCGGCTGATTCACGGCTGGTGTTAGTCAGCACGATGAGAAACTCCTCACCGCCAAACCTGAACACCTGATCGATGTTGCGCAGGCGATCCTTGACCACGTTGGTCAGGGCCCGCAGCACTTCATCGCCCGTGGCGTGGCCGTGGGTGTCGTTGATGCCTTTGAAGTGGTCGATGTCGAGCATCAGCACCGACAGCGGTTGCTGCTGACGGCGTGCGATCTCGAATTCGCGAACCAGCGACTGTTCCATGGCAATCCGGTTGCCGGCACCGGTCAGCGGGTCACGCAGCGCACTCAGGCTGGCGTGGCGGTACAGCAGGGCATTGCGCAGGGGATACAGCAGGCTCGACAGCGACGACTCGAGTTGCTCCAGCTCATGCTCGGCAAAACGGTGATCGCGCTGGAACGACAGCTCGCCCAACTGCTCGCCTTCATGGGTCATGCTGTAGGTGGCGTTATGTCGGGCCTGTTCGCCCAGTTCCAGGCGCAGATCGGTGGGCAGATGTTTATAGCTGAGGGCATTCAGCGGGATGAGCTGCTGAACACTCTGGAAAAGCATCGACAGGATCTTGTCCGCTTCGAGACTGGTCTGCAGTTGCAGATCGAGCTGACGCCTGAGCTGTTCGTAATCGAGGGCAGGCCGGGCGAGGCTGTGCTGCGGCGCGAAACCATGGCGTTGCAACCGGACGCTGTCGAAATCAATGGCATTGGTGGTGGTTGGAAAACTCATGGTTCCGCTCCTTCGCCTCTACGGGCTTGAAATGGAGAGAGCGAAACTCGTGCCAAGTCGACTGCCTGCGGTAAACGTATTGTCAATCAATAAGTTGCGGCGGATGGTGACAGGTTCGATACCTTTTCGCGCCTTGGATTTGACTAACGTATCGGATCCAACAGCATCGCGATACAGAGCATGACGGAAAACTGCCGAGTGGAGGGTGCCCGGAGCGGTCAGATATTCATTTGAGGGAACGCACTGTTCAGTGCGCTCGCCTTTTATGAGCCAACGCTGAAGGATCTGCAGGGTTCAGCGGGTCTGGGCATCCAGTGCCTGTCCGTTGATGCCTTTGCTGTCCGGGCCCATCAGGTACAGGTACACCGGCATGATCTCTTCCGGCGTCGGGTTGTTGGTCGGATCCTCCGCCGGGTACGCCTGGGCGCGCATGTCGGTGCGGGTTGCGCCCGGATTGATACTGTTGGCGCGCAGCGACCCAAGTCCGTCGATTTCATCGGCCAGCGTCTGCATTAGCCCTTCGGTGGCGAACTTGGACACGCCATAGGCGCCCCAGTACGCGCGGCCTTTGCGCCCGACGCTGCTGGAAGTGAAGGCAATGGATGCGTCACCCGACAGCTTGAGCAGCGGCAGCAACGCGGTGGTCAGCATAAAAGTGGCGTTGACGTTGACGTGCATCACCTGCATGAACTGCTCACCGGTGAGCTGTTCGACCGGTGTGCGCGGGCCAATGATGGAGGCGTTGTGCAATACGCCGTCAAGGCGGCCGAACTCGGCTTCGATCATCGCGGCGAGCTCGTCGTACTGACGGGGCAGGGCGGTCTCTAGATCGAACGGGATGACCACGGGCTGCGGATGCCCGGCGGCTTCGATTTCGTCATACAACGCGCTCAGGTTCGCTTCGGTCCGGCCCAGCAGCAAGACGGTCGCGCCATGGGCAGCGTAGGTTCTCGCGGCAGCGGCGCCAATCCCACGGCCGGCGCCGGTAACCAGAATGACCCGGTCCTTGAGCAGATCGGGGCGGGCGGAGTAATTGAACATGGCGGCTCCTTTCTAATGTCTAAATAGGCGCAGTGAAGGATTTGGTTGCGGACTGTCGCCTCAGCAACTGCACAACGCATCATCCAAGACCCGGCGCAGCTCCAGCGGGTGATTCACCACCACGTCCGCGCCCCAGTGATCGGGATTGTCCTGAGGATGGATGTAGCCGTAGCGCACGGCAGCGGTTTTGGTGCCGGCGTCGCGACCGGATTCGATGTCACGCAGGTCATCGCCCACGAACAACACACTGGCGGGGTCCAGATCGAGCATCTTGCAGGCCAGCAAAAGTGGCTCTGGATCGGGTTTGCTCTTGGTCACGTGGTCCGGGCAGATCAGCACCGCGGAACGCTCCGATAAACCCAGTTGCTCCATGATCGGCCGAGCGAAGCGCACCGGTTTGTTGGTCACCACGCCCCATATCAGGTTGGCTTTTTCGATATCGGCCAGCAACTCGGCCATGCCATCGAACAGCGTGCTGTGCACCGCGCAATCGGTCTGATAGCGCTCCAGAAATTCCAGGCGCAGTGCCTCGAACTCAGGCGCTTCGGGGGACATCGCGAACGCCGCCGAGACCATGGCCCTGGCACCGCCGGAGATCTGGTCGCGAACCAGTTTGTCGTCCACCCGGGGCAGGCCGCGTTCGGCCAACATTGCCTGGCAGATCGCGATGAAGTCCGGCGCGGTGTCGAGCAGCGTGCCGTCCATGTCGAAGAGAACTGCCCTCAAGCGCATGGCTCAGACCCCTCGCAGTGTCTGGATCATGTAATTGACGTCGACGTCGGACGCCAGCTTGTAGTGCTTGGTCAGCGGGTTGTAGGTCAGGCCGGTGATGTCCTTGACCTGCAGCCCGGCATCACGGCTCCACGCGCCCAGCTCGGAAGGGCGGATGAATTTCTTGAAGTCATGGGTGCCGCGGGGCAGCAGGTTCATGATGTATTCGGCGCCGATGATGGCGAACAGGTACGCCTTGGGATTCCGGTTGATGGTGGAGAAAAACACCTGACCGCCCGGCTTGACCATCTGGTAGCAGGCACGGATCACCGACGACGGGTCCGGGACGTGCTCCAGCATTTCCAGGCAGGTCACCACATCGAACTGCTCGGGCATTTCTTCGGCCAGGGCTTCGGCGGTGATCTGCCGGTATTCCACGCTCACGCCGGATTCCAACTGATGCAGTCGTGCCACGGCCAGCGGCGCTTCGCCCATGTCGATGCCGGTCACGGTAGCGCCGCGCAAGGCCATGGCCTCGCTCAGAATGCCGCCGCCGCAGCCGACGTCGAGTACCTTCTTGCCAGCCAGATTCACGCGTTCGTCAATCCAGTTCACCCGCAGCGGATTGATCTCGTGAAGCGGCTTGAACTCGCTGTTGCGGTCCCACCAGCGATGGGCGAGGGCCTCGAATTTGGCGATTTCGGCGTGGTCGACGTTGCTCATGTGTGATCCTCTAAAACTTGAATTCGGTGTCCGGCCACGGTATCTGACCGTGGCGGCGCTCAATGGGTCAGGCTTTATCTGCCGCGATGCGGTTGCCCCAGGCTTTGGCGGTTCGGGTCAGCGCTTCTTCGTCCATGCGGGTCAGGCGTTTGTCCTGCAGCAACTGCTTGCCGGCGACCCAGACGTGAGTCACGCAATCGCGACCCGTGGCATAAATAAGTTGTGACACCGGGTCGTAGACGGGCTGTTGCGCGAGCCCCGAGAGGTCGAACGCGACCATGTCGGCGGCCTTGCCGATCTGCAGCGAGCCGGTGTGATCGTCGATGCCCAGGGCGCGGGCGCCGTTAAGTGTGGCCATGCGCAGTGCACGGTGGGCGTCCAGCGCGGTGGCCGAGCCGGCAACGGCTTTCGCCAGCAGTGCAGCGGTGCGGGTTTCGCCGAGCAGGTCCAGGTCGTTGTTGCTGGCCGCGCCATCCGTGCCGATGGCGACGTTGACCCCGGCCTGCCAGAGGCGCTCGACCGGGCAGAAGCCGCTGGCCAGTTTCAGATTCGATTCGGGGCAGTGAATGACGCTGGAGTTGCTTTCGACCAGCATCGCGAGGTCGTCATCGCTGATCTGGGTCATGTGCACCGCCTGGAAACGCGGGCCCAGCAGGCCCAGGCGATGGAGTCGCGCAAGCGGACGTTCCTGACGTTGCTGAACGGCTTCGTGCACTTCAAAGGCGGTTTCGTGAACGTGCATCTGGATCATTGCGTCCAGCTCATCGGCGATGACCCGGATCTTCTCCAGGTTCTCGTCGCTGACGGTATAAGGCGCGTGGGGCCCCATGGCGATCTTGATGCGGTCATGGTGGGCAAGATCGTTGAACAGCTCGATGCCGATGTGCAGGGATTCGTCGCTGTTGCGCGCACCGGGTATCGGGAAGTCCAGCACCGGCACGGTGATCTGTGCGCGAATGCCACTGTTGTGCACCCGCTCGCAGGCGACCTTGGGAAAGAAATACATGTCGGAGAAGCAGGTGATCCCGCCCTTCAACTGTTCGGAGATAGCCAGATCGGTGCCGTCGCGGACGAAATCCTCATCGACCCATTTCGCCTCGGCCGGCCAGATATGATCCTGCAGCCAGGTCATCAGCGGCAGATCGTCCGCCAGCCCGCGGAACAGCGTCATCGCCGCATGGCCATGGGCGTTGATCAGCCCGGGGCTGAGCAGCATGCCCGGCAACTCGCGCACTTCGATGGCTGGCTGGCGCAGGGCCTCGGCGCGCGGGCCGATGTAAACGATCAGGCCATCGCGAATGCCGATCCCGTGCTGTTGCAACACAACGCCGGCAGGTTCGACCGGTACCAGCCAGTCCGGCAGCAACAACAGGTCGAGCGGGGCAGCGGAATGGGGCATGGGGCGGGCATCCAATGGCTTATTACAGGGACGGCGAAGTATACCCGAGCGTCTTCGCAGGCGGCTCGCTATAATCGGCGGCTTTTTAAGGTGCTGGCGATTTGCTTCTTTGCACCGTCGCTGTGGCGGCAGGCTTTTCAAAAATTCATCAAGTGGGGTGTGCAATGCGCGATCGATTACTGGCTGCTGAGAAGGTAAAGGCCATCGATTGGCGGGACGGCACGTTGTATCTGCTGGATCAGCGGGTCTTGCCCTTCGAAGAAACCTGGCATCCCTACACCAGCGCTGAAGGCGTGGCCGAAGCCATTCGCACGATGGTGGTACGCGGCGCGCCGGCCATTGGCATCAGTGCGGCTTACGGCATCGTCCTGGCGGTCATTGATCGTCTGGCCGAAGGCGGCGACTGGCAAATGGCGCTGGAAGAAGACTTCGACCTGCTGGCCAATTCCCGGCCCACAGCGGTCAATTTGTTCTGGGCGCTGAACCGCATGCGCGAGCGTCTGTATCGCCTCAAGGATCACGAAGATCCGCTGACGGTCATGGAAGCCGAAGCCGTGGCCATTCACCTGAGCGACCGCGAAGCCAACCTGACCATGGCGCAACTGGGTGCCGAGCTGATCCGCAAGCACCAGGGCAATCTGCAGACCGTGCTGACCCACTGCAACACCGGTGCACTGGCTACCGGCGGGTTTGGTACCGCCCTCGGCGTCATCCGCGCGGCTCACCTGGAAGGGATGATCGAGCGCGTCTACGCCGACGAAACCCGTCCCTGGCTGCAGGGTTCGCGCCTGACGGCATGGGAACTGGTTAACGAAGGGATTCCGGTTACCCTCAACGCCGACTCCGCGGCCGCGCACCTGATGAAAACCAAAGGCATCACCTGGGTCATCGTCGGCGCCGACCGCATCACCGCCAACGGTGACGTCGCCAACAAGATCGGTACTTACCAGCTGGCGGTGGCGGCGATGCACCACGGCGTGCGCTTCATGGTGGTGGCGCCGAGCTCGACCATCGACATGAATCTCGCCAGTGGCGACGACATTCCCATTGAAGAGCGCGACGGCCGTGAACTGCTGGAAGTCGGCGGCAAGCGCGTGGGTGCCGAGGTCGACGCCTTCAACCCGGTGTTCGACGTGACGCCTGCCGATCTGATCGACGCCATCGTCACCGAGAAGGGCATCGTCGAGCGACCCGATACGGCGAAAATGGCCCTGCTGATGTGCCGTAAACGCCTGCATTGATCACCCCGCAGCCGATAATGCCATTCGTCGTCAAACGCGCTATCGGGCTCTGTGAGCGCTTCTCAGACGTCTGCTGGCGAAACGGCGTGTTCGCGGCACCTGCAAACACTTCGTGCCTGACGGCGATTGTGGTACCATCCGGCGGTTTCCAAAGGGGCGCATGGCGACCCTTATGACTGCGCATATTCATGGCATAACTCGCTGATTTGTCGTAAGTCGTTGCCTGACAATCGTCGGCAGCGGCAAGCCTTGTTCATCCCGGATGGCTGAGCGAGGTTTCACCAGAAAAAGGAATCAGGCTTCTCATGGGCGAACTGGCCAAAGAAATCCTCCCGGTCAATATCGAAGACGAGCTGAAGCAGTCCTACCTCGACTACGCGATGAGCGTCATCGTCGGACGAGCTCTGCCCGATGCGCGCGACGGCTTGAAGCCCGTGCACCGGCGGGTATTGTTCGCGATGAGCGAACTGGGTAACGACTGGAACAAGCCATACAAGAAATCCGCCCGTGTGGTCGGTGACGTTATCGGTAAGTACCACCCGCATGGCGACACCGCGGTCTACGACACCATTGTTCGTATGGCCCAACCCTTTTCCCTGCGCTACCTGCTGGTAGACGGCCAGGGCAACTTCGGTTCGGTGGACGGCGACAACGCGGCCGCCATGCGATACACCGAAGTGCGCATGACCAAGCTGGCCCACGAGCTGCTGGCCGACCTGCACAAGGAAACCGTGGACTGGGTGCCGAACTACGACGGTACCGAACAGATCCCTGCGGTCATGCCGACCCGTATTCCCAACCTGCTGGTCAACGGCTCGAGCGGCATCGCCGTGGGCATGGCAACCAACATTCCGCCGCACAACCTCGGTGAAGTCATCGACGGCTGTCTGGCGCTCATCGACAACGGCGACCTCACCGTCGACGAGTTGATGCAGTACATCCCCGGCCCAGACTTTCCGACTGCCGCGATCATCAATGGTCGTGCCGGCATCGTCGAAGCCTACAAGACCGGACGTGGCCGCATCTATATGCGCGCCCGCTCCATGGTCGAAGACATCGACAAAGTCGGTGGTCGCCAGCAGATCGTCATCACCGAACTGCCGTACCAGCTGAACAAGGCGCGTCTGATCGAGAAGATCGCCGAGCTGGTCAAAGAGAAGAAGCTTGAAGGCATCACTGAACTGCGCGACGAGTCCGACAAGGACGGCATGCGCGTGGTCATCGAGCTGCGTCGCGGCGAAGTGCCCGAGGTCATCCTCAACAATCTCTACGCCCAGACCCAGTTGCAAAGCGTCTTCGGCATCAACATCGTTGCGCTGATCGACGGCCGCCCACGCATCCTGAACCTCAAGGACCTGCTGGAAGCCTTCATTCGTCACCGTCGCGAAGTCGTTACCCGTCGCACCGTGTTCGAACTGCGCAAGGCCCGCGAGCGTGGTCACATCCTCGAAGGTCAGGCCGTTGCCCTGTCGAACATCGATCCGGTCATCGCTCTCATCAAAGCCTCGCCGACCCCGGCTGAAGCCAAAGAAGGCCTGATCAGTACGCCGTGGGAATCCAGCGCCGTGGTCGAGATGGTCGAGCGCGCAGGCGCCGAATCGTCCCGCCCGGAAAACCTCGATCCTCAGTACGGCATGCGTGACGGCAAGTATTTCCTGTCGCCGGAACAGGCTCAGGCGATCCTTGAACTGCGTCTGCACCGCCTGACCGGTCTGGAACACGAGAAGCTGCTGACCGAGTACCAGGAAATCCTGACTCAGATCGGCGAGCTGCTGCGCATCCTCAACAGCGCCACGCGCCTGATGGAAGTCATCCGCGAAGAACTCGAGCTGATCCGCGCCGAGTACGGCGATGTGCGTCGCACCGAGATCCTCGATGCGCGCCTGGATTTGACCCTTGGCGACATGATCCCGGAAGAAGAGCGCGTCGTGACCATCTCCCACGGTGGCTACGCCAAGACTCAACCGCTGGCCGTTTATCAGGCCCAGCGTCGCGGCGGCAAAGGCAAATCGGCCACCGGCGTTAAGGATGAGGACTACATCGCTCACCTGCTGGTCGCCAACAGCCACACCACGCTGCTGATGTTCTCCAGCAAAGGCAAGGTGTACTGGCTCAAGACCTACGAGATCCCGGAAGCGTCCCGCGCTGCCCGTGGCCGTCCACTGGTCAACCTGTTGCCGCTGAGCGAAGGTGAGTACATCACGACCATGCTGCCGGTCGATCTCGAAGCCATGCGCAAGCGTGCCGACGAAGAAGAAGCCGAAGGCGTGGACGCCGAGGCCGAAGACCTCGAAAACAGCAACGAGACCGAAGAACAGCGCAAGGCGCGCATCAAGGCCGCCGACAAGAAGAAGGCGCCGTTCATCTTCATGTCGACCGCCAACGGTACCGTCAAGAAGACCCCGCTGGTGGCGTTCAGTCGTCAACGCAGCGTCGGCCTGATTGCGCTGGAGCTGGACGAAGGCGACATCCTGATTTCGGCGGCTGTCACCGATGGCGAGCAGGAAATCATGCTGTTCTCCGACGGCGGCAAGGTCACCCGCTTCAAGGAATCCGATGTGCGCGCCATGGGCCGTACGGCTCGCGGTGTGCGCGGCATGCGTCTACCGGAAGGTCAGAAGCTGATTTCCATGTTGATCCCGGAGCAGGGCAGCCAGATCCTCACCGCTTCGGAGCGTGGCTACGGCAAGCGTACCGCGATCACCGAATTCCCTGAGTACAAGCGTGGCGGTCAGGGCGTTATCGCCATGGTCAGCAACGAGCGCAACGGCCGCCTGGTCGGCGCGGTTCAGGTGCAGGAAGGCGAGGAAATCATGCTGATTTCCGACCAGGGCACGCTGGTGCGTACCCGTGTTGGCGAAGTCTCGAGTCTGGGCCGTAACACCCAGGGCGTGACCCTGATCAAGCTGGCCAAGGACGAGAAGCTGGTCGGTCTGGAGCGTGTTCAGGAGCCATCGGAAGTCGAGGGCGAAGAGCTGGAAGGCGAAGCGTTCGAGGGAGAAGAGGTTGATGGTGACGTGACTGGCGCCGTCGACACCGACGAGTCCGCTGACGATGTGCAAGCGGATCCCGCGGCTGACGAAGAAGAGCCTCAGGAGTAACGCTGGAAAGGGGGCTGGTGATCCGGCCCCTTTCCTGGAATGACGAGACAGATGTTGTCAGGCAGCGCGCTTTCGCGACCGTCGCAAGCTCCGATTGCTCCTACAGTCGATCTCGGTGACCGAGTGCATAACCTCTGTAGGAGCCATCGGAGGTAACGACAGTCGCGAGTAGGTTCCTCTGACACGATGCAGTCCCTGTTTCGCACTTCCCCGCATTTCACCCGTTCCAAATTAATTCAGTGACACGACGAGAGTGGATATGAGCAAGCGAGCCTTTAACTTCTGCGCAGGTCCTGCCGCGCTCCCTGAAGCTGTTCTGCTGCGTGCCCAGGCCGAACTCCTGGACTGGCATGGCAAAGGCCTGTCCGTCATGGAAATGAGCCATCGCAGCGACGAGTTCGTCTCCATCGCCACCAAGGCGGAGCAGGATTTTCGCGACCTGCTGTCCATCCCCTCTAACTACAAAGTGCTGTTTCTTCAAGGCGGCGGCAGCCAGCAATTCGCTCAGGTTCCATTGAACCTGCTGCCGGAAAACGGCACGGCCGACTACATCGACACCGGCATCTGGTCGCAGAAAGCCATTGAAGAAGCATCGCGCTACGGCAACATCAATGTGGCCGCCAGCGCAAAACCCGCCGATTACTTCGCCATTCCCGGCCAGAGTGAGTGGAAGCTGTCGAAAGACGCCGCCTACGTTCACTACGTCCCCAACGAGACCATTGGCGGTCTGCAATTCAACTGGATTCCGGAAACCGGCGACGTGCCGCTGGTCGCCGACATGTCTTCGGACATCCTCTCGCGCCCTCTCGACGTCTCGCGTTTTGGCATGATCTTCGCGGGCGCCCAGAAGAACATCGGCCCGAGCGGCATTGTCGTGGCGATTATCCGCGAGGACCTTCTGGGTCGGGCGCGTTCCCTGTGCCCGACGATGCTCAACTACAAGGTCGCGGCCGACAACGGCTCCATGTACAACACGCCGCCCACACTGGCCTGGTACCTGTCCGGTCTGGTTTTCGAATGGCTGAAAGAGCAGGGCGGCGTCGAAGCCATGGCCACCCGCAATGAACTCAAGCAGCGCACGCTGTATGACTTCATCGACGCCAGCGGCCTGTACAGCAACCCGATCAATCCGTCCGACCGCTCGTGGATGAACGTGCCGTTCCGTCTGGCCGATGATCGCCTGGACAAGCCGTTCCTCGCGGGTGCCGAAGCGCGCAACCTGCTCAACCTCAAAGGCCACCGCTCGGTCGGTGGCATGCGCGCGTCCATCTACAATGCCATCGACCTCAGTGCGGTCAACGCCCTGACCACGTACATGGCAGAGTTCGAGAAGGAACACGGCTAATGTCTGAACAAGAGCTCAAGGCCCTGCGGGTCCGCATCGATAGCCTGGACGAAAAGGTCCTGGAACTGATCAGCGAGCGCGCCCGCTGCGCCCAGGAAGTGGCGCGGGTGAAGATGGCCGACCTGCCGGCAGGCGAGGTTCCGGTGTTTTATCGCCCCGAGCGTGAAGCGGCAGTACTCAGGCGTGTCATGGACCGTAACCGTGGCCCGTTGAGCAACGAAGAGATGGCGCGGCTGTTCCGCGAAATCATGTCCTCGTGCCTGGCGCTGGAGCAACCGCTCAAAGTCGCTTATCTCGGTCCTGAGGGCACGTTTACCCAAGCTGCCGCGCTGAAGCATTTCGGCCATGCGGTGATCAGCAAGCCCATGGCGGCGATCGACGAAGTGTTCCGTGAAGTGGCCGCCGGTGCGGTGAACTTCGGCGTTGTCCCGGTGGAAAACTCCACCGAAGGTGCGGTCAACCACACCCTGGACAGCTTCCTTGAGCATGACATGGTCATCTGCGGTGAAGTCGAGCTGCGCATTCACCATCATCTGCTGGTGGGCGAGAACACCAAGACCGACAGCATCAGCCGTATCTATTCCCACGCCCAGTCCCTGGCGCAATGCCGCAAGTGGCTGGACGCGCACTACCCGAATGTCGAGCGCGTCGCCGTCGCCAGCAACGCCGAAGCGGCCAAGCGGGTCAAGGGCGAGTGGAACTCGGCGGCGATCGCCGGTGATATGGCCGCGGGCCTCTATGGCCTGACGCGGATTGCCGAGAAGATCGAAGACCGCCCGGACAACTCCACGCGTTTCCTCATGATCGGCAATCAGGAAGTGCCGCCGACCGGTGACGACAAGACGTCGATCATTGTGTCGATGAGCAACAAGCCGGGAGCGCTGCATGAACTGCTGGTGCCTTTCCATGAGAACGGTATCGACCTGACGCGCATCGAGACGCGTCCCTCGCGAAGCGGTAAGTGGACCTACGTGTTCTTCATCGATTTCGTCGGCCACCACCGCGACCCGCTGATCAAGGCCGTTCTCGAACAGATCAGCCAGGAAGCCGTGGCGCTCAAGGTGTTGGGTTCCTATCCGAAAGCAGTGCTTTGATCCTGCGTCCGGACTTGTAGCCCTACGGGTTTCACTGAAGAGGTAAAGCGGTACATGAGTGGCGACTTCCTCGCGCTGGCACAGCCCGGCGTGCAAAAACTATCGCCTTACGTTCCCGGCAAGCCGGTGGACGAACTGGCGCGTGAGCTGGATATCGATCCGGCGCGCATCATCAAGCTGGCGAGCAACGAAAACCCGATGGGCGCCAGCCCCAAGGCGTTGAAGGCGATCAAAGACGCACTGGCGGAATTGACCCGCTACCCCGATGGCAACGGTTTCGAGCTCAAGCAACGGCTGTCGCAGGCTTGCGGCGTGCAGCCCGAGCAAGTGACGCTGGGCAACGGCTCCAATGACATTCTGGAAATCGTCGCCCGTGCCTATCTGGCGCCGGGGCTCAATGCAGTGTTCAGCGAACATGCGTTCGCGATCTATCCGATCGTCACCCAGGCCGTGGGCGCCACTGCTCACGTCGCCAGGGCAAAGGATTGGGGGCACGACCTGCCGGCCATGCTCGCCGCCATCGACAGCAATACCCGGGTCGTCTTCATCGCCAACCCGAACAACCCCACCGGGACCTGGTTCGGGCCAGGCGCCTTGGCGGATTTCCTCGCACAGGTGCCTCAGGACGTGCTGGTTGTGCTGGACGAGGCCTACATTGAATACGCCGAAGGCGCCGATCTGCCTGACGGGCTCAACTTCCTGAGTGCTTATCCAAACCTGCTGGTGTCGCGGACGTTCTCCAAGGCCTATGGCCTGGCGTCGCTGCGGGTCGGCTATGCGTTGTCCTCGAAGGTTGTCGCCGACGTGCTGAACCGCGTGCGTCAGCCGTTCAACGTCAACAGCCTCGCGCTGGCCGCCGCCTGCGCTGCGCTGGATGACGCTGACTATGTTGCGCGAAGCCGTCAGCTCAATGAAGCCGGCATGCAGCAGCTCGAGGAAGGGCTTGCCCAGATGGGTCTGAACTGGATTCCCTCCAAAGCCAACTTCATCGCCGTTGACCTGGGCCGCGAGGCGGCGTCGGTTTACGACGGGCTGTTGCGCGAAGGCGTGATCGTTCGCCCGATCGGTGGTTACGGCATGCCCGATCACCTGCGGGTGAGCATCGGTCTGCCGGGCGAAAACAGTCGTTTTCTCGAGGCGTTGAGCAAGGTTCTGGCGCGTGGTTGATGTCACGTCGCTGCAACCCGCTGCGCCTATGATCGGCCGCCTGGTGGTGGTCGGCCTTGGATTGATCGGAGGATCGTTCGCCAAAGGTTTGAAGGAAAGTGGCCTGTGCCGCGAAGTCGTGGGCGTCGATCTCGACCCGCAATCGCGCACGCTTGCCGTGGAACTGGGCGTGGTGGATCGCTGTGAAGACAATCTCGCTGCCGCCTGCGTGGGGGCCGACGTCATTCAGTTGGCCGTGCCGATCCTGGCCATGGAAAAACTCCTCGGCGTGCTGGCTGGGCTGGACCTGGGCAATGCCGTGCTGACCGACGTCGGCAGCGCCAAGGGCAATGTGGTCCGCGCAGCGCGTGAAGCGTTCGGCGTAATGCCGGCGCGCTTCGTGCCCGGCCATCCGATTGCCGGCTCCGAGCAGAGCGGGGTGGAAGCCTCCAACGCCGAGCTGTTCAAGCGGCACAAAGTCATCCTCACGCCGCTGGCCGAAACCGATCCGTTGGCGTTGGCGCTGGTCGACCGTCTCTGGTCGGCTTTGGGCGCGGATGTCGAGCATATGCAGGTCGAGCGCCACGATGAAGTGCTGGCGGCGACCAGCCATCTGCCGCACCTCCTGGCGTTCGGTCTGGTGGATTCGCTGGCCAAACGCAACGAAAACCTCGACATCTTCCGTTATGCGGCGGGCGGCTTCCGCGACTTCACGCGCATCGCCGGCAGTGATCCGGTGATGTGGCATGACATCTTCCTGGCGAATCGCGAGGCGGTGCTGCGCACCCTCGACACCTTCCGCAGCGACCTCGATGCGCTGCGCGACGCCGTGGACGCAGGCGATGGCCATCAACTGCTCGGCGTGTTCACCCGCGCACGGGTCGCCCGTGAGCATTTCGGCAAGATCCTCGCCCGTCGTGCATACGTTGAAAAAGCAGCGTGCGCCGACCTGACATTTATTGCGAAGCCTGGCGGCGTTGTCCGAGGGCGGGTTCGCGTGCCGGGTGACAAGTCGATTTCCCACCGGGCGATCATGCTCGGGTCCCTGGCCCAAGGCACCAGCGTTGTCGAAGGTTTTCTCGAAAGTGAAGACGCGCTGGCGACGCTGCAGGCGTTCCGCGACATGGGCGTGGTCATCGAAGGGCCGCACCACGGTCGAGTGACGATTCACGGCGTCGGGCTCAACGGGCTTAAACCTGCGCCGGGGCCTCTTTATCTCGGTAACTCGGGCACGTCGATGCGCCTGCTCTGTGGCGTGTTGGCTGCGCAGCGCTTTGACAGCGTGCTGACCGGCGACGCCTCGCTGTCCCGGCGATCGATGACGAGTGTCGTCGAGCCGCTGCGCCAGATGGGCGCGGTGATCGAAACCGCAGAAGACGGCCGGCCGCCGCTGACCCTTCGCGGCGGGCAGGGTCTTCAGGCGATCCGCTACGACATGCCGTTGCCCAGCGCTCAGGTGAAATCCGCGCTGTTGCTCGCCGGTCTTTACGCAAATGGCACAACGATGGTGTATGAGCCAGCGCCGACCCGGGACCACACCGAGCGCATGCTGCAAGGGTTTGGTCATTCGGTTTCCGCTGATGACGCGACAGTCGCGTTGCAGTCAGGGATTGAGCTCAAGGCCGCACCCATCGAAGTACCCGCCGATATATCTTCGGCGGCGTTCTTCCTGGTGGCAGCCTCCATCGCCGAGGGCTCCGATCTGATTCTCGAAGGCGTGGGTGTCAATCCGACGCGCTCGGGCGTTATCGATATCCTGCGGTTGATGGGCGCGGACATCACGCTGCACAACCCACGCGACGCGGGCGGTGAGCCGGTGGCTGATCTGCACGTGCGCCATGCTTGGCTCAAGGGTATCGACATCCCCCAGGCGCTTGTGCCGCTGGCCATGGATGAGTTACCGGCGCTCTTCATCGCTGCCGCGTGCGCCGAAGGGCGGACGGTGCTTCAGGGCGCTGGGGCCTTGCGCGCCAGGGAATCCGACCGCCTTCTCGCCATGGCCGACGGTCTGGCGACGCTCGGCATAAACGTTGAATCGACCGCAGATGGCATCATTATTGATGGTGGAACCGTCAGCGGTGGTGAAATCGATGCGCAGGGTGATCACCGCATCGCCATGGCATTCAGTATCGCGTCGCTGCGCGCGGCCAGCCCGATCCACATCCGGGACTGCGCCAATGTGGCGACTTCATTTCCCAGTTTCCTGACGCTGTGTGCTCAGGTGGGTATTCGTGTAACGCAAGAGGGGCAATCGTGAAAGTTCAAGCTCCGGTCATTACGATCGACGGACCCAGCGGTTCAGGGAAGGGCACGGTGGCCGGCAAGCTGGCCAAACGTCTGGGCTGGTCCCTGCTGGATTCTGGTGCGCTGTATCGGCTGTTGGCCTTCGCGGCCGTCAACCATGGCGTCGACCTGACCAATGAGGAAGCATTGAAGCTGTTGGCTGCGCATCTGGACGTGCAGTTCATGGCAGCGACCGACGACCATGGTCAGCGCATTATTCTGGAAGGGGAGGACGTGACGCTGGCCATCCGCAATGAGCATGTCGGCAGTGGCGCGTCGCAGGTGGCGTCGTTGCCGGCGGTTCGCGAGGCACTGCTGCAGCGCCAGCGGGCGTTTCAGGAGTTTCCGGGCCTGATCGCCGACGGCCGCGACATGGGCACGGTGGTCTTTCCTGGCGCGCCATTGAAGATTTTTCTGACGGCCAGCGTCGACGAGCGTGCCCGTCGGCGATATTTGCAGTTGAAGGCCAAGGGTGACGATGTTAGTCTGCCGAGTCTGCTAGATGAGATCCGTGTCCGCGACGAGCGCGACACCCAGCGAGCGGTAGCCCCGCTCAAGCCGGCGCATGACGCCATTCAGCTGGATTCCACCGAATTGTCCATCGAGCAGGTGCTTGAACGCATCCTGAGTGAAGTCGCACTCCGCGATCTCGCCGGATGACCAGAAAGCCATGTGGGAGACCAGTCATAGTCCCGCAGGCTTTCTTTCATATGAACGAAACCCACGTTGTCTGGAGCGTGGCAGATGGGCGTATTCTTCGCCCTTATCAACAGGAATTAAAATGAGCGAAAGCTTTGCTGAACTTTTCGAAGAAAGCCTAAAGACTCTTAACCTTCAGGCCGGTTCGATCATCACCGCGATCATCGTCGATATCGATTACCAGGCTGGTTGGGTCACCGTTCACGCTGGTCTGAAGTCCGAAGGCCTCATCCCGCTGGAGCAGTTTCACAACGACGCTGGCGAGCTGACCATCAAGATCGGCGATGAAGTCCACGTTGCGCTGGACGCGGTCGAAGACGGCTTTGGCGAAACCAAGCTGTCCCGCGAAAAAGCCAAGCGTGCTGAGTGCTGGATCGTTCTGGAAGCGGCTTTCGCAGCTGAGGAAGTGGTCAAGGGCGTTATCAACGGTAAGGTTAAAGGCGGCTTCACAGTCGACGTTAACGGCATCCGTGCGTTCCTGCCAGGTTCTCTGGTTGACGTCCGTCCAGTGCGCGACACCACGCACCTGGAAGGCAAAGAGCTGGAATTCAAGGTCATCAAGCTGGACCAGAAGCGCAACAACGTTGTCGTTTCCCGTCGCAGTGTCCTGGAAGCCGAAAACAGCGCCGAGCGCGAAGCTCTGCTGGAATCGCTCCAGGAAGGCCAGCAGGTCAAGGGTATCGTCAAGAACCTCACCGATTACGGCGCATTCGTCGATCTGGGTGGCGTCGATGGCCTGCTGCACATCACCGACATGGCCTGGAAGCGTATCAAGCATCCATCGGAAATCGTCAACGTTGGCGATGAGATCGATGTAAAGGTCCTGAAGTACGATCGCGAGCGCAATCGTGTTTCCCTGGGTCTGAAGCAACTGGGTGAAGATCCATGGGTTGCTATCAAGGCTCGTTACCCGGAAGGCACTCGCGTTACCGCGCGTGTTACCAACCTGACCGACTACGGCTGCTTCGCAGAGCTGGAAGAAGGCGTGGAAGGCCTGGTACACGTTTCCGAAATGGACTGGACCAACAAGAACATCCACCCGTCCAAAGTCGTTCAGGTTGGCGACGAAGTGGAAGTCATGGTTCTGGACATCGACGAAGAGCGTCGTCGTATCTCCCTCGGCATCAAACAGTGCAAATCTAACCCATGGGAAGATTTCTCTGGCCAGTTCAACAAGGGCGACAAGATCTCCGGCACCATCAAGTCGATCACCGATTTCGGTATCTTCATTGGTCTGGACGGCGGCATCGACGGCCTGGTTCACCTGTCCGACATTTCCTGGAACGAAGTGGGCGAAGAAGCCGTACGTCGTTTCAAGAAGGGCGACGAGCTTGACACCGTGATCCTGTCGGTTGATCCAGAGCGTGAGCGCATCTCGCTGGGTATCAAGCAGCTGGAAAGCGATCCGTTCTCCGAGTACGTCACTGTCAATGACAAAGGCGCTATCGTTCGCGGTATCGTTAAAGAAGTTGACGCCAAAGGCGCCATCATCACTCTGGCCGACGACATCGAAGCGACCCTCAAAGCCTCCGAAATCAGCCGTGACCGCGTTGAAGACGCGCGTAACGTTCTGAAAGAAGGCGAAGAGATCGAAGCCAAGATCATCAGCGTTGACCGCAAGAGCCGCGTGATCAGCTTGTCCATCAAGTCGAAAGACGTTGAAGACGAGAAAGAAGCGATTCAGAGCCTGCGTAGCAAGCCTGAAACCGCTGAAAGCACTGGTCCTACCACTCTGGGTGACCTGCTGCGTGCTCAAATGGAAAAACAGAACTGAGTTCTGTCTGACCATTGAAAAAGGGCGACTTCGGTCGCCCTTTTTTGTGGGCGGGTATTTTTGCGGCGCCTTCGGCCAATGCCCTGTTGACAATCTTCAAGCCCGGCTCATTTAAGTCTGGACATACTCTGTTCAAATGCTTCAGGTCATGCTAAAACCTTCCAAGCGCTTTACCTAGCTGCTTGAAAAAGAAGGGAAAAATATGACGAAGTCGGAGTTGATCGAACGAATTGTCACCCATCAAGGCTTGCTCTCATCCAAAGATGTGGAGCTGGCCATCAAGACCATGCTTGAGCAGATGTCGCAGTGCCTTGCGACGGGCGACCGTATTGAAATACGCGGCTTCGGCAGCTTTTCCCTGCACTATCGCGCGCCTCGTGTAGGCCGTAACCCAAAGACAGGTCAGTCTGTCAGCCTCGACGGCAAGTTCGTTCCTCACTTCAAGCCAGGCAAAGAGCTCCGCGACCGGGTGAACGAAGAAGAGGAGCATGAGCTCCAATAGCTCTTTGAGGGGTTCTCATGCGAAATGTGAAGCGTCTGATCTTTTTGGTTATCGCCCTGTTGATCGCAGCGGCGATCGTCGTATTTGTGCTGGAAAACCAGCAGGCTGTTGCGCTGGTATTCTTTGGCTGGAATGCGCCCGAGCTGCCTGTCGCCGTGCCGGTGATCTTTGCACTGCTGGTGGGCATGTTGTTAGGCCCGCTCCTGGTTTCCGTCGCGCGTCTGCGCAGGAAGCCCAAAGCGTCACGTCTGCCCTGATAGAATCCCCGCGCGCCAGACACCTCAACGCTTGCGTTGAAGATAATTACAAGCGCACCTATAACTAATCTCCTTTTTCAATGCCTAACCCACGCCTCAAGCTTTCAGGCGCGAGGGTTGCGTGCAGTTCGCCATTCGAGCTGCTTCTACTGAACAGAGGAACCTTCGGGTTTTTTTTCGTCGCATAGGTTTTTACACATGAATTCCGACTATCCCGCTCTTCAGACTCGCTGTTTCAAGGCTTACGACATCCGTGGCCAGGTGCCAAATGACCTTGACGACGACATCGCGTACCGCATCGGGCGGTCCATGGTGGTTGAACTGGGTGCCAAAAATATCGTGGTGGGCCGAGACATGCGTCTCGAAAGCCCGGCCTTGGCTCAAGCGTTGATCAAAGGCATTCAGGAAGCCGGCGCGGATGTCATCGACATTGGTCTGTGCGGCACTGAAGAAGTCTACTTCGCCACCAGTCACTACGAAGCAGACGGCGGCGTGATGGTCACGGCCAGTCATAACCCGAAGGGTTATAACGGCATGAAGCTGGTCCAGAAGTCGTCCCGTCCCATCAGCGGTGACACTGGCCTTGATGCCATCCGCCAGCGCGTCGATGCGGGCGATTTCGGTCAGGTTGCCGCTCAGCACGGTAGCGTTGAGTCCAAGCCGGACAAGACTGCCTACATTCAGCACCTGCTGACCTACGTCAAAGACGCCGATCTTCGTCCACTGAAGATCCTCGCTGACCCGGGCAATGGCGCTGTCGGTCCAGCTCTCGAAGCGATCCGCTCCCAGCTGCCGTTCGAGTGGGTAATCATCAACGCTGAGCCGGATGGCAACTTCCCTAACGGCGTGCCGAACCCGCTGCTGCCGGAAAACCGCAGCATCACCCGCGACGCGCTGCTCAAGCACGGTTGCGACCTGGGCCTGGCCTGGGACGGCGATTTCGATCGCTGCTTCTTCTTTGACGAGCAAGGCCGTTTTGTCGAGGGTTACTACCTGGTGGGCCTGCTGGCAGAGATGCTGCTCAAGCAACACCCGGGCTCGAAAATCATTCACGACCCGCGCCTGACCTGGAACACCATCGATCAGGTCGAGCAGGCAGGCGGTACGCCGGTGCTGTGCAAAACCGGCCACGCGTTCATCAAGGAGCGCATGCGCCTGGAAGACGCCGTGTATGGCGGCGAGATGAGTGCTCACCACTACTTCCGCGATTTTGCCTACTGCGACAGCGGCATGATCCCGTGGCTGCTGGTCGCTGCACTGATGTCCGTCTCCGGCAAGAAGTTCTCGCAGCTGGTCGATGAGCGCATGGCGGCCTACCCGTGCAGTGGCGAAATCAACTACAAGGTCGACGACGTCAAATCCATCATCGCCAAGATCCTGGAGCACTACACGCCGTCTTGCTCGAACATCGACAGGACCGACGGCATCAGCCTCGAGTTCGCCGAATGGCGCTTCAACCTGCGTGGCTCGAACACTGAGCCCTTGCTGCGTCTGAACGTCGAGAGCCGTCGTGATCCAGCCCTGGTAGAAGCCAAGGTCAAAGAGATCGAAGCGCTGATCAACGGCAAGTGATGCACTGGGCGCGCGGTTCTGCTGACTGAATGGCAGTGCCGCAAGCCAATCGTCTACAATGGCGCCGCTGCCTCACAGCGGCCGTCTTGATTGACGACGAATTCTTAAGTGCATGGATGGGATATGACCAGAAAAATCCTGGTGACAGGGAGTTCGGGATTTTTAGGGACAGCGCTGGTTGACCACCTTGCACACCTGCCTGACGCGGACATTGTCGCGGTAAGCCGACAGGCAATGCCCCATTCTTCTCCAACCGTCACGACAACCACTGTTGCCGGGCTGACTGCCGACACCCCATGGCAGGCAGTGTTGCACGACGTCGATACGGTCGTTCACGCCGCAGCGCGGGTGCATGTCATGCACGACACCGCGGCTGACCCACTTTCGCTGTACCGGGAGGTCAACACCCTCGGCACGCTGAATCTGGCCGAGCAGGCCGCCGCAGCAGGCGTCCGGCGTTTCATCTTCATCAGCACGATCAAGGTCAACGGCGAGTCCACCGCGCGGGGCGAATGCTTTCGTGCGGACGACGCCCCCAATCCGAGCGATCCCTACGCCGTTTCCAAGCACGAAGCAGAACAGGGCCTTCTGGCGCTGGCGAAGACCTGTGCGATGGAAGTGGTGATCATCCGCCCGGTGCTGGTTTACGGGCCCGGCGTCAAAGCGAACTTCCTGCAACTGATGCGCACGTTGCGCAAAGGCGTGCCGTTACCGCTCGGTTCAGTGAACAATGCGCGCAGCCTGGTCTCGCTGGACAACCTGATCGACCTGATCCGCGTCTGCATCGATCATCCTGCCGCCGCGAACCAGGTCTTTCTGGTCAGCGATGGCCGGGACCTGTCGACGACCGAACTGGCCAGCCGGCTCAAGGCGCAGATGCGTGCATCGGGTTGGCTTATTCCCGTCCCCGAATCCCTTATCATGCTCGGTGCCACGTTGTTGGGCCGCAAATCGGCGGCCGAGCGGGTGTTGGGATCGCTGCGCGTGGATATCAGCAAAAACCGCGAACGGTTGCAGTGGCAGCCCCCGGTGTCGGTAGAGGACGGCCTGAAGAAGACCGTCGAGCATTTTCTGGTTACGGATCAAGCATGAATTATTGGTGGGTCGCGGTTGCTGTTGTGGTGTTTTCATTTGCGCTGACGCATTTATTGCGCCGGTATGCGCTGCATAAGAGCCTGCTCGATATTCCCAACGGCAGAAGCTCCCATACGATTCCGACGCCACGTGGCGGCGGTGTGGCGATTGTCATCAGTTACCTGGCTGCGCTGGTCTGGATGATTTCTGCAGGGCTGATAGGGCGCGACCCGTTCCTGGCCATGTTCGGGGCGGGCGCATTGATCGCGGCACTGGGGTTTCTCGACGATCACGGCCACATCGCCGCTCGCTGGCGCTTGCTGGGGCATTTCTTCGCCGCAGCGTGGGCGTTGTTCTGGCTGGGTGGTCTTCCGGCGATCAGCGTGTTCGGCATGACGCTCGCGCCGGGGCTGATCGTTAACGTGCTGGCGGCGTTCTACCTCGTCTGGCTGCTCAACCTATACAACTTCATGGACGGCATCGACGGCATTGCCAGCGTAGAGGCGATCTGTGTCTGCGTCGGCGCGGCGATCATCTACGCCCTGAGCGGTTTTGCCACTCTGGTGTGGTTGCCGGTGCTGCTGGCATGCGCAGTCGCGGGGTTTCTATTCTGGAATTTCCCCCCGGCAAAGATCTTCATGGGCGATGCCGGCAGCGGATTTCTTGGCATCATGCTTGGTTGCCTGTCACTGCAGGGCGCGTGGATTTCCTCGCAGTTCTTGTGGGTATGGCTTATTCTCCTCGGGGTTTTCATCGTAGACGCTACAGTAACCCTCATCCGTCGGCTCGTTCGGGGCGACAAGGTCTATGAGGCTCACAGAAGTCACGCTTATCAATTCGCCTCGCGGCGCTTTGGCAAGCACCTTCCGGTGACGTCCGCAGTCGGTGTAATCAATCTGTGCTGGCTGTTGCCGGTCGCTGTGTGTGTCATCCGTTTCGGGCTGGACGGGGCACTCGGCGTGATCATTGCTTACGCTCCATTGCTCGCCCTGGCATTCATCTTCAAGGCAGGGGCGCTTGAAAAAAGCTGAGCATGGACATTGGCTCTGAGGCTGTTGGTCCGATTCCCTTGCGCAACAGGAATCAAACGCCAGCCCAGGGGTCGACTGAAAGGAGTTAGAACGCGTGCTTGAGGGGACAATGGGGAAAATTCGCACTTCGCTGCTGGGGCTGCCTCGCCGGCACAAGCGGATCTTGCAGGTCGCTGCAGACGTCTGTCTGATCTGGTTTGCGTTGTGGATGGCGTTCGTGGTCCGCCTGGGCATTGATGAACTGATCAATCCCCTGGAAATCCATACCTGGCTGTTCGCAAGCGCGCCCATAGTGGCGATCCCGTTGTTCATTCGTTTCGGCATGTACCGCGCGGTCATGCGCTATTTCGGCAACGACGCCCTGATCGCGATCATCAAGGCCGTCAGCCTCTCCGCCCTGATACTTGGGGTCGTGGTCTACCTCTACAGCAACCACCAGCACGTCGTGCCACGATCGGTGATGTTCAATTACTGGTGGTTAAGCATGGTCATGATCGGCGGTCTGCGCCTGGCCATGCGTCAGTACTTTCTCGGCGACTGGTTTTCTGCTGCTCGCCATGTACCGTTCGCAACCCGAGACGATGGCCTGCCCAAAGTCGCCATTTACGGCGCCGGGGCGGCGGGCAATCAACTGGTCGCCGCGTTGCGCATGGGCCGTTCGATGCGTCCTGTTGCGTTCATCGATGACGACGACTCGATCTCCAACCGGGTCATCTCCGGGCTGCAGGTCTACAAGCCCAAGCACATTCAGCAGATGATCGACGTGACCGGCGCTCAGGAAATCCTGCTGGCGATTCCGTCGTCCGCCCGTGCGCGCCGCCGGGAAATCCTTGGTTTCCTCGAAGGCTTCCCGCTGCATGTTCGCAGCGTGCCGAACTTCTCCGATCTGGCCGCCGGCCGAGTGAAGGTCGACGATCTTCAGGAAGTCGACATCGCCGACCTGCTCGGCCGCGACGCCGTACCCGCCCAGGAAGAATTGCTCGAGCACTGCATCAAGAACCAGTGCGTGCTGGTGACCGGGGCAGGGGGCTCGATCGGCTCGGAGCTGTGCCGGCAGATCCTGCTGTTGAAGCCGACCACCCTGTTGCTGCTCGATCACAGCGAATTCAATCTGTACACGATCCTCACCGAGCTGGAGCGGCGGGTGGCTCGCGAGTCGCTCAAGGTCAAGTTGCTGCCGATTCTGGGTTCGATCCGTAATCACGCCAAGCTGCTGGACGTGATGAAGACCTGGCAGGTCAATACGGTTTACCACGCGGCGGCCTACAAGCACGTGCCGATGGTCGAGCACAACATCGCCGAGGGCGTGCTCAACAACGTGGTCGGTACGCTGAATGCCGCTCAGGCGGCGCTGCAGGCGGGCGTTGCGAACTTCGTGTTGATCTCCACCGACAAGGCTGTGCGCCCGACCAATGTGATGGGCAGTACCAAGCGCCTGGCCGAGCTGACGTTGCAGGCGTTGAGCCGGGAAACCGCGCCGGTGATGTTCGGTGACCGCTCCAATGTGCATCAGGTCAACAAAACGCGGTTCATCATGGTGCGATTCGGCAACGTGCTGGGGTCGTCCGGTTCGGTGATTCCGTTGTTCCATCAGCAGATCAAATCCGGTGGGCCGCTGACGGTCACGCACCCGAAAATCACCCGCTACTTCATGACCATTCCGGAAGCGGCGCAGCTGGTGATTCAGGCCGGTTCCATGGGGCAGGGCGGCGACGTGTTCGTGCTCGACATGGGCGAGCCGGTGCGCATTATCGAGCTGGCCGAGAAGATGGTGCATCTGTCGGGCCTGAGCATCCGCTCGGAACACAACCCCCAGGGCGACATCGCCATCGAGTTCACCGGGCTGCGGCCTGGCGAGAAGCTCTACGAGGAGCTGCTGATCGGCAACAACGTGGCGGCGACTCGCCACCCGATGATCATGAGCGCCCAGGAAGACTTCCTCGCGTGGGATGTCTTCAAGCAAAGTCTCTCGCAGTTGCTCAAGGCGCTGGACGACGACGATTACACCCGCGTTCGGCAGATACTTGGCGACACGGTCAGCGGTTACGCGCCCGAGGGCGATATCGTCGACTGGATTCATCAGCAGCGTCGCCGCGAACCCTGAGCGCGCACCCCGCTGAAACCTTTTCTTACGCAGCCAATTCAGCACTGAAACGTGGGCGGAGCCCGTATCCACGGGGCCTGCGAGTCGGTACATATCCGGTCACCGATCCCGGCGTTGACTCACTGCCGCCATCGGCTAGGTTTGGGAAGCAGCTCAGGAATGCTGCTTCCACTTACGATGCCCATGGAGCATGACTCATGCGTACTTCTTATCTCTCCTCCCTGATCTTCGCGCTGCTGGCGGGTACGTCCCTCGCCGTGACTGCCGCGACTCCTGCCGCCCCTGCCGCCACCCCGGCAGACGCCACCAAACCTGCCATCTCCGCGCCGGCGGGTGTGCAGGGATCCAAAGTCAACCTCAACGCCGCCAGTGCTGAAACCCTTCAGAAAGAGCTGTCCGGCATTGGCGCCGCGAAGGCCAACGCCATCGTCGCTTACCGTGAAGAACACGGCGGTTTCACAGCCGTGGACGAGTTGATCGAAGTGAAGGGCATCGGCAAGGCGCTTCTGGACAAGAACCGCGACAAGCTGTCGATTGACTGAAACCCATGAGCCAAGGCCGATCACTGATCGGCCTTTTTTTATGCCTGGGATAAATCGGGGCCGGACAATCACGCACCGAATGGAAAAATGTCGACTGACATATTATTTTTAAAATTACGGATGTAATATCTCTCCGCCGCTACGCTTACTTTCCCACGGAGAACGTTCATGACGACTCAGACTCAAGGCAAAGCTGTCATCACCGGCGCCTCGTCGGGCATTGGCTTCATCTACGCGGACCGGCTGGCTCAGCGCGGATTCGATCTGATGCTGGTGGCCCGCGATCAGGCGCGACTGGAAGCGCTGGCGACGGATCTGCGCGCGAAGCATGCCATCAACGTCGAGGTGGCGAAAGCCGACCTGACCCAGCTCGCCGACGTCAGCGTCCTCGAGCAGCGTCTGCGTTCGGATGCGTCGATCACTTTGCTGGTGAACAACGCCGGGGTTGCACTGAGCACGCCCCTCGCCGAGTCGGATCTGGGCGAAGTGGATCGCCTGATCCAGCTCAACATCGTTGCGCTGACCCATTTGGCATCCGCCGCAGCAGCCGGTTTTGCAGCGCGCGGCACCGGGGCGATCGTCAATATCGCGTCCGTGGTGCCACTGCTGCCGGAGCGCTTCAACGCGGTGTACGCCGCCAGCAAGGCCTATGTGTTGAGCCTGACCCAGTCTCTGGCCGCCGAGATGAGCGAAAAGGGTGTGCAAGTTCAGGCCGTGCTGCCCGGCGCGACCCGTACTGAAATCTGGGAGCGCGCGGGCATGGACATCAACGCCTTCCCGCCGGAAATGGTCATGGACGTCAACGAAATGGTCGACGCCGCGTTGGCCGGGTTTGATCAGAAAGAGCTGATCACCATTCCGTCGCTGCCGGATGCCGCGCACTGGCAGGCCTTCACCCAGGCACGTTTTGCATTGGGCCCGAATCTGTCGCTGCAGCACGCGGCGCAACGTTACAAAACGGCTGGCGCGTAACAGTGCCGGCGACTGCCAAGAATGAGGAAAGGTGAGCCCATGAGTGAGCGTCGCATTGTAGTGACGGGTATGGGGCTGGTGACGCCATTGGGCACCGGCGTCGAAGCGGTGTGGAAGCGATTGCTGGAAGGCCGTTCCGGCATTGTGCAGTTGCCTGAGCAGACGGTGGCTGATCTGGCAGGCAAAGTCGGCGGCCCGGTGCCGACCCTGGAGCAAGATCCTGAAGCCGGTTTCGACGCGGACGCTGCGGCGCCGCCCAAAGAGCAGAAGAAGATGGACCGTTTCATCCTCTTTGCCCTGGGCGCTGCGCAACAGGCGGTCAAGCAGGCGGGCTGGGCGCCGTCCACCGAGGAGGAGCGCGAGCGCACTGCGACCATCATCGGCGCCGGCGTCGGTGGTTTTGGCGCCATCGCCGAAGCCGTGCGCATCACCGACAGCCGTGGGCCGCGGCGCTTGTCGCCGTTCACCATTCCGTCGTTCCTGGTCAATCTGGCGGCCGGGCATGTGTCGATCCAGCACGGTTTCAAAGGCCCGCTGGGTGCGCCGGTGACCGCGTGTGCGGCGGGGGTTCAGGCGATCGGCGATGCGGCGCGACTGATTCGCAACGGGGAGGCGGACGTGGCCATCTGCGGTGGCGCCGAAGCCTGTATCGATCGCGTCGCCCTGGGTGGTTTTGCTGCCGCCCGTGCGCTCTCCCATGGCTTCAACGACGCGCCGGAGCGCGCCTCACGGCCCTTCGACCGTGACCGCGACGGCTTCGTCATGGGTGAAGGCGCGGGGATCATCGTCATTGAAACCCTGGAACACGCACTCGCCCGCGGAGCAACGCCCATCGTCGAACTGGTCGGCTACGGCACCAGCGCGGACGCCTATCACCTGACCGCAGGGCCGGAGGATGGCAGCGGTGCGCGTCGAGCGATGCAGACAGCGATTCGCCAGGCCGGCATCCAGCCTGCCGACGTGCAGCACGTCAACGCCCACGCCACGTCCACGCCGGTGGGCGACAGGGGCGAAATGGCCGCGATCAAAACGGTGTTTGGTGACCAGAATGGCGTTGCCGTCACGTCGACCAAATCCGCCACCGGGCACTTGCTCGGCGCAGCGGGGGGCATTGAGGCGATTTTCACGGCATTGGCGATCCGCGATCAGATCGCGCCGATGACCCTCAATCTGGAGAACCCCGACGAGGCGGCTGCGGGCATCGACATCGTCCACGGCAAGGCGCGTCCCATGAACATCGAGTACGCATTGTCGAACGGTTTCGGCTTCGGGGGTGTGAATGCCAGCGTGCTGTTCCGCCGCTGGCATCCCTGAGAGGCATCAGTGAAACAAGCGTGACGCATCCCTGCCGAGAAAGGGCAGGGAAGTGAGCTTCAGCCTTCAATCAGCTGCTTGAGCTGATCGCGGGTGGTCTCCAGAATCCGCTCGGCCAGCGCCGGATCCTTTGCGCTGCGCGCCAGCACCATCGCCCCCACCAGCCCGGACATGAGCATCACACTCTTGTCGCTGCTTTGCCCATCGGCCGGCATTCCGGCTTCGAGGGTGGCGAGCATGCGGTTGATCAACTCGTCGGTAATCTCGCTCGGTTGCCCGCGCTGGCCCAGCTCGGACGCCATGGTTGGCAACGGGCAGCCCTTTTCCGGGTGATCGCGGTGGGCGGTCGACAGGTACGAGTCGATGAACGCCTGGGTCGAGCTGTCTTCGGCCAGTTTCTCGGCGACTGAGGCGAGCATCTGGTCGACGGCGCAGCGCAGGGATTTCTCGACCAGATCGTCCTTGGATTTGAAGTGGGCATAAAAACCACCGTGGGTCAGGCCCAGTGCCTTCATCAACGGCTGCAACCCGGTGGCGCCGATGCCGTCACGGCGAAAGCGCGCAGCGGCTTCCTGAAGAATGCGCTGGTGGGTCTGGGCTTTGTGGTCTTCGGCGTAACGCATGGAGCGAGCCTCCCGGGCGTGGCTCTTGAAATGGTGGTCGACATTTTTACACGGATGACACGCCGGTGCAGTACCCGCGTTGAAACGCGTGCCGCCACCGGTCAGAGCGCTCCGTTCACCACTGACCGCTCACGACAGCGCATAACCGGCTATTTCGGGCCCATCATTTTCGCCAGCGCCTCAGGCCCGGGCGCGCCTTGTTGCTGCTGAAGGTGACCCGCCTCGTCCTTGTAGAAAATCGACGGTGTGGCGGACAGGCCCATGTCTTCCATCAATTTCATGTTGGCGTCGAGTTTTGCCTGGATGTCTTTGGGGATGTTCTGCATGGCCTTGAGTGTGCTGGCTTTGCCCGCCTGCTCGTGGGTCTGCAGGGCCACTTCCGGGTTCGTGTCGGCCAGCAGGCTCGCGGCCTTGGCGGCGCTGTCCTCGCGGATCACGCCGACCATGATGTGGCGCAACTGCACTTTCCCCGATTTGACCCATGGCCGCGCCTGCTCCCAGAACAGGTTGCAGTACGGGCAGTTGGCGTCGCTGAACAGGTAGATGACTTTCGGCGCAGTCTTGGCGCCGTCGGCAATCCAGGTGCTGTTTTCCATGCGGCTCCACATCGCCTCGGCCATCGGCCCATAGACCAGCTTTTGCAGGGGCGCGGTGCTCAGGTCCTCGCCCTTTTCATTGAACAGATTGCCGGCCAGCACATGCTTGCCGTCCGGGGTCAGGTACAGCGCCATGCCTTGATTCTGGTACTCGGCGGCGTAGCCCTTCAGTCCTGCCGGCGCGTCGAAGCTGCCTTTGATGGTCGCGCCCTTGGCTTGCAGCGCCTTGATCGGGGCGGGCAGGTCTTCGGCGTGGACCAGCGCGCCTGGCAGGGAGAGCGAAACGGCGGCGGCGATGAGCGCAGGGCGGATGACGTTCATGGGGTGGTCCCTTATTTTGAAGAAGGCTGTGAGGACGGCGGGAAAGAAGTCGGCGAAGAAGCGTTCGGCGGCTGGCTCAAACCGTCCAGATAATGGGTGAGGCTGGCGCTGGACAGTTCGCCCAGATGCCCGTCCCGTTGGCGGCCGTTTACGCCGTAAAACAGCGTGGTGGGCAGGGCGGCTGAGCCGGCACGGCGACCCAGTTCGCCGCTGTCGTCGAACAACACGTTGTCCAGTTGCAACCCCTGGCTGCTGAGAAAGGTCGCCACTTCACGTGGGCTCTCTCCCTGATTGACGAACAGAAACACGACGTCGGGATTGGCCTTTTGTGCTGCTTGCAGGACGGGCATTTCCCGCCGGCACGGCGGGCACCACGTCGCCCACAGGTTGATCACCAGTTTGCGGCCTGTGTAATCGCGCAATTGCACGCGTTCGCCCGCGTCATTGCGCAGGGCCAGATCCGGCAGCGGAACATCCCGACGAACGCTTTCGACGGCCAGACTGCTCAGCCACCAGAACAGCAACCCGCTGGCGACGCCCAACCCCAGTGGCCGGCGCTGCGACGGCCTCCGCCACGCCATGATGGCGGCACCGCCCACAACGGCGACGACACCGGGCCAGGCACTGAAGCCGCCGTCGCGGATATCAGCGATGCGCAGCAGGTCGCTTTCGTATTGCCGCCAGTAGCGCGCAACGAACGCCAGACGCGCCACCAGCAGTCCGAGCATGAACAGGCCGAAGACGGCGCGTTCCGGGTTGATTCGTTGCTTGCGGCCACTGATCCAGCCGACCAACGTCGCCAGTGCGAGGGCAACGAGCAGCAGCAGATGGTTGAGCGACAGGGCGAACGGCCCCACGGAAAAACTCAGCATCAGCCACGCTCCCGGGTCGTCTGCCAGTGCTTCAAAAAGGATTCGAGGTCTACTTCTCCGGTGATACGCCGGTCGCGTCGTTCGCTGCGGTCCGGCGCGATCCACACCAGTGTCGGCGGGCCCGGCACGCTGAAACGACCGAGCAGCGCGCGGCTGGCGTCGTTGTCGGCCGTGACATCGAGGCGCAGCAGGTGCACGCCCTCCAATGCCTGCAGGGTTTCCGCTTTGGCGAACACGTTCTTCTCCATGATCTTGCAGGACACGCACCAGTCAGCGTAGTAGTCGACCAGCACCCACTGGCCGGCAGTTGTGGCGGCGGCGAGTTCCCGGTCCAGCGCCAACGGGTCCTTGATCGTGGTGAACGCGGCGTGTGCCTCGCTTGCGTTGGATGGCTTCGCTCCGCTGAAGACTTCGAGCGGTTGCCAGGGATCATCGCCGCCTGCCGCCGCGCCGATCACCATCGCCACGCCCCACAGCCCAACGACCATACCGACTGGGGCGCAGAGGCGTGAGGCGCGTTGCAGCGACCGGGTCTGCACGACGGCGCTGTAGGCAAAGATGATCAGCAGTGCCCCGAACAACCCCAACCACAACACGTCGGCGAGCAACGGCCGAAGCATGATCAACGCCGTGCCCAGCAGCAGGAAGCCGAAGAGGCCTTTGACCAGGTTCATCCAGGCCCCCGGTTTTGGCAGAAAGCGCGTGCCGACCGTGACCAGCAGCAACAACGGCAGGCCCATGCCCAGCCCCATGACGAATAACACCAGCGCGCCGTGCAGCGCGTTACCGCTCTGGGCGATGTACAGCAGCGCGCCGGCCAGAGGCGCCGTCATGCACGGGCCGATCATCAGTCCAGACAGGGCGCCGAGCGCCGATGCGCCCAACAGACTGCCGCCGGGGCGCTGACGCCCGGCCTTCTCCAGACGGTCGCGCAGGAAGCCCGGCAACTGCAGCTCGAAGAGGCCGAACATCGGCAGCGCCAGCACCCCAAACAGCACCGCGAAACTGCCCAGCAGCCACGGCTGTTGCAGGGTCGATTGCAGGTTGCTGCCCAACAGTGCGGCGACCACGCCCAGCCCGGCGTAGATCAGGGCCATGCTCAACACGTAAATACTGGCCAGCGCAAAACCCCGAGCGGGTCTTGCGCCGCTGCCGACCACCACGCCGGCAAGAATCGGCAGCATCGGCAGTGAGCACGGCGTGAACGCCAGCAGCAGACCCAGCCCGAAAAACGCCAGCAGGCTCAGGGCCAGAGAACGTTGCGCCAGGCCGCTGGCCAGTGCCTGGTCCTCGGCCTGATTGCCGACGTCATTTCCTTTCTCAAAGCTGGCCGGTTCCGCGTCGCCGCTGGCCACAGTGACGAGCTGGCTTTGCGGTGGATAACACAAGCCGGCATCGGCGCAGCCTTGCCAGCTCACGTTGATTTGACCGTAGGCCGAAGCGGGGATTGTCAGTTCAAGGCCCTGCCGATAGACCTGCTGCTGGCCGAAATACTCGTCGTGATGATCCTCGCCCTTCGGCAGCACGGGTTGCTGTCGCTGGCTCAGTCCTTCGAACTTGAGCCGTTGCTGATACAGGTAATAACCGTCCGCAATCTGCCAGTACAGGCGGGTTTCGCCGGATACCAGGCGTTCCGAGGTGAAGATGAAGGCGTCCTTCGCCGACAGAAAATCCGCCTTCTCGCTGAGGAGTGAGGGGCCGGTCTTGGCCAGGAAGGGGTCTCCACCGGGCACGGCCTGCGCCAGCAGCGGGACCAGCATCAGAACCATCAGCCACACCTTGCCCATGCACACCTTCCCGCCACTGTGAATGGGGCGAATCCTGCGCAGTGGCGATTAACTGTCGATTAACGCTCGGGGGCGCGTCGTGCCTGCGGCGGCTCGTGCATAATCCGCCGTTAATCCCTCTGCGCTTCAATCGCCTTTTTTTCGGGGCCGACCATGCACGTACTGCTTTGTGAAGACGACGACCTGATCGCCAGCGGCATCGTCGCAGGCCTTGATGCCCAGGGCCTGACGGTGGATCGCGTGGCCACGGCCTCCTCCGCGCGGGCGATGCTCGCGGCTGCGCATTTCGACGTGATGATTCTGGACCTCGGCCTGCCCGATGAAGATGGTCTGAAGCTGTTGCGCCAGATTCGCCAGCAGGGCGTGGAAATCCCGGTGCTGATTCTTACCGCTCGCGACACGGTGACCGACCGCGTCGACGGCTTGCAGGCCGGCGCTGACGATTACCTGCTCAAGCCCTTCGACCTGCGTGAACTCAGCGCGCGCCTGCACACCCTGGTGCGTCGCATGGCCGGGCGCAGCGTCAATGTGATCGAACATGGCGTGCTCAGCTATGACCCGAGCAGCCGGGAAACCCGCCTTGCCGGTCAGCCGGTCGATCTGTCCCGCCGCGAGCAGGCCCTGCTGCAAGCGCTGCTGAACAACAGTGGCCGCGTGCTTTCGGGCGAGCAGTTGAAGGACTGTGTGTACGGCTTTGGCGACGAGGTCGAGAGCAACGCCCTCAACGTTCACATCCATCACCTGCGGCGCAAGCTGGGCGGTCGCATCATCGAAACCGTCCGCGGGCTCGGTTATCGCCTCGGCCCGGCCGGCCATGATTCGGAGCCCACGCCATGATGAGCCTGCGCACGCGGCTGAGTCTGATTCTGGGCTCGGCGTTCATTCTGATCTGGGTGTTGGCGGCGGCGTGGATGCTGCGCGACTTGCGCACGCAGATGATGCAGTCCCTCGATCAACGCCTTGAGGCCTCGGCGCGGATGGTGGCCGGGTTGCTCGAACAGATGCAGATGCCTACCGGCAGCGACACCCGCTCCCTGCGGGCGGACGATCCGGCGTTGCCCAACGGCATGGCGTGTCAGTTGAGCTCCCTGCGCGGGCAGGTGCTGGCCCGCACCGACAGCTCGCCGAGCGAACCGCTGAAGGCTGATGCCAGCGGCTTCCATGACCAGATGATCAACGGCGACCACTGGCGTGTGTACACGATGATGCATGGCAACGTGCGGGTGAGCACTGCCGACCGCCAGATTGAACGCGACGTGCTCGGGCACTCGGTGTTGCTGGCGGCGTCGGTTCCGGTGCTGGTCGCGCTGTTCGGCAGCCTGGTGCTGGTCTGGTTCGGCATCGGCCGCGGGCTGGCGCCGCTCAATCGCATGCGCGATGCCTTGAATCGCCACAGCGCCGACTCGGTCGAGCCGCTGGACGTGCCCAATTTGCCCAGCGAGTTGCAGCCGCTGCTGAAAAGCCAGAACCAGCTGTTTCAGCGCATCGCCCAGACCCTGGAGCGCGAGCGGCGGCTGACCGGCGACGCCGCCCATGAACTGCGCAGCCCGCTCACCGCCATCAAGACCCATCTGCAAGTGGCGCGCATGACCGACGGGCAGAAACGCGACACGGCGCTGGCCCATGCGGAGGAGGGCGCCGACCGCATGCATCGCACCCTTGAACAGCTGCTTTTGTTGGCGCGGGTCGAGGGCAGCCTGTCTTTCGATGACGGTGTGCAGTGTGACGCCGAGCAGGTCGCGCGGCTGGCCATTCACGACGCCAGTCACGGCGACGAGCAGCGCATCGAACTGATCCTGCCGTCGCAGTTGTCGAGCGCCGCCGTGCAGATGCCTGCGGCGCTGGCGGTGGCCGCGTTGCGCAATCTGCTGGACAACGCCTTGCGCCACAGCCAGGCCGCAGCGCAAGTCGAGCTGAGTGTCGAAACCTTCGACGGGCAGGCGCATTTCCGCGTTCGCGATCATGGCCCGGGGATTCCCGAGCCGGACCTGGACAAGCTCACGCAACGCTTCTGGCGCAACGGCAAAAGCCCCGGCGCGGGCCTGGGACTGGCGATCGTTCAGGCCATCGTTCAACGCTGCGCGTGCTCGCTGCGCTTCGACAGCCGTCAGGACGGTTTGCGGGTGGAGCTGAGCATGCCGTTGCGGCGCGATGTCGCAGGCGAGTGACGTGTGGGACGGGTCTGAAAGTTGAGTCGGCCCGGCGTTGGACGTCAGGCCGACTGTTGGCTGAATGTCCGTTACTCCGGCATGGCTGAAGAGTGGTGCGATGTAATCAACCACTGGTTGTCGACGAATGCATAAGTGAAGGTGTAACGCGCGCTGACGGCTGAGTTATCGCTGAAACGGAACGTGTAAGTGCCGGTATCGATTGCGCTGTTGCAACTTGTCATAACAGTGCTGCTATCGACAGTGCCGACCGGCTTGTTCTTGAGAAACTTGTTGAAGTAGTCGAGTTTGCCAGCAAGGTCTGTTCTGGGCTGGTTGGAGAGGGTCGGCAGCAGCACCGCATCGGCCGTGTAGTTCGCCGCAACCTTGCCTGGGTCGCCGGTTTGCAAGGCTGTGTTCCAGCGTTCGAACAGGATGTTCGCCTGTTGCTTGTCAAGTGTTGCGCATTGAACGGAGACGTTGTTTGCACTTGCGAAGGCGCTGGCAGTGAGCAATGTGATAACAGCGAAAGTCTTGAGCATGAGTTGCCTTCCATTGGCGATTGAATGTGGGTCGAGAGCCTAATGGAGGAGGAAAGAAAGTTGTACGGTCGTGAATTTACAATTCGTTTCGCGAATTGGTTCGTCCGTTTCCGATGTAGGAAGTGTCCCGTTTGATAAGTACGAAGCGTTGTTGGTTTGTGCAGGAAGTTGAGTCGGTTTCAATCTTTCATCATCCGGTCCCGCGAGCTTTTGGTCCGACAAGCCTTTGATTCTGCTCTCCAATCCCGGACAATCGCGCCCCTTTCCCTGTAGAGAACCGGTCAGGGGCGCCGACTGCCACGTTTTTCGACGCGCTTTTGACCATGTAGCTATCACCGGCAACGGAGAATCGACCGGATGAATGATCAGGCCAACAGCGTCGAACGCACCGTCGACGCAGCACCCGCGAGCGTAACGACCTGGAACCGCAACGACACCACCTGGATGCTCGGGCTGTTCGGCACCGCCATCGGCGCGGGCACGTTGTTTCTGCCGATCAACGCAGGTATTGGCGGGTTCTGGCCGCTGGTGATTCTGGCCGTGCTGGCCTTCCCGATGACCTTCTATGCGCACCGCGGGCTGACCCGTTTCGTGCTGTCGGGCCGCAATGGCGCGGACATCACCGAGGTGGTCGAGCAGCATTTCGGCAAGAAAGCCGGTGCCTTGATTACGCTGCTGTATTTCTTCGCCGTGTTTCCGATCCTGCTGATCTACAGCGTGGCGCTGACCAACACCGTGGGCAGTTTCATGGAGCACCAACTGCATGTGCAGCCGCCGCCCCGGGCGCTGCTGGCGTTCGTGCTGATCCTTGGCTTGCTGGCGGTGGTGCGTTGCGGTGAGCAGATCATCGTCAAGGCGATGAGCCTGATGGTGTATCCGTTCATCGTGGCCTTGCTGTTCCTCGCGGTGTTTCTGATTCCCCACTGGAACGGCGGCATTCTCACCACCGCGAGCAGCCTTCCGGCACCGTCGGCGCTGCTGCACACGCTGTGGCTGGCGATTCCGGTGATGGTCTTCTCGTTCAACCATTCGCCCATCATTTCAGCGTTTGCCGTCGACCAGAAGCGTCAATATGGCGAGCAGGCCGAACCGCGCAGCGCGCAGATCCTGGCCCGCGCCCATCTGCTGATGGTGGTCATGGTGCTGTTCTTCGTTTTCAGCTGCGTGCTGACCCTGGCGCCGGAGCAACTGGCGGAAGCGAAGGCGCAGAACCTGTCGATCCTGTCCTATCTGGCCAACCATTTCAGCAACCCGACCATCGCGTTTGCCGCGCCGTTGATTGCTTTCGTGGCGATCACCAAGTCGTTTCTGGGCCACTACATCGGCGCCAGTGAAGGCCTCAAAGGTCTGGTGATGAAGACCGGCCGCCGCCCTTCGCCACGTGCGCTCGATCGCCTGACCGCAGGCTTCATGCTGATGGTCTGCTGGCTGGTGGCGACACTCAACCCAAGCATTCTGGGCATGATCGAAACCCTCGGCGGCCCGGTCATTGCCGCGCTGCTATTCCTCATGCCGATGTACGCCGTGCGCAAAGTACCGGCCATGCGCCGTTATGCGGGGAAACTGTCCAACGTGTTTGTCGTGGTGATCGGACTGATCTCGATCTCGGCGCTGGTGTATTCGTTGTTGCAGTGATGTCGATGCCGCTGAACGTGAGCGCGGTGAGCGCTATTTGGCGCCGCTGGGGCTGACCTCCGCTCGTGCGTTGCGGGCAACACCGAAGAAATACGGGCTGGCGCGGACGGTGTAGGAGCGCGCTTGCCCGCGAAGGCATTCTGGCTGCAACGAATCGATTGCCTGACACACTGCTTTCGCGGGCAAGCGCGCCCCTACAGTTGATCGCATTCAGGCCGAAGATTTGCATTGATTGCGGTCAACCCGGTTACCTGGCTTGAATGAGTGACGCGTTTACTTCCAGGCAGTCCAGACATTCATCACTCGCACTCAAGGAAGCGGCGAACATGGCCCACAGCGACAACTTCCAATTCACCCTGCGTCCAGCCACGCCAGCGGATGTGCTGACGATTGCGGTGTTGGGCATGCAGGTGTACATGGACACCTATGCAACCGAGGGCGTTCGCGACGCCATCGCTCGTGAAGCCCTCGAATCGTTTGCGCCCCAAACCATTGCCGCGTTTATCGAGCGTCCGGACACCCTGTTCCTGCTGGCGGAAGCCAATCAGCATCTGGTCGGTTTTGCTCAGCTCTGCCTGCAAGCCGATCACGCCATGGTCGGCGATCAGCACGCCGCTGAGCTGAATCGCCTCTACGTACAGGAGCGTTTTACCGGGCGCGGCCTGGGCTGGCAGTTGCTGCAGCGCGCCGAAATTGAAGCATCGGTCCGAGGCGCTTCGAAGCTCTGGGCGACCGTATGGGTGGGTAATCTCCGTGCCTTGCTTTTCTACCCTCGCCAGGGATACGAAAACGCCGGGTCGCCGGTGCATCGCCTGCAAGCTGAAACCCATCAAAACGTTCTGTTCTGCAAGTCGCTCAAATCCATGGAACTCGATACTGCCCGGGTTTGACAGGGCGCCAGAGTGCACCGCATGATCCTGCTCGTTTATGATCGATTCAGCCCTTTACCGAGGCCTCATGTCTGCCAATCCTGAAGCATTTCCCGGCGAGCGCCAGCGGTTGATCACCGAGCGTCTTGCCGCGCACGGTCGGGTGATTGCGGCGGAGCTGGCGGCCGAATTCAATGTATCCGAGCATTCCATTCGCCGCGATCTGGGCGCTCTGGCGGGCGCCGGTCTTTGCAAGCGCGTATATGGCGGGGCGATTTCGTTGGCGTCGGACGGGCCGCTGGCCGTGCGTGTCGAGCATGAGCCCGGGCGCAAGCGTCAGTTAGGCGTGGCGGCTGCGGGTCTGATCAGCGCCGGGCAGCACGTGTTTATCGACGGCGGCTCGACCAATCTGGCGATCGCCAAAGCCCTTGATCCGCACATGCCGTTGACCGTTACCACCAATGCGCCACTGATCGCCGTCGAGCTGATGAAGCTCCCTTCGGTGGAGGTGATTCTGCTCGGCGGGCGCCTGAGTCCCGTTGCAGGTAGCACTTACGGCTTCACCACGATTCAACAGCTCGCCCACTTCAATTTCGATCTGTGCTTTCTCGGCGCCTGTGCACTGGATGCACTGAAAGGCGTGACTGCGTTCGACATGGATGTCGCCGAGTTCAAGCGTGCCGTGGTGGCGCGCAGCGGCCAAGTGGCGGTGGCGGTGATCAACGAGAAGCTTTCCAGCATCGCGCACTACCAAGTGGCGCAGTGCGAGGAAGTCGGTGCGCTGGTGGTTGAGCACGACGCGCCTGCCGACCGGCTGGAGCTGTTTCGCGGCAAGGTGGCGCAGATCGTTATGGCGCGGGCAGCGCACTGATCACAGTGGATTCCTGCCAGGCCACGGTGCGATTGCGGCCCTGATGCTTGGCGGCATACAGCGCCGCATCTGCGCGTTTGACGAAGTCCTCCAGGGTCGGGCATTCCTGCGCTTTACAGCCATAAACCCCCAGGCTGATGCTGACGATGCCGATCGGATTGCCATGGTGTTCAAGGGCACGGGTAAGCACGGCCAACCGGATCTTCTCCGCCAGACTCACCGCGCCGTGCCTGTCGCTGTAGGGCAGGAACACGGCCATTTCTTCCCCGCCGTAGCGCACCGCAAGGTCGCCGGTGCGGTTGAGGGTGCTGCGAATGCACTCGGCCACGGCGATGATGCATTTGTCGCCGGCGACGTGGCCGTAGTTGTCGTTGTAGCTCTTGAATAAATCGATGTCGATCATGATCAGGCTCAGCGGATGCAGGTTCGGCTGCCCGTTGCCAAACTCCAGACCGAGAATCTCTTGAAAATGCCGACGATTGGCCAGCCCGGTCAGACTGTCTTGCAGCGCGAGCTTTTCCAGCGAGTGGCTGGCAATACGCAGCTGTGATTCGGCGTTGAGGCCGAAGCGAATTTGCTGGAAGAGCAAGACGCCAAACAGCAGGTTGGCAACCACCACGCAGATGATGATCGCCAGCGAGCGCCACGCGTACTGCCGCCACTCGTCGAGCACTTCGCGCTGGGACAGGCCGGCGAGCACCACCATGGGGTAGCGGTCCAGTTTTTTGTAGCCGTACAGTCGCTGTTCGTGGTCGAGCATCGACACGACGTTCGCCGTGCCTTCGTAGTGTTCCCTGACGTAAAGACGAAATAACTCGCCGTCGCCGATGGAAGTGCCGCGCACGTTTTCAATGAACGGACGTCGCGCCAACACGGTGCCGTCGGCCATGGCCAGCGTGATGACGCCATGCTTGCCGATGTCGAAGCGCTCGAAGAACCGTTCGAAGTAGTTCAGTTCGACGGTGGCCAGCACCACACCGGCGAAGTTGCCCATTTCATCGTCCACCCGTCGCGACACCGGGATGATCCAGTCGCCGGTGGTACGGCTCTGTATGGCGGGGCCGACGTGGGGCAGGCTGCTGGCGATGGATTGATGAAAACGGAAATATTCCCGGTCCGCATTGTTGGCGTTGGCCGGCATGTGGTTGAGGGACGTGGCGGCCCAGTTGCCTTCCTTGTCGTAGATGAACAGGCCCTGGATCTGCTCGACGCTGGCGGCAGTGGCGCGCAGATAGTCGTGCATGCGCGAACCACTGGCGGCGCCGAAGCCGTCGAACGAGAGCCGCTCGACCACCGACGACACGGCGATGTGCGCCTGATCGAAGGCGTCATCGGCGTGCTGCGCCATTGAGCGCGAGAGGTTGGTGACGTTGGTGTTGGCGATTTCCAGCTCGTGAATGCGCGTCTGGCGCAATTGCCAGACGTTGATGCTCGTGATGGAGATGCACACCAACAAGGTAAACAGCCCCGCCAGCCACAACACGGGCATGCGTTTGAGTCGTCGGTTTCTGACGCCGAACTCCGATCCTTCTACCTGTCTCAAACCCCACCCTCGCTGACTGCCACGATTTCGGACCCGCCACTGTGACGAACAATCCATTCGTTCGGACACGCAGCATCGCAACAGCGACCCCTCTGACTCACAGCGTAGGACAAGTGCGGGATTTTGAAGGGAAAATTAAGGCTTATAAATCATCTGCGGGAGAATTCTCGCAGTCCCGGCAGCAGCTTATTACAAGCAGGTACAACCTTTGTAGGAGTGAGCTTGCTCGCGAAGAGGCCGGTACATCCGCTAAATCTTCAGCGGTTAAGATGCCGTCTTCGCGAGCAAGGTGGAGCGCCACCCCGGTCGCTCCCACAAATAAAGCCTCTGCAGCGGTATTGCATCGATCGATCAGGCGTTGCTCTGCCGATCAAACCCGACGCCCTTGGACCTCATCCAGATTCGCCTGCCAGTCCTTCTGTGCGCGGGTGCTGTGTTCCGGGATCGGCGCCTTGAGCAGCACGAAATAGGCGACCGCCGACAGCAATGCCACGATGGCGCTGACCGCAAAGGCCGTCGCAAAGGTGCCGGAATATTGCACGCTGAACCCGGTGACGATCGGCGCGATGGAGCCAGCGATGTAGCCGCCGAAATTCTGGATCGAACCCAGAGACGCCACGCGCTTGCTGTCGACCACGGTATTGACCACCATCCACGCCGTGGCGCTCGACAGGTTGATGCCGAACAGCGCCAGGCAGAGCAGGGCGACGCAACCGCTCAGGCCGGTGACGAAGGTCAACGGCAGGGTAAACACCGCGGCAAACACCAGCCCGCCAATCACCGTGTATTTGCGGCTGTTGAGCACGCCGACGCCGCGCTTGACCAATCGATCGCAGATTCGCCCGGCGGCGATGGTGCCAATCGCGCCAAACACATAGGCGAACGACACCACCCAGGCGGTTTGATAGGGGTCCAGGCCGTGTTCGCGCTGGAAGTAGCCGGGCAGCCAGGTCAGGTGAAGCCAGAGCATGTAGATCACGCCCATGAAACCGAGGAACGTGCCCCAGGTGCTGCGGTGCTTGAACAGGTCCAGCCAGCCGGCGAAGAACGAAGCTTTCGGCGCAGCATCGGCCTGAATCACCTTCACGGTGGGTTCGCGACCCTCAGCCGCCAGCTCCTTCAGGTACTGCGCGCGACTTTTGTAGAACACCAGCCAGCACAGCGACAGAACGATGCCGAGCACACCGGTGATGATGAACATGCCACGCCAGCTGAAGTTGACCATGAACAGTGTCAGCAGCGGCGGCGCCAGGCACGGCCCGATGCAGGTCGCCGACCAGACGATGCCCGTCGGCGTGCCGCGCTCGTGCTCTTCGAACCATTCGTTGAGGGTTTTGGCGGCTGACGGAAACATCGGTGCTTCGCCGATCCCCAACAACACGCGCAGGGCAAAGAAGCCGCTGAAGCTGTTGACGAAGCCTGACGCCGTCTGCGCGATGGACCACACCATCAGCGCGCCGCCCAGCGCGATCTTGCTGCCGAGCTTGTCGATGAGCATGCCCATCGGCAACTGCGCGAAGGCATAGGCCAGCGAGAACGCCGACAACAGAATGCCCATCTCCGAAGGGCTGATGAGCATGTCTTTCTGGATCGTCGTGTTGGCGATGGACAGCGCGCTGCGGTCCAGATAATTGACCACGCCGAACAGCATCAGAAAGACGATGGTGATCGTCTGATAGGTCTTGAGGGATTTCATTGCGCACCTTTCTTATTGTTGTAAGGGCTTGAAAAGCTTCCCGGCTGAAGCCGGTCCTACCAGAAAAACGCGTTCCAGCGGACGACGCATTTCTCCTGTGGGACCGGCTTCAGCCGGGAAGAGGCCGGTCTGGGCACCATCCATATTGCGATGTGACGCTTGAAAAGCTTCCCGGCTAAATCCGGTCCTACCCGAAAAACGCGTTCCAGCAGACGACGCATTCCCCCTGTGGGACCGGCTTCAGCCGGGAAGGGGCCGGTGTGGGCACCATCCATATTGCGGTGTGACGTTTGAAAAGCTTCCCGGCTGAAGGCGGTCCTACAAAAAGCATGCGTCGCTCGGCAAAACCTTAAGTCACTGCACCGATGTGCCATGGAACAAATTCGTTCTGCCCGTAACCGTGCTGCTCGCTTTTGCTGCGGGCGCCGGAGGCGATGTCGAGCATCATCTGGAACACATACGCGCCGCGCTCTTCGATTGTCGTCGTGCCATCGGCGATGCCGCCACAATTGACGTCCATGTCCTCCTGCTGAAATTCGAACACGCGGTTGTTGGTCGCCAGCTTGATCGACGGCGTGGGCGCGCAGCCGTAGGCAGAACCTCGCCCGGTCGTGAATGCGATCAGATTGGCGCCGCCCGCCACTTGCCCTGTCGCGGAGACCGGGTCGTAACCGGGGGTGTCCATGAACACCAGGCCTTGGGCGCGGACGGCTTCGGCGTATTCATAAACGCCCATCAGGTTGGTCGAGCCGGCCTTGGCCACGGCCCCCAGGGATTTCTCAAGAATGGTCGTCAGCCCGCCCGCCTTGTTGCCGGCGGAAGGGTTGTTGTTCAGCTCGGCGTTCATCCGCTGGCAATAGTCTTCCCACCAATGGATGCGCTGAATGAGCTTTTCGCCGATGGCCTGACTGGCGGCCCGCCGCGTCAGCAAATGCTCGGCGCCATAAATTTCCGGGGTCTCCGACAGAATCGCTGTGCCGCCCGCCGCCACCAGCCGGTCCACCGCATTGCCCAGCGCCGGGTTGGCGGTGATGCCGGAATAGCCGTCGGAGCCGCCACATTGCAGACCGACGATCAGGTGCCGGGCGCTGACGGTTTCGCGGGTGATCTTGTTGGCCTGGGGCAGAAGCGATTGCACTTGAGCGATGCCGCTGGCGATGGTCTTCGAGGTGCCACCGGTGCCTTGAATGGTAAAGGCCCGCAACTGGTCACTGGCTTTCAGGCCCTGGCTGTCGAGCATGTCCTGAATCTGGTTGGTCTCGCAGCCCAGACCCACCACCAGCACCGCCGCAAAGTTCGGGTGCACGGCATAGCCCGCCAGGGTGCGGCGCAGCAGGTCGATGGCCTCGCCCTTGGAGTCGATGGCGCAACCCGAGCCGTGGGTCAGCGCGACCACGCCGTCGATGTTCGGGTAGTCCGCGAGGGCTTCCGGGAAAATATCGCGACGGAAACGGTCGGCGATGGCCCGTGCCACGGTGGCCGAACAATTCACCGAGGTGAGAATGCCGATGTAGTTGCGCGTCGCCACGCGGCCGTCGGCACGCACGATGCCCTGAAAGAACGCCTCGGTTTTCGGCGATTCGTGGGCATCGACGCCAAAGGCGTAGTCGCGGGAGAAGTCGCCCATCTCGACGTTGTGCACATGCACGTGCTTCCCGGCCTCAATGGGCTGTGACGCGAAGCCGATGATCTGACCGTAACGCCGCAGCGGCTGACCCTGCTCTACCCGCACCGCGGCGACCTTGTGCCCGGAAGGAATGGGCTGAGACACCGTGATGTTTTCTTCGTCCAGGTACGTGCCTTCGCTCAGCGCCTGGCGAGCGATAAGCACGTTATCAAGGGGGTTCAGTCGGATGAACAGCGCACTGCTGTCGAACGCCGGGGTTTTTGCGATGAGTTCCATGCGGCCTCTCAAAACGGTTGCGGCCTGGGTCAGCGGTGCGGGACGACGGCTTCCATCAAGGAGCGGCACCGTGGCTGGCCGGTTATTGTTATTCACGACGCATCAAACAGCCGCCCCATCAGCGCGGCGTAGTGGGCCGATTTTCAGCCACTCTATGAAGCCAGTTGATAATTTCCCAATGAAAGGTTTCGATTGAGCGATAACTCAGGGTTATCGACTCACGGTGCCGCCTGAAACTTTGGAAAGGAGCCTGCACCCGCAAACCCCGCATACACAAACTCAGAATCGGGCGCTTAGATTGGCAAGCAGCGCTTTCACCGCCGCTGACATCGGCCGGGCTTTCGACGTCATCAGCCCGAGATTGGCCATGCTCAACGGCAACTCGACGGGCAGAATGGCGATCATGCCGTAACGCGCGTAGTGCTGGGCGACGTCATTGGGCACCACGGCAATCATGTCCGAGGATTCGAGCATCGAAGTGGTCGCCAAAATCGAACGGGTTTCGATGATGTCCAGCGGCTCAATCAATTGCGCCGTCTGCAATGCGTTCTCGACCTGGCGCCGCATGGGGCTGCCGATGGGGTGGAGGATCCAGGTCAGCGGCGCCAGCTCCGTCAGGGTCAGGCTCGTCTGGGTGGGGCCAGCGCGATCCACCAGCGGGTGCTGCGGCCGGGCGATGATGCGCATACTTTCGCCCTGCTCGAACAGCTGAATGTCGAGGCTCTGGCCGTCGAGCTGATCGGGCAACCGGCCCAGCACCACATCGAAATCGCCGCGAATCAGCGCCGGCAGCAGCTCATCACTGGTGCCGACTTCCAGCGCGATGCGCACTTTCGGGTGAGCAGCCTTGAACGCCAGCACGCCGCGAGTGAGCAGCGTCGGTACCGGGCCCATGACCGTGCCGATGCGCACCATCCCCGTCGCCCCGCGTGCCAGCTCGGCCAACTGCGCTTCGGCGTATTCGAACTCATGCAGCGCGCCCTGGGCGTAGCGAATCATCACCTCGCCGAACAGCGTCGGCTGCATGCCGCGCGGCAAACGCTCGAACAGTTGCACGCCGAGCCGCGCTTCCAGCTGTTGCAGCAACAGACTGGCGGCGGGCTGGGTGGTGTGGATGGCGGTGGCGGCCTTGCGCAGATTGCCCAGCTCGCCCAGCGCGTTGAGCAACGCGATCTGCCGGCTGGAGATTTTCAGCGACGGGAAGGTGCCAGGCAGGTAAGGATTTTTTGCTGACATATCGAATTGGGTATCGATGATTAGGATTTGGCGATTATGCCTGTATCGCAGTTCGGCCTACAGTCGGGGGTAAGAAGGCATACATCCTGTGGGAGCGCGCTTGCCCGCGAAGGCGTCGGGTCAGCACCCATGTCCTCGCTGACCCGCCCCGTTCGTGGATAAGGTGAAATGCCACTCCGATCGCTCCTGCACCGTTAGCGTCGTCGCCACGCTTCTCCAAGAATAAGAGAGTCCACCATGCAGATCACGTCCATATCCGTTCGCGACATCCGCTTCCCCACCTCCCTGTCCCTCGACGGCTCCGATGCAATGAACAGCGCCCCGGATTATTCCGCTGCCTACGTCGTGCTGCACACCGATTCGCCGGACGGGCTGGAAGGCCACGGGCTGACGTTCACCATCGGCCGCGGCAACGAGATCTGCGCCGCCGCGATTCACTCCCTGGCGCCGAGCGTGGTGGGGCTGAGCCTGGAATCGATCACGGCGGACATGGGCGCGTTCTGGCACACCATCACGGCAGGCGACAGCCAGTTGCGCTGGCTGGGGCCGGAAAAAGGCGTGATCCATCTGGCCACCGCCGCGCTGGTCAATGCCGTCTGGGACCTGTGGGCCAAGGTGGAGGGCAAGCCGGTCTGGAAACTACTGGCCGACATGACTCCCGAGCAGTTGGTGAAGTGCCTGGACTTCAGCTACGTCACCGACGCCATCACGCCCGAAGAAGCCATCGCCTTGCTCCGTCGGCAAGTGCCGGGCAAAGCAACGCGTGAGGCGCAACTGCTGGAGGAGGGTTATCCGGGCTACACCACCGCGCCGGGCTGGCTGGGTTATTCGGAAGAGAAGATGCGTCGACTGGCCCGCGAAGCCCTGGCCGAAGGCTGGACCCACATCAAGCAGAAGATCGGCTCGGACATCGAAGAAGACATGCGCCGTGCCGCGATCCTGCGCGACGAACTGGGCTGGGAACGCACGCTGATGATGGACGCCAATCAGGTCTGGAGCGTCGAGCAATCGATCAGCAACATGCGCCGGCTGGCGGCGTTCGAGCCCTGGTGGATCGAAGAGCCGACCCACCCCGATGACATCCTCGGCCACGCGACGATTCGTCAGCGCATCGCACCGATTGGTGTGGCCACCGGCGAGCATTGCCACAATCGGGTGATGTTCAAGCAGATGTTCCAGGCCGGCGCGCTGGATTTCTGCCAGCTCGACGCGGCACGGCTGGGCGGGCTGAACGAGGTGCTGATCGTGCTGCTGATGGCGGCCAAGTTCGACATCCCGGTGTGCCCCCACGGTGGCGGCGTCGGGTTGTGCGAATACGTGCAGAACATCTCGATGTTCGATTACATCGCGGTGTCCGGCTCGCTGGACAAGCGGGTGCTGGAATACGTCGATCACCTGCACGAGCATTTCCTCGATCCGGTGGTCATCCGCCGTGGCCGCTACATGCCACCGCAGCGGCCGGGGTACAGCATCGAAATGCACGCCGAGACGCTGGAGCGCTATCAATATCCCAAGGGCTCGGTGTGGGTGGAACTGGCGAACCGATAATCTGACGGTAGGAGCGTGGCTTGTCCCGCGATCGGCGGGGAACCCGTCGTCACCTGGCGAACGCGTTTTTCCAGACACAGCGCGTTGTCAGGGTTTACGGGGACTGCGTCCCCGATCGCGGGACAAGCCACGCTCCTACAGGTTATGCGCGCTGCGCCATCAGACAGTCGCATGTCGCTGTGGACACGCGCCTTTCCCGGGCATGACCGGTATGATCCGTCGCATCTACCCGACCACGGTGCGACATGAATTCCCCCGAGCCCGGCAACGTCATTCCTCCCTGCACCCCTGCCGCCAGCGACCCCGTCACGCCGCCGGAGCGTGATCGCCTGTCGGCTTCGCTGCTCGGCGGCGGCTGCGAGCCTGACCCGCGCTTCACCCTCGCCAATGAACGCACATTTCTCGCCTGGATCCGCACGGCATTGGCGTTCCTGGCCGGTGGCATCGCGGTCGAAGCCTTCACCAGCGACGTGTTCAGCCCCGGTCTGCGTCGGGCCGTGGCTTTGTCGTTGCTGGTGCTGGCCTTGTTGGTGAGCGCCAGTGCCTGCGTGCGCTGGCTGAAAGTCGAACGGGCGATGCGTCAGCGCAAGCCATTGCCGTTGCCGGTGCTGGTGCCGATTCTGTCGTTGGGCGGCGCGTTGGTGGCGGCGGGGCTGATCGTCTTTCTGATTTACGGCGCGTCGTGAACCGGCGCGGTCATGCCGTGCCGTCGACGCCATTGCGCCACGACGATCCCGGTCTGCAACCCGAACGCACCCTGCTGGCCTGGCGCCGGACGCTGCTGACGTTGATCGGCGTGTGCACTCTGTTTTTACGCTGGATTCCGCCGTTTGGGTGGGTGGCCCTATTGCCGGTCATTTTCTCGTTGATGGCCGGCCTCCTGATCCAGATCGGCCTCAACGCCCGCTACCGCAAAAGCGCCCGGGGCATCACCCACGAGCGGATTCCGCCGCCGTTGCGTGAAGTGGCGGTGCTGGGTTGCACGGTGATGGTGTTGAGTGTGGTGGGAATTGTTGCGGTGGTGTCTGGCTAACCTGGCAGGCAAGGCACACACCGATTCCGAGCCGGCTTGCTGGCGAACAGATTGTGTCAGTCGACATCTGCAGTGACTGGCCTACCGCGTTCGCCAGCAAGCCGGCTCCGGATTTGCGTGGGTTGATCAATAGGTGTCGTGTCAGGCGTGGAGGCCGTCGCGCCGGAAAACGCCTTCGCGGGCAAGCGCGCTCCTACGCCCTGCGGGCAGAAGCAGACCGTGATCCCTGTCATTTCATCTCGGGACTTTAGACCTGTGGGACGGTCATCAAACGCGGATTACCTGAGGGAACGCAGATTGATGGACGGCGCAAATCAATTGTAGGAGCGCGCTTGCCCGCGAAGGCGGTGTGTCAGGCGACAGTGATGTCACAGACCGCCGCTTTCGCGACCGTCGTAACCTCCGATTGCTCCTACAGGGGGGACTTGCGTTCGACGCGGATTTGGGTGCGGGTAAATAAAACCGTTCGCCGCGGATTTGGAGGCGGGTACGTAAAACCGTTCGCCGCGGATGTGGAGCCGGGTCCTCAAAACCGTTCGACGCGGATTTGGACACGGGTACTTTAAACCGTTCAACGCGGATTTGGACACGGGTACTTTAAACCGTTCAACGCGGATTTGGAGGCGGGTACATAAAACCGTTCGCCGCGGATTCGGAGGCGGGTACAAAACTTGTAGGAGTGAGCTTGCTCGCGATTTCGGTGTTTCAGTCACTTTTCTGTCAACTGACAGGGCGCATTCGCCAGCAAGCCGGCTCCTACCGATTTGCGTGGTTGATCATTAGGCGTCGTGTCAGGCGTGGAGGCCGGCGCCGCGGAAAACGCCTTCGCGGGCAAGCGCGCTCCTACGCCCTGCGGGCAGAGGCAGACCGTGATCCTGCCATTTCATCTCGGGACTTTAGACCTGTGGGATGGTCATCAAACGCGGATTACCTGAGGGATCGCAGACTGGTGGACAGCGCAAATCAACTGTAGGAGCGCGCTTGCCCGCGAAGGCGGTGTGTCAGTCGACAGTGATGTCACAGACCGCCGCTTTCGCGACCGTCGTAACCTCCGATTGCTCCTACAAAGGGACTTGCGTTCGACGCGGATTTGGAGGCGGGTACATGAAACCGTTCAAAGCGGATGTGGAGCCGGGTACTTAAAACCGTTCAACGCGGATCTGGAGGCGGGTACAAAAATTGTAGGAGTGAGCTTGCTCGCGAAGCGGTGTTTCAGGCACTTTTCTGTGAGCCGACAGGGCGCGTTCGCCAGCAAGCCGGCTCAAATGTAAGCGCCAGCACCCTAAGGTCTCGGCAGGACCTGCCTCTGACCTGGCAGGCAAGGCGCACACCGGCTCCGTACGAGCCGGCTTGCTGGCGAACCGGATGTGTCAGCCGACCTATGCGTGGCTGACACACCGCGATCGCGGGCAAGGTGGGGCGCCACCTCGATTGCTCCTACCGTTTCAAGTGTCGGCTCACTCAATACGCTGCAACTAACCCGTCTTTCCTCGGATCGGTCCCGCCCACATAGCCATGTGCCGTGCGTTGGATGATCTGCGCGCCGCCGAAGGCAAACACGCCGCTGGGGTCTTCAACTTCCACGTCGTGGCCTTTGGCGCGCAGCGCTTCGATCACCTGCGGATCAAACGAGCGCTCCACCGCGACCTTCAGCCCGGACTCGATGCGCCAGCGCGGGGCGTCGGCGGCGGCCTGGGGGTTCTGCTTGTAGCGCAGAATGCGCAGCATCATCTGCAAATGCCCCTGAGCCTGCATCGGCCCGCCCATCAGGCCGAACGACATCAACGGCGTGCCGTCGGCGTTCATCACAAAGCCCGGAATGATGGTGTGAAACGGCCGCTTGCCCGGCGCAACGGTGTTGACGTGATCAGGGTCCAGGGTGAAGCCCGCGCCACGATTTTGCAGGCTGATGCCCGTGCCCGGCACCACCACGCCGGAACCAAACCCCATGTAGTTCGACTGAATGAACGAGACCATCATGCCGCTCTCGTCCGCCGCCGACAGGTACACCGTGCCGCCGGCCTTGGGCGCGCCGTGCAGCGGGTCTTGCGCCTGCTCGCCCACCAGCGCCGCGCGGTCGCGCAAGTACGCCGGGTCGAGCATATGTTCAGCGGCGACGCGCATGTGGTCGTTATCGGTGACGTGCTGGTTGAGGTCGGCCAGCGCCAGCTTCATGGCTTCCAGCACCGGGTGCACGGTGTCGACGCTGTCTACCGGCTGCTTGCCCACGCCCAGCGCTTCGAGGATGCCCAAGCCCGCCAGCGTGGCGATGCCCTGACCATTCGGCGGCAGCTCGTGGACCACGGCGCCGGCGTACGGCACCGACAAGGTGTCGATCCAGTCCACCCGATGGTTCGCCAGATCCTCAAGGCTCATGACGCTGCCATTGGCGTTGGCGTGGCTGATCATTGCCTTGGCCAGTTCGCCGCGATAAAACGCCTCGCCCTTGGTGTCAGCAATCAGCTCTAGGGTTGTCGCGTGATCCATCAGCACAACTTTCTCCCCGGCCTTCGGCGCTTTGCCGCCTTGCAGGAAGCACTCGGCGAACCCCGGCTGATCCTTCAACAGCCCCGCGCCGCGCCGCCACAGTTCGGCAATGATCGGCGTCACCTGGTAACCGTCCCGCGCGTAGCCAATAGCGGGCGCGGCGAGGGTGGCGAAGGGCAGCTTGCCGTAGCGCTCGGACAACGCGACCCAGGCCGATACCGCGCCCGGCACGGTCACCGATGCCCAGCCGCGCTGGGGCATTTCCTGCTGGCCGGCGAAGTGCTCCGGCGTCCAGGCTTTCGGCGAGCGGCCCGAGGCATTCAGGCCTTGCAGCGTCTTGCCGTCCCAGACGATGGCAAAGGCGTCGCTGCCAATGCCGCAACCGGTGGGTTCGACCACGGTCAGCACCATGGCGGCGGCGATGGCGGCATCAACGGCGTTGCCGCCCTGACGCAGCATGTCCAGCCCGGCCTGTGCGGCCAGCGGTTGCGAGCAGGCGACCATGTTGTTGCCCATCACCGGCGAGCGGGCGGACGGGTAAGGTTGGCTGTAATCCAGATCATCGAACATGCAGTCGTTCTCTTCTTGGCAGTTGATCGGTTGTAGACGCGGGGACTCGGCGTGTAAGCGCGAGCGCCGTCAGCTTTTCGGATCGAGGGCATCACGCAGCCCGTCGCCCAGCAGGTTGAAACACAGCACGGTGATGTAGATCGCCACGCCCGGGGCGATGGACATCCACGGCGCCTGTTCCATGAAGTTCTTCGCGGTGTTGAGCATCGAGCCCCAGGACGGCGAGGGCGGTTGCTGGCCCAGGCCGAGGAACGACAGGCTCGCTTCCGCCAGAATCGCCGAAGCGATGGTCAGCGTCGCTTGCACCACCAGCGGCGAGAGCACGTTCGGCAGCACGTAGCGCAGGATGATCCAGCGGTCCGGCAGGCCAATGGCGCGGGCGCCTTCCAGGTAATCTTCGTGACGGATCGCCAGTACCTGACCGCGGGTCAGGCGCGAGAAAATCGGCATCGCCGACAGCCCGATGGCAATCATCGCGTTGCTCAGGCTCGGGCCGAGGAACGCGCCCAAGGCAATGGCCAGCACCAGAAACGGACACGACAGCAGCGCTTCCATGATGCGCGAAATCACTGTGTCGAGCTTGCCGCCGAAGTAACCGGCTAGCAGGCCCAGCGGCACGCCGATGACCATGGCAATCGCCACCGAAACGCCGCCCGCCAGCAACGAGCTGCGCGCGCCCCAGAGCAGGCGGGAAAACAGATCGCGGCCCAGCTCGTCGGTGCCCAGCCAGTAGATCAGCGAAGGCGCTTTGCGCACGGCGAGGAAGTTGGCTTTCAGCGGATCATGGGGCGCAATCCATGGCGCCAGCAGCGCGGCCAGAATGAAGATGATCAGCACCACCGCGCCGACCACCGCGCCCTTGTTGGCGAGGAATTTCTTCACGAACGGCGAGCGGGTGCGCGGCCGAAGGGGTTCTCTCAACGGCGCCTGGGACGGCGCGTTCAGCGGCGCTGAAGGATGGGTCGCAATCGAAGTCATCAGGCAGTCCTCAGACGCGGATTGATCAGGCGATAGAGCACGTCGGCCAGCAGATTCAGCAGCAGGAAGCCGATCGCGACGCACAGCACCACGCCCTGCACCACGGCGTAATCGCGGTTGAACACGGCATCGACAATCATCTTGCCGAAGCCGGGAATGCTGAAAACCTGCTCGGTCAGCACCGCACCGCCGAGCAGTTCGCCGAACAGCAACGTGGTCAGCGTGACGATGGGCATCAGCGCATTGCGCAGGGCGTGCTTCAAGATCACCGTGCGCGGGAACAGCCCCTTGGCCCGTGCCGTGCGCACGTAATCGGCGCGCAGCACTTCGAGCATCGCGCTGCGGGTGTGACGCATCAGCACCCCCGACAGCCCGGCGCCCAGCACGAAGGCCGGCAGGATCAGGGTTTTCAGGTTCTGCCCGACGTCTTCACCCAGCGGCACGAAGCCCGAAGCCGGCAGCCACTGCAGCTTCACGGCGAAGATCATGATCAACAGAATCCCCAGCCAGAAGTGCGGAATCGAGATCCCCGACAGGGCGAACACGTTGGCCGCGTAATCCACCGACGTGCCCTTGCGCACCGCCGAAATCACGCCGGTGGGAATGCCGATCACCAGCGCGATGATCAGCGCCAGCACCGCCAGCTCGATGGTCACCGGCAGCTTCGACGCCAGCAGCACGGCCACCGGTTGCTCGGTGCGCAGCGAGGTGCCGAAGTCGCCCTGCAGGACATTGCCGACCCAGTGCACGTATTGCAGCGGCAGCGGGTCGTTGAGGCGGTATTTCTCCCGCAGGTATTCCATTACCGCCGGGTCGCGCTCTTCACCCGCCATGGCCTGGACCGGATCACCGGGCAGCAGCTTTTGCAGGGTGAAGACGAACAGCGAAACCAGGATCAGCGTCGGAATGGCACTGAGCAGGCGTCGCAGGATGAAAGTCAGCATGACGAATCCTCGCGGCCGAAGCGGTTGCCCACGGGCGCCGCTGTCATTTAAAAGCGACGTTGTTCAGGCGAATCAAACCATCGGGATTGGGCACGAAACCGGTGAGGTTGCTGCGCATGGCGATGATTCGCGGATCGAAATACAGGTAGCTGGTCGGCACGTCTTCGGCGAGCAGGCGCAGGGCCTCGAAGTAGAGGGCCTGACGCTGGGCCTGATCGTTCACGGTGCGTGCCTTGTTCAGCAGTTCGTCGAGTTTCGGGTCACAGAAATGCCCGTCGTTCTGGCCACCCTTGCAGGTCACGAACTGGTGGATGTCGCCATCCGGATCAGGGCGGCCCGACCAGGCGCTCATGCCGATCTGGAAGTTGCCGGCCTGTTGCTCGCTGAGCAGGGTGGCGTATTCGGTGGCGATCAGATTGACCTTGAAGCCGGCTTCTTCCGCCATGGCCTGAATGATCTGACCGACCTGCTGGGCGATGGGGTTGTTGGCGACTTTCAGCTCGACGCTGAGGGGCGTCTTCACCCCGGCTTCCGCGAGCAGTTTTTTGCTGGCTTCGACGTCTCGGGTTGGCACCGGCAGGTCCTTGTCGTAATACGGACTGTTTTTCGGGAACGGCTGGGCGCTCGGTGCGTACAGGCCTTCGAATACCACCTGATTGATCGCGTCACGGTCGATGGCCAGCTCGAAGGCCTTGCGCACGCGCTTGTCCTTGCCCATCGGGTTGTTGGCCTTGTCGCCATTGTTGGTGTTGTACATCAGCTGCATGTAGCCCAGGCCCGGCGTGCTGAACACTTGGATGTGGCTGTCGGCCTTGGCGGTCTTCACGTCCGTCGGCGCAACGCGTTCGATGATGTCCAGGTCGCCGGAGCGCAGGTTGGCCAGGCGCACCGAGGTGTCCGGAATCGGCAGGAAAATCACCTTGTCGAAGTGATACGCCTGCTTGTTCCAGTAGTTGTCGAAACGCTCCAGCACGATGCGGTCCTGCTGCACCCGCTGAACGAATTTGTAGGGCCCTGAGCACACCGGCTTGGAGGCCACGTCGGTGGCCGACGCCTTGGGCGCGAGCATCATCCCGGCGCGGTCCGACAGTTGCGAGATCAGCGTCGCGTCGGGCTGCTTGACCTTGATCGCCACGGTCTTCGCGTCGATTACCTCAACGCTTTCCACCGACGCCAGTTCGCTCTTGCGCAAGGAGTCGGGCAGGGTGCGGGCGCGGTCGAGGTTGAACTTCACGGCGGCGGCGTCGAACACCTCGCCGTCGTGGAAGGTCACGCCGTCGCGCAGGGTCATGGTCAGCGTCTTGCCGTCCTCGCTCCAGTTCCAGGCGGTGGCCAGTTGCGGCACGTAGGTCAGGTCCGGGTTGACGTCCACCAGCTTGTCGCACAGTGCGGTGTAGACCAGGCGCCCCGAGTAGGTACGCGAGCGGTGCGGGTCGAGCATGTCAGGGTCATCCTGAATGCCGATGCGCAGGGTGGTTTCGGCGACAGCCGCATTCGCAGCGAGCAGCAACAACGTGGTTGTCATCAGGTGGGCGAACTTCATGGCTGACTCTCCAGAGAAAGGGCTTGATGGCTTTTGAACAGGTTCAGGCGCTGGCTGTAGGCGGCGCTGGGTGTGGGCACGATCAGCGAACCGGCGCCGGCGTTGGCGATTTCGCGCCAGTAATGGCAGGCCACCTGACGTCCCGGCTCGACGGTGTCGAAGAGCGGCTTCACCTCGCGGCACAGCGCCTTGGCGTGGGGGCAACGGGTGTGAAAGCGGCAACCGGACGGCGGCTTGCTCGGGCTTGGCATGTCACCGCCGAGCAGCGGGCGCGGGCGGCGTAGGTCCGGGTGGCTGACCGGCACGGCGGCCATCAGCGCTTGGGTATAAGGATGAAAGGGTGTTTCGAACAGCGCGTTGACCGGCGCCAGTTCAACGATCTCGCCGAGGTACATCACCGCCACGCGGTCGCTCATGTGGCGGATCACCGCGAGGCCGTGGGCAACGATCAGCAGGGTCAGGCCGAACTGGTGCTTGAGGTCTTCCAGCAGATTGACCACTTGGGCCTGCACTGAAACATCCAGCGCCGACACCGGCTCGTCGCCGAGGATCAGCCGTGGTTCCGAGGCCAGCGCCCGGGCGATACCGATGCGCTGACGCTGGCCGCCGGAAAATTCGTGGGGAAAGCGGCTGCCGTGCTCCGGCGCCAGACCGACCGTGCGCAGCAGCTCAGCGACTTTATCCTGACGCGCGCTGCGGCTGTCGTCGCGGTGCAGCCAGATCGGCTCGCCGATGATCGATTCCACGCTCATGCGCGGGTTCAGGGAGGCGAACGGGTCCTGGAAAATGATCTGCAGATCCCGGCGCACCTGACGCAGCTTGTCGGCGGGCAGGTTGCCCAGGTTGCGGCCCTCATAAATGACATCGCCCGCCGTCGGCTTGAGCAGGTTCAGCAGCACCCGGCCCAGGGTCGATTTCCCCGAGCCGGATTCACCCACCAGCGCCAGGGTTTCGCCCCGGCGCACGGCCAGGGACACCTCATTGACCGCCTGCACGGGCGGCTTCTTGCGCTGGAACAATCCGGCTTCGCTGTGGAAGTGTTTGCTCACCGCAATGCTTTCCAGAATCGGCTTTTCCAGCGCCGATTCAGCCATCCCGGCATTCACGATGTGTTGGCCTGACAGGCTCATGCGCTGACTCCCAGATGCTGTTCAAGTGGCACGCGAATGCAGGCGGCGAAATGCCCGGCGGAGACTTCCAGTAGCGGCGGACGGGCTTCCCGGCACGCGGCGATGACGAACGGGCAGCGGCTGGCAAAGCGGCAGCCACCGGGCATTTCAGCCGGGGTCGGCACGCGTCCGTTAATCGTCGCCAACCGCCCTTCGCGAGGGCCGACCGAGGGCATCGAACCCATCAGGCCGATGGTGTAAGGGTGCTGCGGATCATCGAACAATGTCTTCACCGAACCGCTTTCGACGACGCGGCCGGCGTACATCACGATGACCTCGTCGGCCACTTCGGCGACCACGCCGAGGTCGTGGGTGATGAGCATCATCGACGTGCCGGTTTCGGCCTGGAGGCTGGCGACCAGCGAAAGAATCTGCGCCTGAATGGTCACGTCCAGGGCGGTGGTGGGTTCGTCGGCGATGATCAGCGCAGGGTCGTTGGCCAGCGCCATGGCGATCATCGCGCGCTGACGCATGCCGCCGGACAACTCGTGGGGGTAAGCGTCGAGGCGCTGAAGGGCATCGGGCACGCGGACCTTTTCCAGCATCTCCAGCGCACGCTGGCGGGCGGCGCTGGCCGACAGACCCTGATGGCGAATCACGCTTTCGGCGATCTGGTCACCAATGGTGAACACCGGGTTCAGCGAGGTCATCGGCTCCTGAAAGATCATCGCCATGCGGTTGCCGCGTACGTCCAGCAGTCGCTCGTCGGACATCCCCAACAACGGCTCGCCCAGCAGATTCGAGGCGCTGGCCTGGACGGTGGCGGTGTCGGGCAGCAGGCCCATCAAGGCCATGGACGTCACGCTTTTGCCGCAGCCGGACTCGCCGACGATGGCCAGGGTCTTGCCCGGCTGAATGGCGAACGACACGCCGTCGACGACATTTGCCGGGGCATCCTTGAAGCGCACGGTGAGGTCGCTGACGCTCAATACCGATGGGGTGTTCGCGGGTGAAGCACTCATACGCTGGCCTCGAGGTCTTGCTGGATGACGTGATCGAGCGCCTGTTGCAGCGCACGCAGGTGACCGCGCATGGCGGTGGCGGCCTTGGCCGGATCGCGGCTTTCGATGGCGCCGATGATGTCGTGGTGATCGTGGCTGTAAGTGCTCAGGCGGTCGGTGTTGCGGGCGCGTTGACGCAGGTCGCGCCACGCCGGATCAAGACGGATGGCGTCGAGCATTTCGAAGATGTCCAGCATCAGTCGGTTGCCGGCGGCTTCGGCGATGCCGCGGTGCAGCGCGCTGTCCCACAGCTCGATGCCTTCGGCGTCGGGTTCGCTGGCGTGTTGCTGATGGGTGGTGCGTTCAGCGAGCCGGCGCAGGATCGCCATTTGTTCACCGCTGGCGCGCAGGGCGGCCAGTGACGCGAGTGCCGGTTCCAGATAGATGCGCGCTTCCATGACCTCGCTGAAATTGGTCCGGCTCGACAGCTTGGCAAAGCTCATGGCCGCGCTCGGCGGGGTAGGGCCGACGAAAGTGCCTTTGCCCTGACGGCGCCAGATGTGTCCCTCGGCTTCGAGCACTGCCAGCGCGCGGCGAATGGCCCGGCGACTGACGCCGAAATCCACCGCCAGGTCGCGCTCGGTCGGCAACGGCCGCTGCGGGAAGGCCGCCTGCTGCGCGACCATCTGGCGCAGCGCATCGAGGGCCATCTTCGACGAAGTGTCGTGGTTTGCGTCGGTGTCGATGCTGTCCATATGCGTCTCTCGTCACGGGGATGAACCGGAGGCCAGGGGCTGCATGAAGCAGGGCTTGGCTGCAGAGGAGGAGTGCAATAGCGATGCCAATGAAAATTGGTCCGCCAGGGCGAGGCGATGACCGGGCAGGCGTGCAGGCGTGATCCCGCGCCTTCGGGCCAATCGGCAAAGGTTCGGAAGTCTGGTTCGCGAGGCGAGGCGGAATTGGTTCAGGCGCGAAGCGAACCAATTTCAGGAATGGGTCAGGCAGGGCGCCTGTTTATGGTTCGGGTGCGTTATTAGAGGGCGCTGGTTGGGGTGATTCTGGCCGAAGCCAGAATCAGGGCTGCATCAATCCCACTGAGGCGCAAGGCTGGCCGGGCTGGTCAGGCGATGACCGCGGTCCAGTTGGGCAATCTGCGCCATGTCGTCTTCGCTGAGCTTCAGGTCAACGGCTTTCAGGTTGCTTTCCAGGTTCGCGCGCTTGGTCGACGAAGGAATCACCGCGTAGCCCAACTGCATGGCCCACGCCAGGGTCACTTGGGCGGGGGTTGCGTTGTGGCGCTGGGCGATCTGTTCGATCACCGGGTCTTTCAGCACTTCGCCGTAGGCCAGGGTCATGTAGGACGTGATCTTGATCCCGTGCTGTTGAGCGAAAGCGGCCACGGTACGGTTTTGCAGGTAGGGGTGCAGTTCGATCTGGTTGGTGGCGATGTTCTCGGCACCGACCGCAGCGATGGCTTCACCCATCAGCGCCACGGTGAAGTTGGAAATGCCGATCTCGCGGGTCAGGCCTTGCTGCTTGGCTTCCAGCAGTGCGCCCATGAATTCGGCGACAGGCACCTGGCCTTTAGGCGATGGCCAGTGGATCAGCGTCAGGTCGACGTGATCGGTTTTCAGCTTGGCCAGGCTTTCCTTCAGGCTCGGGATCAGCTTGTCGGCGGCGAAGTTGTCGGTCCAGATCTTGGTGGTGATGTACAGCTCGTCACGGGGCACGCCGCTCTGTTCGATGGCCTGACCGACCTCGGCTTCATTGCCGTAGATCTGCGCGGTGTCGATCACGCGATAGCCCAGCTCCAGGCCATTGCTGACCGAATCGATAACGACCTGATCTTTCAGGCGGAAGGTGCCGAGGCCAAATGCGGGAACAGTCATGGGAAAACTCCAGAGTTCAAGGGGGAACAAGATGGACGAAACAGATGCCCAGTATCCCGCGCCGGCGGGCAGGGAAAAACCACAGCGCGGGCACGGGACTTTTGATGGGGGATCATGAATGCCATGGAGTTTGGGGCAGCGTGTGAGTGTGATCGTTCAACGGGATGTGATTTGCGTAGAAGCTGTCCTTAGCCAGCACGCTGCATTGTCATGCCGAAAACGGAGGAACTGTAGGAGTGAGCTTGCTCGCGAAAACGGTATTTCAGCCAAAGAAGATTTAGCGGATGCACTGGCCTCTTCGCGAGCAAGCTCACTCCTACAAGGTCCCTTGCCAGACTAAGATTTTGCCCGTGCCGCAGATCCGCTGTGGGTGCAGGGCAGATCCCGAAAACCTTCAAACATGCCCATCGCGCTTGACGAAATGCTTGTGCATGTCCGCCGTCAGCCCTTCGACGCGTTCGGTCAGCACTTTGGTCATTTCGGTCAGCCGAGTATTTTGCTCCAGCAGTTCCAGCATCTGCGCCGTGTACCGCGCTGCTATGGCCATGCGCTCTTCGTTGGCGGCCGCTAGTGCCTCTCTGTGTTCTGCGTCGGCATCGGCGCTGGCTTTGTCGCGGGCAGCCTGTCGCGTCTGGGCTAGGAGAATCAGCGGCGCGGCATACGCCGATTGCAGGCTGAACGCCAGATTGAGCAGGATGAACGGGTAGAGATCGAACGACACCAACCCGCTCACGTTGGCGCTCACCCACAGTACGACCAGCAACGTCTGTGCGCCGAGAAACGTGGGCGTGCCGAAGAATCGCGCAAACGCCTCGGCCTTGAGGGCGAAAGCGTCGTTGCCAAAGGTCGGCGCCAGGTGCGCGTGGCGTTTGTGGAAGCGCAGATGATCCGCCGGCGCAGCGGCAGCGGAGGTGCCCGGTTCGGCGGGCGACGGGGCAGGCGTGGCAGTAGGCATGAGGCTTTCCTGAAGACAGAAATACCTGCCCACTATAGGCCCACGCCCCTTGGCGTTGTACTGAACCTCTGCTGAACCGCCACGTGTCCCGGACGAGCTGCGTCACTCCACCGGTTCGGGGTACAGCGGCTTGGAACGCTGCATGATGCTGGCGTAGTCGTAAACGTATTGGCGGCCGGCGTGACTGGTCATGCGCAGGCGGTCGATCAGTTGTCGCTCTTTCTTGTTCAGGTATCTCAACCCGTGGTGGTCACTGGACTTGAGGCGATCACGTTCATGGGCGTCAGGGAAAGTGATGACGTTCGTCATGAAATATCTCCTTGGTTAAATCCGTGTCCCCGGCTCCATGTTCCGGGGTTCACCCTTTGTGGTGCGACTGTGCACCTTACCCACAAAAAGTCGGACGCTACAACCCTGCAAATGATCAGTGGATCACAGGATTTGCGTGATCTCGAACGATTGACGGCTGCCGTTCACCACCACCTCGACCTCATCGCCATCGAGCTTGCCAAGCAGACTCTGACCCAGTGGCGAGCGTGCGGTGATCACCGTAATCACCTGCTCGTCGACCGTGATTTTCAGCCCCGCCGCGTCAGGCCCGAGAAACAACCGCTGTTGCGCACCGTTATCCGCCTGGAGGGCGATGAGATCGCCGGTCTGGATGCCGCGCTGCTCATCGAAAGGCTTGAGCACGAGGTGGCGGCAGAGGTTCAGCGACTGGCGGATTTCTTCCACGCGCCGCGCCTGACCCGCCGCCAGATAGGACGCCTCCAGCCCGAGGGTGTCGTACTTGTTCTCGGCGATGTTCTCTTCGTGGGTCGCGGTTTCGTACGCCGTTTGCGCGGCCCGCACGGCCACATCGAGATCGACCTGCAGCTTCTCGACGATGCACTGCAGGACGGTTTGCTTGTTCACGGGCATGGAGTGGCTCGATAAAGGGGATTCAACCGCAGAACTGATACACGCTCGCACGGCTTTTCTCGCTGGGGGCGGTCTGGTTCTGCTGCATCCAGAACTGACATTTCGGCCCGTTGAAGCTGCGTTGCCGCTCCGCCTGTTCGGCCTCCTGAGTCTGCCGCACTTCGCTGTCGCGCAGGATCTGCCGGTATTGATCGAACATCGGGTTATCACTGTCCGGCTTTGGTTTGACCGCAGGCGGGGCGGTCATCTGCGCGGCCGCATTGTTCAGTGCCTGGGTCTGCTCGGCGGGGAGCAGTTTATAGATCAGCCACAGGCTCAGCAGGACAGCGAGAAACCCCAGCCAGATACCGACGGCAATCGACAGGATCAGCTTGAGCGGGCGCAGCGTGACGGACAGTTCGCGGTGGTTGACGTACATGACAGACTCCAGACTTGTATGCATGTGGCCAGCGGTAGCGGCGATTGTCGCACGACCGGGGCTGGTGATTCTGCGCCGCAATGAAGGACAATCGGTTTTTTTGAACATCCTCAGGGAGCCCGGATGAAAGCCTCTTGGGATATTTTCTGCAGCGTTGTCGATAATTTCGGCGACGTCGGCGTGACCTTTCGCCTGGCCCGACAACTGGTCGCGGATCACGATCTGCAGGTTCGCCTCTGGATCGATGACCTGAACGCCTTCGCCCGACTGTGCCCGGGTGCCGATCCGCTGGCGGAAGAGCAAATACGCGATGGCGTGACCGTCTGTCGCTGGCCAAAGGAATGGCCCAAGACGTGGCAGCCGGCCGAGCTGCCGGACGTCGTGGTGGAAGCCTTCGCCTGTCGCCTGCCGCCGGACTACATCGAGGCCATGCTCGGGCGGGAGAAGCGGCCGCTGTGGTTCAACCTCGAATACCTCAGCGCCGAGGACTGGGTGTCGGGTTGCCATGGCCTGCCGTCGATCCAGTCTACGGGGCTGCGCAAGTATTTCTTCTTCCCCGGATTCACCGCAAAGACCGGCGGGTTGTTGCGTGAAGCGGGCCTGATCGAAAAGCGTCAGGCCTTTCAGGCGAATCCTGCCGCACGCCAATCCGTCCTCCAGCGCCTGAACATCGTGCCCCACGGCGACGCGCGGCTGATGTCGCTGTTCGCCTACGAACACGCCGGGCTCGGCAGCTGGCTGGACTGCCTGGCCCAGGCTGATCGCCAGACCCATTTGCTGGTCCCGGAAGGCCGCATTCTGGGTGACGTTCAGCGTTGGTTGGGCGTGGATGAATTGAAAGCGGGCGCTGTGTGTGCCTGCGATGCCCTGACGATTCAGGTGCTCCCGTTCGTGCGTCAGGAAGACTACGACCAGTTGTTGTGGTGCTGTGATTTCAACGTCGTGCGCGGGGAGGATTCATTCGTCCGCGCGCAATGGGCGGGGCGGCCGCTCATCTGGCACATCTACGAGCAGGATGACGACGCCCACTGGGCCAAGCTCGATGCGTTTCTGGAGTTGTACCGGGTGGGGCTGTCGGAGGCGGCGCAGCAGGCGCTGACCGAGGTCTGGCACAGTTGGAATGGCGGAAAAGACATGACCCAGGGCTGGAATGCGCTGGAGCAGCACACCGATGAACTGGCCGCCCATGCCGAGCGCTGGTGTCTGGAACAGGCCTTGCAGGAGGATCTGACGACTGCGCTGGTAAGCTTTTACCAAAGTTGGATATGATACGCGGCCTTGTATTAAGCCCTGTACGAAAAGTGGCTTTTCGTACAGGGCTTAGAAAGAACTTTCATCCAAATTCGGATACTCGTAATGAAAACTGGTAAAGAGCTTAAACCCGGTACCGTGATCAAGCTGGAAAACGATCCTTGGCTGGTTCAGAAAGCTGAATTCACCAAGTCGGGCCGTAACAGCGCGATCATGAAGACCAAGCTGAAGAACCTGTTGACCGGCTACAAGACTGAAATCGTCTACAGCGCCGACGACAAGCTGGACGACGTGATCCTGGACCGCAAAGAAGCCACGCTGTCTTTCATCAGCGGTGACACTTACACGTTCATGGACACCACTGACTACACCATGTACGAGCTGAACGCTGAAGACATCGAAGCCGTTCTGCCATTCGTTGAAGAAGGCATGACCGACGTCTGCGAAGCGATCTTCTTCGAAGAGCGCCTGGTGTCCGTAGAGCTGCCGACCACCATCGTGCGCACCGTCGACTACACCGAAGGTTCGGCTCGTGGCGACACATCGGGCAAGGTCATGAAGCCGGCCAAACTGGCCAACGGCACCGAGCTGCAGGTTGCTGACTTCATCGAAATCGGTGACAAGATCGAAATCGACACCCGCGAAGGCGGTTCCTACAAAGGCCGTGCCAAATAAGCACTGCTCTTGTAATGCCGGTGATGTAATGCCGGACACGAAAAAGCCCGACCATTGAGTCGGGCTTTTTTGTGGCTGCTGTCTCGTCAGCGTTTCCAGACAGTACTGACGCGACGCGGTTATCTGTAGGAGCGCGCTTGCCCGCGAAGGGGCTCCCGGCCACTGCATGAGAAACTGACAGGCCTCGATTTTGTGGGAGCCGGCTTGCTGGCGAATGCGTTAGACGAGCCAATACGGTTGCGACTGACTACCGCGTTCGCCAGCAAGCCGGCGCCTACAGTTGGTGTCGCCTTACTTCAAATGAACCTTCAGCTCTTGCGAAGCCTGCAGCAGCGCCGAGCGCACTTCCGGTACCTGGCTGACCACGTTCAACAGCCCGTAATCGTGAATCATGCCGTTGTAACGAACCGCCGTGACCGGCACACCGGCCTGGTCCAGCTTGCGGGCGTAGGCTTCACCTTCGTCGCGCAGCACGTCAGCCCCTGCTGTTTGCACCAGGGCAGGCGGCAGACCTTTCAACTGATCGGTCGTGGCCCGCAGCGGTGAGGCATAGATCTCGGCGCGCTGTTTCGGATCGGTGGTGTAGTTGTCCCAGAACCACTTCATCATGTTGCGGGTGAGGAAGTGACCCTCGGCAAACTGATCATAGGAACCTGTATCGAAGTTGGCGTCAGTCACCGGCCACAACAGCACCTGGTAACGGATGGCCGGCGTGCCTTTGTCTTTGGCCATCAGGCTGACGACCGCCGCCATGTTGCCGCCGACGCTGTTGCCCGCCACCGCCAGACGTTTGCCGTCTACGTTGATTTCCTTGCCATGCTCGGCGACCCACTTGGTCGCCGCATAGGCCTGGTTGATCGCCGTCGGGTAGTGCGCTTCAGGTGAAGGCGTGTAGTTGACGAACACCGCCACGGCCCCCGAACCTTCTACCAGATCCCGCACCAGACGTTCGTGGGTCGGGTAATCACCGAGCACCCAGCCGCCGCCGTGGAAGTACATGAACACGGGCAAGGTGCCTTTGACGCCCGCCGGACGAACGATCGTCAGGCTGATGTTCTGGCCGTCCACCGAGATGGTCTTCTGGCTGACATCGGCCTTGGGCAGAGTCAGCTTGACGCCGGCCTGGGCACCGGTCAGTACAGCGCGGGCATCTTTGGGCGAAAGCTGTTCGATCGGCTTGCCGCTTCCCGAATTCAGCGCGTCCAGAAACGCCTGCGTGTTGTGCTCGACGCCCGTGTCGGTCGCCGCGTAAGCGTTGCCGATCGACAGTGCGAGGAGCGAGCCAGCCACAATCTTGCCAAACGTGTTCATGTTCTTCTCCCGTTCAAACGAGGGTTGGGGACGAGGCCTTGTGACGAGCTTTTATACGGTCACATGCAGACGGACATCGACGTTACCGCGTGTAGCGTTGGAGTAAGGGCAGACCTGGTGGGCTGCATCGACCAGCGCCTGGGCTTCGGCTTGTTCAAGACCCGGCAGGCTGATGTGCAGGTCGATGTCCAGACCGAAACCGCCAGGGATCTGGCCGATGCCGACGTGGGCCGTGATCGACGCATCAGCCGGGATGGTTTTCTTGCTCTGGCCGGCGACGAATTTCAGTGCGCCGATGAAGCAGGCCGAGTAGCCGGCAGCGAACAGTTGCTCAGGGTTAGTGGCTTCGCCGCCAGCGCCGCCCAGTTCTTTCGGGGTGGCCAGTTTTACGTCGAGGATTTTGTTGTCGGAAACAGCGCGGCCATCACGGCCACCGGTTGCGGTTGCGACTGCAGTGTAGAGAGCTTGCATGGTAATTCCTCACGTGCTGATGGGTTGGATAGTGCTGACTGAATCAAGGTCTGCTTGGCGCTAAAATCTTGTGCGCCAAGCAAGTGAGGTGGAATGTACTGCGCTAATGTTTAGCGCGCAAGATAAATTTTCGAGATTTTTTGGGAGGTTGATCATCGGGGATTGATCAGAGGCTTTCGTGCAGATTTCCGCGCAGGGCAAGCAGGTCTTTCTGCAGGGCCTTGAGCTGCTCGAGATTGATGCCGCTGGCGGCCAGAATGCATTGCGGAACGCTTTGGGCCTTGGTGTGCAGCGCCTTGCCTTGCTCGGTCAGGGTCAGCAGCACGACCCGTTCATCTTCCTTGCTTCGGGTGCGGCGGATCAGGCCTTCGACTTCCAGCCGTTTGAGCAGTGGTGTCAGCGAGCCCGGATCGGTCAGCAGGCGGGTGCTGACTTCCCCGACGGTGAGCCCGTCGCGTTCCCACAGCACCATCATCGCCAGGTATTGCGGGTAGGTCAGATTCAGTTCCTGAAGCAAGGGCTTGTACACCTTGGTCATCATCAGCGACGTCGAATACAGGGCGAAACACAGCTGGTTATCCAGCAGCAACGCGTCGCAGCTGCCCGCGCCAGCCTTGTGGGTGGGCTCGTTGGCGTTCATGGGTGTCCCTCGCTCAGTCAGTAATGCCCGGTAATTTAGTGCCCTGATGTTTAATGCACCAGATAATTTCGGTAATCGCCGGACATGGGGTTTTCTATCGGCCGCGTCATCAGTGGATCGGTTCAACATCCCGGATGTCGTCAAAGCCGATTTCCTCGACGGCACTGACTGCGTAGCATGCGCGCTGAAATCGGATCAGAGGAACGCTCGTGATTGTCGATGTATTGATGTACCTGCTGCTGGGCGCCGCCATGGGCACGCTGGGTGGACTGTTCGGCATTGGCGGCGGGCTGGTCGCCATTCCGGCGCTGGGCGTGTTGTTCGGCCTCGATCAGCAACTGGCCCAGGGCACGGCGTTGTTGATGGTGCTGCCCAATGTGCTGCTGGCGCTGTGGCGTTACAACCAGCGCAATCGGGTGTCGGTAAGTCATGCGCTGATGCTCATCGTGCCCAGTTTCACGATGTCCTGGCTGACCTCGCTGTGGGCGGTGCGCATCGATCCGCAAATCATGCGCCTGGGCTTTGTCGGGTTTCTCGTTGTGCTGACGCTGTTCAACCTGATCCAGATGGTCTGGCGCAAAGACACGGCAGGCGCCGAGCTGCGCCGCGCCCAATGGTTGTGGCTGCTGGGCCTGGGCTCTGGCGTCACCGCCGGGCTCTTCGGCGTCGGCGGCGGGGTGATCGCAACGCCCATTCTGACCGGCCTGTTTGGCGCGACCCAGGTGGCGGCCCAAGGCCTGGCGCTGGCACTGGCGGCACCAAGCACCACGATCACGCTGGCGACTTATGCCCTGCACGGCCACGTCGACTGGCTGATGGGCATTCCCTTGGCGATTGGCGGGCTTGCCAGCATCAGTTGGGGCGTCGCCCTGGCGCACAGTTTGCCGGAGCGCCTGTTGCGCTCGCTGTTCTGCGGCTTTCTGGTGATCTGCGCGATCATGCTGTGCTTCAAGCTGTGAGCTGCTTGTAGCTCCGGTTACAGCCTGAACCCTTCGGCAATGTGATCGGCCAGGCACTCGGTGATCGGCGACGGATTGTTGGGGTTGCGCAGCAGCACGATGCTCGCCGACGGCAATTGCGGCAGCCCGTGCTGTTCTCCCAGCACTTCGAGGTCCGAGGTGATCAGGCTTTGCAGCTGCGCGGTCACCGCCAGCCCGGCGCTGACCACCGCCATGATCGCTGACAGGCTCGCACTGGTGTAGGCCACCCGGAACTCGCGGCCGGACGCCTGCAGCGCGTTGATTGCCCACTGCCGGCAAAAGCAGTCGGTGTTGAACATCGCCAGCGGCATCGGCGTTTGCTCTTGTGGGGAAAAGCCTGCGCCGACGGCCCAGACAAACCGCTCCTGGCGCAGGATCTGGCCGATTTCCTTACCGGGTTCACGGGTGACAATACTCAGATCAAGGTCCTGGCGTTGCAGCAACTGCGACGAAGACTCGCAATGCACTTCCACCTGCACCAGCGGATAGGCCTGGGCAAAGCGCTGCAAAATCCCTGGCAGAAAGCGCATCACGTAATCGTCCGGGGTACCGATCTTCACCGTGCCGACCATGTGCGGCTCGCGCAGGGTGTTGAACACTTCGCTGTGCAGTTTCAGGATCCGTCGGGCGTAGCCCAGCAGCACCTGACCTTCCGCCGTAAAGCGGACGGTGCGACCGTCTTTGAGAAACAACGGGCGCCGCACCACATCCTCCTCCAGCCGTTTCATCTGCATGCTCACGGCCGACTGAGTGCGGTTCACCACCTCGCCGGCCTTGGTGTAACCGCCTTCATCGGCGATCGCGACAAAGGTGCGCAGCAGCTCGCTGTCGATACTCGGGTAGGTGGTCATGCATCAATCTCCCAGATGCAGTGCATAAGAAACATTCGTTGGATTGATCTTAGGCGTGGCGAGAGAATCTGCCCATCCCCACTGGAGGGCAAGAAGATGAAAGGTCAAAAAGGGTACGTACTGGTCGCAAAACCTCTGTCGCGGCAATCCGCGCCGGAACGTTGGTGGAAAGGATTTGTGGCGCAGGTCGCTCGCTGGCGCACGCTGCATCAGCAGCGTGTCGAACTGGCCACGCTGAGCGATGACGCGCTGAAGGATCTGGGCTTGAGTCGGGCGGATGTCTACGAAGAAATAGAGCGTCCTTTCTGGGACGACCCGATGAAGCGCTGACAGGGCAGCGGGTGATCGGTTAGCGTTGGGCACCGCCATGGAGGTCGCAATGCCCGCCGAACCGCCGATCCACCCGCCACTGTCCCTCAAGCACGCGCGCCGGCTAGCGCTGGCCGCCCAAGGCTTCAACAGCCGCCAGCCGCCTGCGACGATCAAGGCGGGGCACGTCACGCAACTGATCGAACGGCTCGGCGTGCTGCAGATCGATTCGGTCAACGCGCTGGTGCGATCGCACTACTTGCCGCTCTTTTCCAGGCTCGGCCCTTACCCGCGCACATTGCTGGAGCAGGCGGCGTGGAGCCAGGGTCGGCAACGCAAGCTGTTCGAGTATTGGGGCCACGAGGCGTCGTTACTGCCGGTTGAGCTGTACCCGTTGATGCGCTGGCGGATGCAGCGCGCATCCCGGGGCAAGGGCATTTATCAGCAACTGGCGAAGTTCGGCCGCGAACAGCAGGCCACCATCGCCCGGGTGTTGCACACCGTTCGCGAACAGGGTGCGTTGGGCGCGGGCAGCATCAGCACCCGTCAGGATCGCGCCGGACCCTGGTGGGACTGGAGCGCCGAAAAGCATGCGCTGGAATGGTTGTTTGCAGCGGGTGAGGTCACGGTCGCCGGCCGTCGCGGTTTCGAGCGGCTGTACGATCTGCCCGAGCGCGTTCTGCCGTCGGCGATCGTCAATCACCCCGTGATCGGCGAAACCGATGCTCAGCGCAGCTTGCTGCTGCACGCCGTAAAGGCGCTGGGTGTCGGTACCGAAAAGGACGTGCGCGATTATTTTCGACAGGACCCGGCACCGGCGAAGCGCGGGTTGGCGGAACTGGTGGAGGAGGGCGCGGTTCAGCTCGTGCAGGTGCAGGGCTGGAAGCAGCCGGCGTACACACCTCCCGGGCTGACGGTACCGCGCAAGGTTTCGGCCAGCGCATTGCTGTCACCCTTCGATTCCCTGATCTGGGAGCGGGTGCGGACGGAACGGCTGTTCGATTTCCACTACCGGCTGGAGATCTACACCCCGGCGCACAAGCGGGTTTACGGCTATTACGTGCTGCCGTTTCTGCACAACGAACGCATCGCCGCGCGCATCGACCTGCGTGCCGAAAGGGCGGCGGGGCGTTTGGCGGTTCATGGGGTGCACGAAGAGCAGCCCGGACTGGATGACGAATGCATGCACGCCCTCGCGTTGCACCTTCGGCAACTGGCGAACTGGCTGGAACTGCCGCACGTACTGATCAACTGCCAGCGCACCAGTGCGGCACGCTTGCGGGAGGCGTTCGCCGCTAACGGTCTTGACCACCTGTAACGGAACGTAGGACCGGCTTTAGCCGGGAACGGGCGGGGAGCTCATGCGCGGGCGCCGTTCATTGCATCCATTATTCGCGGTTCATTGTAGGAGTGAGCTTGCTCGCGATGCGGTCATCCAGACGCTGCAAGGGTGTCTGTTAATGCCGCATCGCGAGCAAGCTCACTCCTACAGTCAGTTCCATCACGACCTACCGACGCACCTGCTTCAATGTCTCGGCAATCAAAAACGCCAGCTCCAGGGACTGATCGGCATTCATCCGTGGATCACAGTGGGTGTGATAACGGTCCGACAAGCCATCTTCGGTGATCGGACGCGCGCCGCCGATGCATTCGGTGACATTCTGCCCGGTCATCTCGATGTGGATGCCGCCGGCGTAGGTGCCTTCCGCCTGATGCACCTGGAAGAACTGCTTCACTTCCGCCAGGATCTGGGCGAAGTCGCGGGTCTTGTAACCGCTGCTGGCCTTGATCGTGTTGCCATGCATCGGGTCCGAACTCCACAGCACCTTCTTGCCTTCGCGCTCCACGGCACGGATCAGCCCCGGCAAATGGTCGCCGACCTTGTTGGCGCCCATGCGCGCAATCAGGTTCAGGCGTCCCGGATCGTTTTCCGGGTTGAGGATGTCGATCAGGCGGATCAGGTCGTCGGTGTTCATGCTCGGGCCGACTTTGACGCCGATCGGGTTCTTCACACCGCGCAGGAATTCCACATGGGCGCCGTCCAGCTGCCGCGTGCGGTCGCCGATCCACAGCATGTGCGCCGAGCAATCGTAGAAATCATTGGTCAGGCTGTCGCGGCGAACGAAGGCTTCCTCGAAATTCAGCAGCAACGCTTCGTGGGCGGTGAAGAAACTGGTTTCGCGCAACTGCGGCGAGGTGTCCATGCCGCAAGCGCGCATGAACGCCAGGGTCTCGTCGATGCGATCGGCGAGCTGGCTGTATTTGTTCGACAGCGCCGAGTTGGCGATGAAATCCAGGTTCCACTTATGTACTTGATGCAGGTCGGCGAAACCGCCCTGGGCGAATGCACGCAGCAGATTGAGGGTCGCAGTGGACTGGTGATACGCCTGCAGCAAGCGATCCGGGTCAGGCACGCGGCTTTTCTCGTCGAAGCCGATCCCGTTGACGATGTCGCCGCGATACGCCGGCAGGGTCACGCCGTCTATGGTCTCGTCGTTGGAAGAGCGCGGTTTGGCGAATTGCCCCGCCATGCGCCCCACCTTGACCACCGGGCAGCCGGCGGCAAAGGTCATGACGATTGCCATCTGCAGCAGCACTTTAAAGGTGTCGCGGATTTTCGCCGCCGAGAATTCGAAGAAGCTCTCCGCGCAATCGCCACCCTGCAGCAGGAACGCCCGGCCCTCGGTGACCTCGGCAAACTGTCGGCGCAGTTCGCGTGCTTCCCCGGCAAACACCAGCGGTGGATAGCTGGCGAGGGTCTGCTCGACACGGCGAACGTGGTCGGCGTCGGGGTAGTGAGGTTGCTGCTGGATAGGCAGGTTCCGCCAGCTGTCGGGGCTCCAGGGTTGGCTCATGTTGAACTCGAAGTCAGTGCGATCGGACAGGCATGTTAGCAGCTCGCCCCGAGAATTTGCGTGACCTGCGGGGCACGATTCGCCGACAATCCGCGCCTTTGCGGGCCGTATTCTGCGTCTTTTTGCACACCAGGCCCGGCGCGCGGCTATCCAATCGCTACGTGCGGCAACGCTAATCGCCAGGCGCGACGATGCCAATCCCTGCGGGCGCTACCCCGAATCAATCTGACCATGGGCACGAGAACAGCAATGACCGAGGAACGCGTAGAGCACGTGTTGGCCGAAGTTCACGATGAATTCGGCAAGATCCGCGTACTTGAAGTGGCCGATTACCGCTTCCTGGAGTTCGGTGACGCCATCGAACAGAGTTGCACGTTCACGGCTGATCCGGCCTGGCTCGAATACGACTACACCCGCGCCATGTTTATTGGAGCGCTCTGCCATCCGGCCCCGGAAAGCGCGCTGTTCATGGGCCTGGGTGCGGGCACGCTGACGCAGGCGTGTCTGAAGTTTCTGCCTCTGGACGACGTCGAAGCCATCGAACTGCGCCCCGATGTGCCGCGTCTGGCCATGGAATACATGGGCCTGCAGGACGATCCACGGCTGTATGTGCGCATCGGCGATGCCCTCGACTTGCTGCCGACCGCTGAAGACGCCGACCTGATTTTCGTCGATCTCTACACCGACACCGGCCCTGCCGTGGGCCATCTGGCCTGGGGCTTTCTCGAAAAATGCCAACAGCGCCTCAACCCCGGCGGCTGGCTGATCATCAACCAGTGGGCGTCGGACGATGGCAAACCCTTGGGCGCGGCCCTGCTGCGCGGGCTTTATCACCGCCATTACTGGGAACTGCCGGTGAAGGAGGGCAATGTCATCCTCATCGTCCCCGCCGACCTGGATCAGACGCTGGACCTTGACGCTTTGACCCAGCGCGCCGAAAGCCTTGCGCCGCAACTGGGCTATTCGCTATTGCCGCTGATCAAGACGCTGCGGCCTGCGACGTGATCAGCATCCCCTGAACAGCGGCGGGCGTTTTTCCAGCAACGCCTGCAGGCCCTCCTTGGCGTCCTCGCTGTCGAGCACTCGGCGGACCAGCGCCGGCAACGCCTTGGCCGCCACGCTTTCACCCTCAAGCACCGCCTGACGCGCGGATTCAAGGGTGGTGCGAATCCCCAGCGGCGCGCGGTCGGCGATGTGCCGAGCCAGGCGCAGCGCCGAGGGCAGCAGGTCTTCCGGCGCCATCACTTCCTGCACCAGGCCCATGCGGCACGCTTCGTGAGCATCGAATTCATCGCCCGTCAGCAGCCAGCGCATGGCATTACCCCAGCCCGCGATCTGGTGCAGCCGCAAGGTGGCGCCGCCAAACGCAAAAATGCCGCGCTGCACTTCCAGATGGGCGAAGCGGGCATTACTCGCGCACAAGTTGATGTCAGAGGCGAGCATCAACTCGATGCCCAGCGTCAGGCACCAGCCTTGGGCCGCGACGATCACCGGCTTGCTGACCCTCGGCCCGATCGACAGCCCCCAGGGATCGAAACCGCCGGCTGGCAGGGTCCATCCCTCCCTCAGTGCCGGCCCGGCCTCGGCCAGATCGAGCCCTCCAGTGAAATGGTCGCCGTGGGCAAACACCACCGCGACCCGCGCCTGGTCGTTACGCTCGAACTCCCCGTAGGCCAGGCTCAGCTGGTTGAGCATATTCAAGTCGAAGGCGTTGCGTTTGGCAGCGCGGTCCAGGCCGATGAGCATGATTGCGCCGCGCTGTTCCCGGCTGACGTGGCCTTTGGTCGAAGAGGTCATGTCGCTGTTTCCTGCAGATGAGGAGAAAGGAAGGGTAGGGTGTCGCACTGTATGGGTGAATCGTTTAAGCTCTGCCCGCTACCGATACCGGGCACATGAAAAGTAGACACTGACGCAGCTTTGCGCAAAGCCTGTGACAGTTGGCCGCAAGGGGCTGATTCGCGAAAAAAATCCTCACTTATTTCAGCATTTCCGGTATAGTGCGCGCCGGCCTTTCATAGGGCCCTCGTCACGGTATGGGTTCGCGAAGCCATCTTCTCGAACCGGTTCGGTCACGAACCACCCATGACGATCCATTCATCAATACGTTTTCGCAAATCCCCGCCGACAAAGCAGCCAGGGTGACTCTAGGGTCTTACACGGCACGCGCAGCTTTGAAGCATGGGTCTTTGCGGATGCACTCAGAGGCAGACCCATGACCCAGGAAACCGGCGGCTTCGCCGCTCTTAACCTTCACCCGACCATTCTTGCAGCTGTCATCGCTACCGGCTACGAAGAGCCTTCGGCCATCCAGCAGCAATCGATCCCAATTATTCTCGCTGGTCACGACATGATCGGTCAGGCGCAGACAGGTACCGGTAAAACCGCCGCCTTCGCTCTGCCAATCCTGAGCCTCATCGACCCGACGAAACGCGAGCCGCAAGCGCTGATCCTCGCGCCGACTCGTGAGCTGGCCCTGCAAGTGGCCACCGCGTTCGAAACCTACGCCAAGCAAATGCCGGGCGTGACCGTTGTGGCTGTCTACGGCGGCGCGCCGATGGGCCCACAGCTGAAAGCCATTCGTAACGGCGCTCAAATCGTCGTCGCTACCCCGGGCCGTCTGTGCGACCACCTGCGTCGTGACGAGAAAGTCCTGGCGACCGTGAATCACCTGGTTCTCGACGAAGCCGACGAAATGCTCAAGCTGGGCTTCATGGATGACCTCGAAGTCATTTTCAAGGCCATGCCTGAAACCCGTCAGACCGTGCTGTTCTCGGCGACCCTGCCGCAGTCGATCCGCGCGATTGCCGAGCGTCACCTGAAAGACCCGAAACACGTCAAGATCCAGAGCAAGACCCAGACCGTTACCGCGATCGAGCAGGCTCACCTGCTGGTTCACGCTGACCAGAAGACCTCTGCCGTTCTGAGCCTGCTGGAAGTCGAAGATTTCGACGCCCTGATCATGTTCGTACGTACCAAGCAGGCTACTCTGGATCTGGCCAGCGCTCTTGAAGCCAAAGGCTACAAGGCTGCTGCGCTGAACGGCGACATCGCCCAGAACCAGCGTGAGCGCGTCATCGACTCCCTCAAGGATGGTCGTCTGGACATCGTTGTTGCGACTGACGTTGCTGCCCGTGGTCTCGACGTTCCGCGTATCACTCACGTGTTCAACGTTGATATGCCGTACGACCCGGAAGCCTACGTTCACCGTATCGGCCGTACTGGCCGTGCCGGTCGCGAAGGTCGCGCCCTGCTGCTGGTAACGCCGCGTGAGCGTCGCATGCTGCAAGTGATCGAGCGCATGACCGGTCAGAAAATCGCCGAAGTCCGCCTGCCGGACTCCCAGGCCGTTCTCGATGCCCGCATCAAGAAACTGACCAACAGCCTGTCGCCGCTGGTCGCTGATGCCGAAGCAAGCCATGGCGAATTGCTGGACCGCCTGACTGCTGACATCGGTTGCACCCCGCGTGCCCTGGCCGCTGCTCTGCTGCGCAAGGCTACCAACGGTCAGGCCCTGACCCTGGGCGCGATCGAGAAAGAACGTCCATTGGTGCCGAACAACGCACCACGTGGTGATCGTCCTGAGCGTCCAGCAGGCGACCGTCCTGATCGTGGCGACCGCGAACGTCGTGCCCCGGTGCCGTTGGCCGAAGGCCGTGCTCGTTGCCGTACCGCGCTGGGTGCCCGTGATGGCATCGCTGCGAAAAACCTGCTGGGCGCCATCCTCAACGAAGGCGGTCTGGCGCGCGAAGCTATCGGTCGCATCCAGGTGCGTGACAGCTTCAGCCTCGTCGAGCTGCCGGAAGACGGCCTCGAGCGTCTGCTGGCCAAGCTGAAAGACACCCGCGTTGCCGGCAAGCAGCTGAAGCTGCGTCGCTATCGCGAGGACTGATCTGCTCCTGAGCTGATCGCCTGAACAAAAAAATCCCCGGCTGGTTCGGGGATTTTTTTTGTGTGGGATTTGGGTATTTCTTGTGTTTAACGTTTCTGAGAGCGCGTAACCGAGCCTGCAGGCTTTTGATGTTGTAGGACTGGCCTCAGCCGTATTTGAAGGGGACTCGTATTTGAAGGGGACTGATTTATTTACAACGCTTCACCGTAAATTAATCTGTCCCCGTTTTGTCCTCTGGCGCCGAGCCCATAGACGGAGGGGGGGGCACCAGGCCGAGTGGGTTTTGATTTGGTAGGACCGGCTTCAGCCGGGAAGGCGTCGGTGTGCCACACAACTGAGCGGGGACAGATTAATTTACGATGAAGCGCTGTAAATAAATCAGTCCCCTATAATTGTTTGGGGCGTATCTGGCACGCCGCCGACAGGCTTTTGATGTCAGTGGGACCGGCTTTAGCCGGGAAGTCGTCAGATGGCACACCACCTAATTGATGTCGAATGAGCTGGCCTATTCCCGGCTAAAGCCGGTCCTACGGATTGTGTGAACCCCCTCACCCAAACCGATAGATGTCCATCCCCTATTTGAAGGGGACTGATTTATTTACAACGCTTCACCGTAAATTAATCTGTCCCCGTTTTGTCCTCTGGCGCCGATCCCATAGACGGAGGGGGGGCACCAGGCCGAGTGGGTTTTGGTTTGGTAGGACCGGCTTCAGCCGGGAAGGCGTCGGTGTGCCACACAACTGAGCGGGGACAGATTAATTTACGATGAAGCGCTGTAAATAAATCAGTCCCCTATAATTGTGGGGCGTATCTGGCACGCCGCCGACAGGCTTTTGATGTCAGTGGGACCGGCTTTAGCCGGGAAGGCGTCAGATGGCACACCACCTGATTGATGTCGACTGAGCTGGCCTATTCCCGGCTAAAGCCGGTCCTACGGACTGTGTGAACCCCCTCACCCAAACCGATAGATGTCCATCCCCAGCGCACCCATGGTGAAGCCCTGGTGCTCGATGCTGAACTCCCCGCCCGCCGCCCGCGCGAAATACAGTGGCAGCAGGTGTTCGTCCGTCGGGTGGTTGCGCGCGGCGTGGGGGGCCTGGTTTCGATAGTCGTGCAGCGCCTCCAGATCGTCCGCCGCGAGCTTTTCCACCATCCAGTCGCGGAATGCCAGCGCCCACGGGGTGATGCTTTCAGGTCCCGCCTGCCAGTCCAGCTCCCGCAGGTTATGGGTGATGCTCCCGGAACCGATCAGCAAAACGCTTTCCTCACGCAGTTGCTTCAGCGCCTGTCCGACCTTCGTCTGCAGGGCAGGGCCCATGACCGTAGGCAGCGAGACCTGCACGATGGGAATGTCGGCCTGCGGGTACATCAACGACAACGGCACCCAGACCCCATGGTCGAACGGCCGTTGAGTGGTCATGCGCGCCGGCAGGTCAGCCTCCGCCAGCAACTCCAGCACGCGGTGCGTCAGCTCCGGCATGCCGGGCGCCGGGTATTGCACGGCGAAAAGCTCGGGCGGGAAGCCGCCAAAGTCATGCCAGGTCTCCGGCCGTGGATTACCGTTGACCAGCAGTTCGTTGCTTTCCCAATGCGCCGAGACAATCACGATGGCCTTGGGGCGCGGCAGAGTGGCGGCCAAACGGGTGAGCGCCGGCCCGCTCTCACCCGGTTGGAGCGCAAGCATGGGCGAGCCGTGGGAAATGAACAGGCTAGGCAGCATTTGCAGTGTCCTGAGCGTATAAGGTGAGTGGCATGATCGAGCAGTACATCCATCTAAATCTAATATAAGTTTTCGTCCGTTTTGATCGGGATATCAGGAGTGTCTATGGAGCCGCGGTTTTGGCATGAGCGCTGGGCGATCAATCAGATCGGTTTCAATCAGGCGTCTGTGAATTCGCATCTGTTGCGTCTGTGGCCAGAGCTCACTGCCATGCCAGGGGAGCGCGTCCTGGTGCCGTTATGCGGCAAAAGCATCGACATGATCTGGCTGCTCAACCAGGGTTTTCATGTGGTTGGCGCGGAATTATCTGAGATAGCGGTGGCCGGATTCTTCAGCGAGAACGGCTTGCAGGCCACGATCGAGGAGCGTGGCGCGCTCAAGGTCTACCGTGCGGAGGGCTGCGAGATCTGGTGCGGCGACTTCTTTGCCCTCAGGCCCGAGGACGTGGGCGACTGCACCGCCTTTTACGACCGTGCCGCTCTGATCGCGCTGCCACCGGACGTGCGCTGGCGTTACGTCAAACAGCTCAATCATCTGCTGTCCAACGATGCCTGCGGCCTGCTGGTGACGCTGGATTACGATCAGTCACTGATTGCCGGCCCGCCGTTCTCGGTGGATGAGGATGAGGTGCTGCAGCTGCTGTCGCCGGATTGGCGGGTCAAGCGCGTCGCGGATCTGGACGTGCTGGAGCAGGGCGTGAAGTTCAAGCAGGCGGGGGCGACGTCCCTGATGGAATATGCCTACCGGATGTACCGGCGATAGGGCCGCGCGAAGGAAAGAGAACAAAAGAAAAGGGCGACTTCACGTCGCCCTTTCTTGTTGCAGCCGTTACGCAATCAACCGCGACGACGAAGCGCTTCGATGCGCTCTTCCAGCGGCGGGTGGCTCATGAACAGCCCGGCCAGGCCGTGCTTCAAACCACCGTTGATGCCGAATGCCGTCATGCTCTCTGGCATCTGCACCGGAACGCCCTGTTCCGAACGCAGACGCTGCAGCGCGCTGATCATCGCGCCGGTGCCGGCCAGGCGTGCACCGGCGTCGTCGGCACGGTATTCACGCTTGCGCGAGAACCACATGACGATGGCGCTGGCGAGGAAGCCCAGCACGATTTCGGCGAAGATGGTCGCGATGTAGAACGCGATGCCACGGCCTTCTTCGTTCTTGAAGATCACCTTGTCGACGAAGTTGCCGATGATCCGCGCGAAGAACATGACGAAGGTGTTGACCACGCCCTGGACCAGCGCCAGGGTCACCATGTCGCCGTTGGCAACGTGACCGATCTCGTGAGCCAGCACTGCTTTCACTTCATCGGGGGAAAAGCGCTCCAGCAGGCCCTGGCTGACCGCGACCAACGCGTCGTTCTTGTTCCAGCCGGTGGCAAAGGCGTTGGCCTCGTAGGCAGGGAAAATACCCACTTCCGGCATCTTGATGCCCGCATCGCGGGACAGTTGTTCTACGGTCTGCAGCAGCCATTGTTCATGACGGGTGCGGGGTTGGGTAATGATCTCGGTGCCCGTGCTCATCTTCGCCATCCATTTGGAGATGAACAGCGAGAACAGCGAACCGGCGAAACCGAACACAGCGCAGAAGATCAGCAGCTGATTGAGGTTCAGATCAACCCCGTTGGCCGCCATGAACCCGTTGAAGCCAAAAAGGCTCAGGGTGATGCTGGCAATCAGCACGACCGCAAGGTTAGTGGCCAAAAACAGCAAAATGCGCATCATGGTTAAGAGTTTCTCCTCGGGAAGAATATGTAACGTACTGCGGGGGTATATAAGGTGATGTCGGGGTGTATTCAACCGGGCGATCATTTCAAACTGTGTCGTCTGGCGCCGGCACGGCACTTACGTGGCAATCACGAGGGCGCACGACAAGGCGGCCAAGCCGGATAATCATTGCAGACGGCGATTTGTAGGAGCGCGCTTGCCCGCGAAAGCGGCGTGTCAGTCGCTGAGTACGTTGACTGATACACCGCCATCGCGGGCAAGCCCGCTCCTACAAAGGTGTAGTCACTGGCGGTAGGTCTTCAGGAAATTGCCGATCCGGCCAATGGCTTGTTCCAGATCATCCACACGCGGCAGCGTCACCACGCGGAAGTGGTCCGGCCACGGCCAGTTGAACGCGGTGCCCTGAACGATCAACAGCTTTTCCGACAGCAGCAGGTCCAGCGCGAACTTCTCGTCGTTGTGGATGGGGCAGACTTTCGGATCGATGCGCGGGAAGGCATACAACGCGCCCATCGGCTTCACGCAGCTGACGCCCGGAATATCGTTGAGCAATTCCCAGGTCCGGTTGCGCTGCTCCAGCAGACGGCCCGGCGGCAGGATCAGGTCATTGATGCTCTGATAGCCGCCCAGCGCGGTCTGGATCGCGTGCTGGCTCGGCACGTTGGCACACAGGCGCATGTTCGCCAGGATGTCGATGCCTTCGATATAGCTGACTGCGTTGTGCTTGGGCCCGGAAATCGCGATCCAGCCTGAACGGAAACCGGCCACGCGGTAAGACTTCGACAGCCCGTTGAAGGTCAGGCACAGCAGGTCCGGTGCCAGCGAGGCGGTGCAGATGTGCACGGCGTCGTCGTAGAGAATCTTGTCGTAGATCTCGTCGGAGAACACCACGAGATTGTGCTGACGGGCAATCTCCAGCATCCCCAGCAACACTTCACGGGAATACACGGCGCCGGTCGGGTTGTTCGGGTTGATGATCACCATCGCCTTGGTGTTCGGCGTGATCTTGGCCTTCATGTCTTCAAGATCAGGCCACCAGTTGGCCTGCTCGTCGCAAAGATAATGCACCGGGTTGCCGCCGGACAACGCAACGGCGGCGGTCCACAACGGGTAGTCCGGCGCCGGCACCAGCACTTCATCGCCGTTGTTGAGCAGGGCCTGCATCGACATCACGATCAGTTCCGAGACGCCATTGCCCAGATAGATGTCTTCGATGCCGACGCCTTCGACCTGCTTCTGCTGGTAGTACTGCATCACCGCCTTGCGCGCGCTGAACAGGCCTTTCGAATCGCTGTAGCCCTGGGCCATCGGCAGGTTGCGGATGACGTCCTGCAGGATTTCGTCAGGCGCTTCGAAACCAAACGGCGCCGGGTTGCCGATGTTCAGCTTGAGGATGCGGTGGCCTTCCTCTTCCAGGCGTTTGGCGTGCTTGAGCACCGGCCCGCGAATGTCGTAGCAGACGTTGGCGAGCTTGTTCGATTTGCTGAACTGCATGGTGATTGGTCCCGAAAAGAGACGGCCCGCTGTAAGAAGAAGCGCAGACCGCTGAGCATGACGCCATCAAAATGGGTTTGTACGCGAGAAACGCGGGTGACAGACTGGCGTCCAACGAAGGCGCAATCATACGTGCCACCCGATCCGTGGAAAAGACACAGATCGGGCTTTTTCATTTACGGAGGTCTACCCGTGGCTAAGCTGGATAAAACCCTTGAAGAATGGAAAGCGATGCTCGATCCAGAGCAGTACAACGTCTGCCGGCTGAAGGGCACGGAGCGTCCCTTCAGCGGCAAATACAACGAAACCAAGACCGACGGCGTTTACCACTGCATCTGCTGCAACGAGCCCTTGTTCGATTCGACCACCAAGTTCGATTCGGGTTGCGGTTGGCCGAGCTTCTACGCGCCGCTGGAAGGCAGCGCAGTGGTCGAAGTGCGCGACGTCAGTCACGGCATGATCCGCACCGAAGTGGTCTGCAGCCAATGCGATGCTCACCTTGGTCACGTGTTCCCGGACGGCCCGCCGCCCACCGGCCTGCGCTACTGCATCAACTCGGTGTGCCTGGATCTGGTGCCACGCAACGCCTGATGCAGGCCTATCACCGGTAACAATGGAATAGCGCGCCAGACATTGGCGCGCTAGCGTTGCGGTTTACTAAATCGAGGCATCGCCATGAGCGACGAACTGCTGAACATTCCGGTGCAAACGATCAAGGGCGAGCAAAAGACCCTGGCTGATTTCGGCGGCAAGGCGGTACTGGTGGTGAACACCGCCAGCAAGTGCGGTTTCACGCCGCAATACAAGGGCCTTGAGGAATTGTGGCAGGGCTACAAGGATCGCGGGCTGGTGGTGCTGGGCTTTCCGTGCAACCAGTTCGGCAAGCAGGAGCCCGGCAACGAAGGCGCGATTTCCGATTTTTGCGAGCTGAACTATGGGGTGAGCTTTCCGCTGTTTAAGAAGATCGACGTCAACGGCAGCCAGGCTCATCCGCTGTTCGTGCAGCTCAAGAAGCGCGCACCGGGGTTGCTCGGTTCCGAAGGCATCAAGTGGAATTTCACCAAGTTCCTGGTGGGCCGCGACGGCAAGCTGGTCAAGCGTTATGCGCCATTGACCAAGCCGGAAGACATCAAGGCCGACATCGAAGCGTTGTTGAAAGAACAAGCGGCCGGTTGATCGAAGCATCCCTTGAAGCGGCCTTTAATGCGGCTGCCCTACGGGGATCCACTGATCCAGCAACGCCATCAACTCCTCGCGCCGAAACGGCTTGGCCAGGTAGTCGCTCATGCCCGCAGCCCTGCAGTGTTCACGCTCTTCCGGCATCGCGTTGGCCGTGAGCGCGATGATCGGCAGATCCGACCAGCGAGCGTTCTCGCGGATTCGCCGGGTAGCGTCATAGCCGTTCATCACCGGCATGTTGCAGTCCATCAGCACCAGATCGAATTGATCCTGCTCTAGCTGCTGCAGCGCCTCGGCGCCATTGCTGCTGACGACCACATCGCAACCGAGCTTGCTGAGCATGCCTTTCGCCACCAGTTGATTAACCGGGTTGTCTTCCACGAGCAGAATACGCGCCCGATGGGTGGGTGAAAGGCCGCCCTGTTCCTGGCTGACACCTGCCTGACCGTCGGCGTCCAGAATGCGCGCCAGGCTCTGATACAACACATTGCGCGGGAGTGGCCGCGCCTGTTGCTGCAGCGACGCCAGGGCCGCAACCTGCTCGCCGGGCATGAAGTTCCCGTACGCCGTCACCAGTAACACGGGCACCGTGCACGCCTCGCGGATGGCCACCAGGCACTGCGGGCAATCGGTGATCAAAAGGTCCGCGTCGGCATCGGGCGGCGCACCTTCTGCCAGCAGCTGACAGGTAACGCCCCATTCCGGCAGCAGTCGATTGAGCATTTCCAGCAACCCGCTGTTCTCGTCGCTGCCCACCAGCACTTTGCCTTTGAGCAGCGGCCATTTCAGCGCTGGCGTGTGGGCTGGCAGCGGCAGGTCCACGCGGAAGCGGCTGCCGACCCCTAAGGCGGACTCGATACTCAACTGTCCGTTCATGGCATCGGTCAGGTTATGGGTCAGGGTCAGGCCCAGACCGGTCCCTCCGTACTGCCGGGTGATCGCGGCTTCGGCCTGGGTGAACGGCTGAAAGATCTTGGCCTGGGCGTCCTGCGCGATGCCGATGCCGGTGTCGCACACTTCGATGCGCACGTGGTCGCCATGCTGACCCAGTCGCACATCCACGCGCCCGGCGCGGGTGAACTTGAGCGCGTTCGAGAGCAGGTTACTGACGATCTGCCGCACCCGCGTCGGGTCACCCAGCACGGACGCCGGAAAGCACGGATCGATCAGGCAGGTCAGCTCGACATTCGGCGCCGCGTTTTGCGACAGCAGGCTGGCGGTGTCTTCGATCAAGGCCGCCAGATCGAACGGGATGCGCTCAAGCTCCACTTGGCCGGCGTCGAATTTCGACAGGTCGAGAATGTCATTCAGCAGTTCCACCAGCACCTTGCCCGAGTCGTGGGCGATGGACAGCTGCTGGCGCTGTTCTGCACTGAGCGGGCCATCGAGGGACAACGCGAGCATGCCCAGCAAGCCGTTGAGCGGTGTCCGGATTTCATGGCTCATGTGGGCCAGAAACGCCGAGCGCGCATGGGCCATGTCCAGCGCCGTGCTGCGCGCGACCTGCAGTTCTTCGTTGGACTGGCTGAGCCGGGCGTTGCTGGTCTCAAGCTGATTGGTGCGTGCGGAAACGATGTCTTCCAGCTCGTTGAGGTGGTCGGTGAGCCGGTTTTCCGCCTCCCGGCGTCGTGCAAACTCACTGGCAACGCTCTTGAACTGCCGATTGGTGACCGCCACCAACACGCCGATTTCGTCATCTTCGTGACCGGGCGGGCAGGGCACCGGGGGTTGAACGGGGCTGCGCGGATCACGTTCCGACAGCGCACGGATCATGCCTGTCAGGGGTTTGGTGAGCGTGAAGTAGAACAGCGCCAGCAGCAGACCGGCCAGCACCAGGCTGCGCACGAAGCCGTTGACGAGGGTGATCCCGGCGCGCTGCAGAAAATGGTTGCCGAAGGCAAATGTATCGACATCCAGCTGCAAGGTGCCAATGGACTCGTCAGGGATGTGGTCCAGGTGCAGCACGTCTTCGAACTGCCGACTTCCGCCGAACAGAAAATCACTGACCATTCGGTAGGTGCTCTTCGTCAACGGGCGTGATACGGCCGCGAGCTGGACGTGGTTGTTATCGGTCAGCCGCGCGCCGACCACGGCGGGGGAGTGCAGCAGGCCGAGGGTCAGTTCTTGCGCGAGTTCTGCGTCCAGGTTGTAGGCAATGCGCGAAGCGGGGTTGTGACTGATTTGCAGCAAGGAGCGAATTTCACGATCGATGGATGCGTCTTCGCTGGCATAATCGAGCGCAATTTGAAAAAAACTGAGCAGCGTGCCCAATACAAAGCCGATCAGCACAGTCAAACGGGCCTGTTTGAATGACAGCCGGTGGGTGATCGCTATATCCATAGTGGCACTGTCACTTCTTGTGTCCGTCGCATGGCAAGCATAGCTGATCGCGGCCGGGCGTTAACCCGTTAAATCAAGGAGAAACCGTGGATTCTCGATTGAACGCATTTCTGGAGCGCGCCGAGTCGGTACTGGCGCGTCTCGAACCTCTGCTGCCAGCCGTTCGGCAGCCCGTGGACTGGGAAACGACGCTGGCCGCGCGTTGGGTGCACGAAGGCCGCGGCGGTTACTTGATGCCGCTGGAGGTCACCCTGGACATGCGCCTGTCGGACCTCATAGGTGTCGACCGCCAGCGTGAGCAACTGGGCCGCAATACCCGGCAGTTCATCGACGGCCTGCCGGCCAACCATGCGCTGCTCTGGGGTTCCCGTGGCACGGGCAAGTCGTCGCTGGTCCGCGCATTGCTGGCCGAGCACGCCAAAGCCGGCCTGCGCCTGATCGAGATCGAACGCGATCACCTGGGCGATCTGCCGCGGGTGGTCGAGCAACTGCAGAAGTTGCCCCAGCGCTTTGTGTTGTTCTGCGATGACCTGTCGTTCGAATCCGGCGAAGGGGACTACCGCGTGCTAAAGAGCGTGCTCGACGGCTCGCTGGAACAGGCGCCGGACAACGTTCTGCTGTACGCCACGTCCAATCGCCGTCATCTGGTGCCCGAGAAGGAGAGCGACAACGCTCACTGGCAGCGCGGTGACGACGGCGAGATCCACCCGAGCGAAGCCGTCGAGGACAAGATCGCGTTGTCGGATCGCTTCGGCCTCTGGCTGTCGTTCTATCCCTTCACCCAGGAGCATTTTCTGGATGTGGTCGAGCACTGGATCGGCGAGCTGGCGACCAGTGCCGGCCTGCAATGGCAGCGCGATGAAGCGCTTGAAATTCACGCCGTGCGCTGGGCGACCGGCCGCGGCAACCGCAACGGCCGTTGCGCGTATCAGTTCGCCCGTTACTGGGTTGGTTTGAAAATGCTGGAGCAAGACGCATGATCGATTTGAATTCCGCAGGGGAGGGCCTTGATGGCTACCGCCTGCTCGCTGCACAACTGGAATCCCTGCTGGCGGATGAGCGCGACTTCATCGCCAACGCTGCGCAGTTCTCGGCCTTCCTTTATACGCAGCTCGACGACCTGAACTGGGCAGGCTTCTACCTCAATCGCGATGAAGAGCTGGTGCTGGGTCCGTTCCAGGGCCAGATCGCCTGCGTGCGCATTCCGTTCGGCAAGGGCGTGTGCGGCACGGCGGCACAGAGCCGCGAAACCCAGCGTGTGGTCGATGTCCATGAGTTCCCCGGACACATCGCATGCGACAGTGCCTCCAACAGCGAGGTAGTGGTGCCCCTGATAAAGGACGGAAAGCTGATTGGCGTTCTGGACCTGGACAGCCCTAGTGTCGGGCGCTTTAGCGAGGAGGATCAGGAAGGGATTGAGCGGCTGGCGGCGATCTTCTTGAAATCAACCGATTGCTGAAGTAAAGCCCTGACGCACCGTGCAGTGCAGTGCGTCAGGTGTGAGCCATCAGTCGTAGATGGCTTTCTTTTTCCACTCGGCCTCGGCGTCCACGACTCTCAAACCTTCGGTCAGCTCGTTGTTGTCGTCTTCGGTTGGTGCGATGGTGTCCAGTACCATGGAGTTGGCCTTGGCCAGTTGCCGTTCCATGGCCTGCAGGTGGCCTTTCCACGGCGCAGGCTCAGGTTGGTTCTTCAGGTATTGGACGCCACGCTCGAAGGCCAGACGGGCCTGGCCAGGCTGTTCCTGACTCATGGCGTGCTGGCCCAGGTTGTTGAAGAACTCGATGTGCAGCAGCACCAGCAAGTTGCGGATCTCGCGAATCCAGTGCTTGGCTTCAGCCGTTTGCAGGAAACCGTCGTGGGCCGCTCGTGTCACCTGGCCGTGCATGGCTTCCAATAGAAAGCGTACGTCCTTGGCCTTGGCTTCGGTCTGGATCGGGCTGGCCGGGTTGCTGATCGTGATCGCATCACCCTGAGCCACCAGTGCTTCGAGTTCGGTCTGGCGTTCCTGAAGGTTGGCGTTGTTGGATTTTTCGAGCGCCATCAGGCGCTTCACAACGTTCAGCTCCAGGCGGACCAGCAGCAGCTTGAGGGCAGGCGTCATCAGCTGACCAGGAAAGGTTTCCGACAGCTCGGCGCAGCGACGCAGACGGTCTTTAAGCTCGACCAGGCTTCGCGCCCGCTCGACCTTTTTGCCTTCTGCCACATGGTTCAGGTAGCCGAAGGCTATGAGGAGCACGATGCCCGCTATGACGAACAGGGTGATAATGAATGGTGTCACCGCACTAGCCTCAATCAAGTAATTTGCGCGAGTGTAGTGGCTATCCACTATCGCGGGAAGGTGGTCCTGTCGCTCCGCCTGATATTCCCTATGGCGGCTGACATGTGTGTATCGGCCGTCCGTTGCCTAAATAGAGGGGGAAGTCATTGATTTGAATATATTTTCACTGAGGGGTTGACGACCCTTATATCCATCCATAGAATGCGCGCCACTTGCAGCGTAAAGCACACAGCAGAGCGTAGCAGGGAGTGAATGTTGTAGCGTGTCCCCTTCGTCTAGTGGCCTAGGACACCGCCCTTTCACGGCGGTAACAGGGGTTCGAGTCCCCTAGGGGACGCCATTGCGGGAATAGCTCAGTTGGTAGAGCACGACCTTGCCAAGGTCGGGGTCGCGAGTTCGAGTCTCGTTTCCCGCTCCATTTTTAAGCAGCTTTGCTTTCGGGCGAAGTTGAGTGAAACCAGAAAGCGTCTTCGGATGTGTTTCTGGAACTGGAACACAACACCATGGTGTTTCCAGGCTGTGTCCCCTTCGTCTAGTGGCCTAGGACACCGCCCTTTCACGGCGGTAACAGGGGTTCGAGTCCCCTAGGGGACGCCATTTGCGGGAATAGCTCAGTTGGTAGAGCACGACCTTGCCAAGGTCGGGGTCGCGAGTTCGAGTCTCGTTTCCCGCTCCAAATTCTCAAAAACGCCGCTCAACAGAGCGGCGTTTTTGTGTGTGCGGCATTTAACGCACATGCCCGCCTCAAATCGATCTTCTCCTGCGCATTCCGCAAATTTCCAGATTAATTCGCTCCTTCAGCGCGCAGCTTGGGGATCGTTCTGGCTGGCGGCTTGCTCGGCAGCGAGGCGTATGGCATTGAAATCCGGGTCGAAACCGTGGGACACGTCGACGTGTTTGTTGAGGATGCCTTCGCGCTGATAGATGTCCGCCGTGTTTTGCAGGCCCTTGATAACGCCGTCATCAATACTCACGCGTTCCATTGTCGTGTCCTTATTGACCGCCAGGTGCACGGTCAATGGCAGACCGGTGACCTTGGTCTGGGCAGCGGCGTATTCGGCAGGATGGGCGTTGGCCCAGCGGTAGGCGCGGTCGAGGCGCACCACGAAGTCATCCAGTTGCACGCGCTTGTCGGCGATGGCCTTGCTGGTGGCGGCGAGGTAGGAATGATTGGTCAACAGGTCCGGCCCACTGGGCAGAATGCGCGCGCCGTTCTGGGTGGCGACGGTGGTATAGGGCGCCCAGGTGGCCCAGGCATCGGCGTCGCCGTTGTCGAGGATCAGCCGCGACTCGCTGGGTAAGAGGTAAACGAAATTCACGTCGCTGGTCTTCAGGCCCGCTTCGCTCAACGCACGTATTGCCAGGTAATGGCCGATGGAGCCGCGCCCGGTGACGATGCGCTTGCCTTTGAGGTCGGCAACCGACTTGATCGACGAGTCGTTGCGCACAATCAGCGCAGTCGTGTAGCGGCCACTGACGTGAGTAATGCTGATGACTTTCAGCGTCGCACCAGCGCCAAGCGCAAATACATAAGGCGCGTCGCCCAATGCGCCGACGTCCACGGCCCCTGCGTTCAGAGCTTCGCCTAATGGCGACGCCGAGGGGAATTCGGAAAACCTGATCTCGTAGGGCACGTCCTTTAGCTCGCCGGACACCTCCAGCAGCACCTTCAGCGCGGACTTCTGATTGGCAACGAGGAGTGGCTGAAGCGGCTCGGCAGCCTGTGTGGCTTGGCTGAATGACAGCGCGAGGAGTGCGGTGAGTATCACGTGACGGGCACGGAGCAGGGGAGTGAAGGGCATGAACATAGTGCGTATCTCCAGGCTTGAAAATGGATTCTCGGCCTCCGCCTGGAGAAGGGGTCGGCAAGGGGATTGACCTTATTCCTATAAGAAACGGAATAGAAGTATCTTTTGTTATAAGCAGATTATGTATTTGTGTGATTATGTCGCGTTAAGATATTAAATTAATGCATACATATTTCCGCCACGATGCATTTTGTAGGAGCGCGCTTGCCCGCGAACTGCGACCTGTCTGTGTCATATCTGGCAGCTGACACACCGCCATCGCGGGCAAGCGCGCTCCTACACGAATGGGCGCGGTTTAAATCACATAAAAACCATGGGTCCCGTCGCGGCCGAGTTGCTCGACCAACCCATACTCCCAATCCAGATACGCCTGCATCGCCTCGCGCGGCGCATCGGTGCCTTCATAGGGCCGGCGATAGCGGTCAATGCGCGGCGAGCCCAGATGGCTTTCGCCGTGCTCAAGCTCGAACCCCGCCGCCACCCAGCTGGCTGTGCCGTCCTTCAGCACAAACACCGGCTTGCAGGTCAGGGCTTCGACCTCCGACACGGCAAGGCGCGCGAGTTTGCTGCTGCCGCAGGTCAGCACGTAACGCTCGGCAACCGGGATGTTGTTCTGCAGTGCGTTGGCAAGGTCGGCACGCAGTGTCCACCACGCGCCCGGAATATGCTGCTTGACGTAGTGGGCGCTGGCAGTGAAATCCAGCACCGCCACGCCGCCCTGCTGGCGCCACTCGCGCAGCGTTTCGGCGCTGATCTCTTCGACCTTCGGCGCGGGTGGAATGGGCGCGTTCCAGCCACCCTTTTCGCTGAAATCCTCCGGACGCAAGTCGTCCACCACAAACACCTCCCAGCCTAGCTGCGCCAGCCACGAAGCAGACATGTTGGCGCGCACGCCATCGTCGTCGAGCAAAACGATTCGTGCGCCGCGCACGCTGGCGTAATGATCAGTCTCCTGGACCAGCTGGCCGCCCGGCGTCGAACGGGCACCCGGCATATGGCCGGCTTCGAATTCCTCCGGCGTGCGCACATCGAACAGGTAGGTCGTGCGAGTGGTCTCGGCCTGCCAGACCGTCAAGTCCGCACGGCGGCCGCGTTTTACTCGTGCTTTGTCCGCCACGTTGCGAGCATCCGCCCGAGCGACTTCCCGGGTCGCTTCACTGACCTGCGGGAAGCGCCTGGATTGCCCATGATCCAGCGTCTGCCCGGCCAACAGCCAGCCGATCGTGCCATTGCGCAGGGCGGAAATCGCGTTGGGCAGGCCGGCATTCACCAGCGACTGAGTGCCAATGATGCTGCGGGTACGGCCGGCGCAGTTGACGATGATCCGGGTGTCGGGATCGGGCGCCAACTCCCGCGCCCGCAGCACCAGTTCGGCCCCGGGCACGCTGACCCCGTTGGGAATGCTCATGGTCTGGTATTCATCGAACCGCCGCGCATCCAGCACCACCACGTCAGCCTTGGTGTCGAGCAACTGCTTGACCTCTTCGGCGGCCAACGACGGCGTGTGGCGATGGTGCTCCACCAGTTCGCCGAACGCCTTGCTCGGCACATTGACGTCGATGAACAGCTCGCCGCCGGCATTGCGCCAGCCCTGCAATCCGCCTCCAAGCAGTTTGACGTCGCTGTAACCCAGGTCCTGAAAACGCTCCAAAGCGCGTTCGGCCAAGCCCTCGCCGTTGTCATAAACCGTCACGGCGGTGTCGCGACGGGGGATGCGCGCGAGCACTTCCAGCTCCAGCTTCGACAACGGAATGTTGGCGGCGAACAGTGGATGAGCTTCGGCGAACGGGGCTTCTTCGCGGACATCGACCAACGCGACTTCTTCATGGGCGAGCAGGGCGCGGCGGATGTCGGCGTAGGAACGGGTGGGATTGCTCATTGGGCTTGGTTCTCTTTGGACAGATCCCAGATGTTCGGGAGATAGGCGTTGGAATAGCCGGAGACGAACAGCTTTTCACTGCCATCAGGCTGATAAACGGCGCGCTTCACGGCGCCGATGTTGGCGCCGTAGACGTGAATACTGATCGACACCTGGTCGTCGAACGCATTGCTGACCTGATGAATGTCGTTGCTGCGCGGCGACAAGGCCTCGACATGACCGGGCTCCAGGCGGATCGCCGGGCCTTCCTGCTCCAGTCGGCCGTCGGCGCTGCGGGCGAACCCCTGCGAATACTCCGCCCCGCGCAGCATGCCGATCAAGCCCCAGACGCGGTGGTCATGAATCGGCGTGCTCTGGCCAGGCCCCCACACAAAGCTGACGACCGAAAACCGCTGCCGTGAGTCGGCGTGCAACAGAAACTGTTGATAGCGCGTCGGATCGGGAACGGCGAACTCATCCGGCAGCCAGTCGTCATCACTGACCAGTTGCCCCAGTAGCTTCCCACCCCGGGAAAGCAGGTCCCCTTCCGCCGGGTTGCTGTCGATCAGCTCGGCCAGCGCGCCGATAAAGGCCCTGAAGCGTTCAGGGTGACGGATGTGGGTCATGTTGGCTCCGGGCACAGAAGGATGCCCAATATAAGCATAATGCCGCATCCTAATATGCTATTTATTGATGATTAGGTTATAACCAAAACGTAGCTGATAACCGATTCACAGGTAGCTGGCCGTTGTGAGGCTAACCAGAGGCTATCCAGAGCTTTCGATAGCCATTATGATTTTTGCCTATCTTGTTTCCCTTATTCCATGTGCGATCCGAATGAAAATTGATGACATCGATGCGTTCGTAGCAGTCATTCGCTGCCAGTCGATCAGCCATGCCGCTGAGTCCCTTGACCTGACACAGCCGGCCATCACGCGGCGGGTTCAGAATTTCGAGCAGGCGCTGGGCGTTGAATTGTTCGACCGTAATACCAAGCCGCTCAAGCCGACCCCCATGGGCACGCAGGTCTATCAGAAGTGTCTGGCGATCCTGCGGGAAATGGACTCACTGCGCGAACTCGTCGCCAGCGACACGCCGCCTGCCGGATTGCTCAGGCTGGGCGTGCCGCAAACTATCGGTGATGTCGTGTTGCTGGATGCGCTGAAACACCTGCGCGGGCAATTTCCCGGCCTGCGCGCGCAAGTGATCACCGGCTGGGGCAGCCAGCTGATCGGCAAAATCGAGAACGGCGAACTGGACGCGGCTGCGGCGCTGTTCCCGGCGGGCAAGATCTTCCCTGAAGGCATCGTCGGTGAGTCCATCGGCAAAATGGAGTTGGTGGTGGTGTGCGCCAAGAGCGCGCTGCCGAAAAAGCCGGTGAAACTGGCGGACTGCTACGGGCTGGGTTGGGTGCTCAACCCCGACGGCTGCGGTTTCCGCGCCGGGCTGCAACGCACCTTCGCTGATCAGGGGCTGAGCCTGAAGGTCAATCTGGAAACCTTCGGCACTGAACTGCAACTGGGGCTGGTTGCCGATGGCTTGGGCCTGGGTCTGGTGCCGCGTCCGCTGCTGGAGCGCAGCGTCCACCGCGACTCACTGGAGGCTATGCCCATCAAGGATTTCAAACCGGTGATGGACCTGTGGCTGATCTACCCGCGCTTCCTCGGCAATTTGCAGGCGCCGGTGGCGTCCTTCGGCAGCCTGGTGGCGGAATCGCTGAAGCAGGATCGGGATGCGGCTTGAGGCTTGAGGGCTGTCACGTGGCGGTCAACGGGCTGGCCGATACGCCGTCTCAGAGCCAGGGGAAGTTCACGCCATAGCCAAGGGTTATCCGCCCACGGCCGGATTCAGCGCCGCGCGGACAGCTGTTGCGGCGCCAGAAATGCATCGTGGAAATAGTTACGAAACGCCTGCATCGCCGGGCTGAATTTGCGCTCCCGGTGCCATGCCAGTCCCACACTCATCGGCGTCACCTTGTCGGTGACTGTCAGTGTTTCGATGCGTTTTCCTTCCAGTGACCAGGGGCGGTGCACCAGATCCGAGAGGATTGCCACGCCGCTGCCATTGGCGACCATGCTGCGCACCGCTTCGACTGAACTGGTACGCACCCGCACATTTGGCTGCTGATGCGCATGTTCCCAGTAACGCATGGCGCTTTGTTCGGCTTCGTCGACGGTCAGCAGAATGTAGGGTTCTTTTGCGACGTCGGCGAGGCTGACCGCCGAGCGCTCGCACAACGGATGGTGGCTGGGTAGCCATAACCGCCGCTCGGAGTTGAAGAGGGTCTCTGAAACGATGTCCGGGTGAGTGAGGTTGGCGGTGAGCACCACGGCCATATCAAAACGACCTTCCAACAAGCCTTGTTCAATCGCCTGCCGTTCTTGTTCATGGACTTCAATGGCCACGTCCGGATGCCAGTGTTCCAGGCGCTGCAAATGGTGCGGCAGGAAATAACCGATCACCGTGTAGCTCGCCCCCAGGCGCAACACGCCACTGGCGCGGATATTCGGCAATGGGCTGTTCAATGCGTCATCGACGCTGCGCAAAATCACGTAGGCCCGATTTAAAAAGTGCCGCCCCGCGTCGGTCAGACTCATGCCCTGCGCCGAGCGCTGGAACAACAGCGTGCCGAGAATGCCTTCCAGTTCCTTGATCGCCGTGGTCACCGCCGACTGGGAAATATTCAGATGAATCGCGGCCTGAGAGATTTGCCCGATTTCGGCGGTAGCGACGAAATAGCGGACTTGGCGCAGGGTCAGGGACATGAGCACTCCGGGCGGGGAGGTATCTGTTTTTCGGAAGATAGCCTATCTGATAATAGATCTTCCCAAGGGGTTGGGGGAAATCTAACGTGGCCTGCATGAAGTCACAAGGTCGGGAGCAAGCGTCATGCAGGCAGTAGATTTCAATTCGGACATGGGCGAAGGCTTTGGCCCCTGGACCATCGGCGATGGCGTCGACAATGAGTTGATGGGCTTTATCAGCTCGGCCAACATCGCCACCGGGTTTCATGCGGGTGACCCGGGCACCATGCGCCGCACCGTCGAGCAAGCCAAGGGCCGGGGCGTGGCCATCGGCGCGCACCCGGGGTTTCGCGACCTGGTTGGTTTCGGCCGTCGGCACATCAATGCGCCTGCCCAGGAACTGGTCGACGACATGCTCTATCAGTTGGGCGCCCTGCGGGAACTCGCCCGGGTGCAGGGCGTTGCCCTGCAACACATCAAACCCCACGGCGCGCTCTACATGCACCTGGCCCGAGACGAAGAGGCCGCCCGTTTGCTGGTGGAAAACCTCCAGCGCCTGGAGCCGGAGTTGCTCTTGTATTGCATGCCCGATTCGGTGATCTGCCGGGTTGCCACGGAACTCGGCCAACCGGTTATCCGCGAGTTCTATGCCGACCGCGAATACGACCTTAGCGGCTCGATCGTCTTCACCCGCAACGTGCGGGCTTACGACCCGGCACAGGTCGCCGCCCGTGTGCTGCGTGCCTGCCAGGAAGGGGTGGTGCGCACGGTCGAGGGCGGAGACCTGGCGATTGAATTCGATTCCATCTGTTTGCACAGCGACACGCCGGGAGCCCTGGCGTTGGTCGAGGCCACGCGTCATGCACTTGATCGCGCGCGCATAGAGGTTCGGGCACCGCGCTGAGACCAAACGAAAACACCTGGCACACAGACGCCAGGGTTGGCCCTCCGATTCACTTTACGCCTGCCTTTCTACAACTATTCCAAGAGGAACAGACATGGCTGAATACACTGTAATCACCCCGTTGCCGGGGACCTTCTACCGCAAAGCAACGCCGGAATCGGCAAACTTCGTGGAGGTCGGCGCGCAAGTCAGCGCCAACACGGTAATCGGCCTGATCGAGGTCATGAAGCAGTTCTCCGAATTGACCGCCGGGACGGCCGGTCGCCTCAGTGCCTTTTTGGTGGAAGACGGTGATCCTGTGGAACCGGGTCAAGTCGTCGCAACCCTCGACGACGCGTGAGGGACGATCATGACCCAAGCCATTCATAAACTGCTGGTCGCCAACCGCGGCGAAATCGCCGTGCGCATCATCCGCGCCGCCAAAGAATTGGGCATTCCCACCGTTGCTGCGTGCAGCGAGGCGGACGTCGATTCCCAGGCCGCGCGGATGGCCGATGAGGTTCACATTCTTGGTCCGGCCCGGGCCGACAAAAGCTATCTGAACGTCGATGCCTTGCTCGGCGCCTTGAAAGCTACTGGCGCCAACGCGGTGCATCCCGGTTACGGCTTTCTGTCGGAGAACGCCGATTTCGCCGAAGCGGTGGTCTCTGCCGGTGCCATTTTCGTCGGGCCAGGCGCGGAGACGATCCGCCGCATGGGCGATAAAGCCGAGGCACGGCGTACTGCACAAGCCGCTGGCGTGCCGGTGGTGCCGGGTTCGCCGGGTGAACTGTTCGACGTCGGGTCGGCGCTCAAGGCTGCTGAATCCGTTGGCTTCCCGTTGCTGATTAAAGCATCGGCCGGTGGTGGCGGGCGCGGTATCCGGTTGGCGGAAAACGCCGAGCAGCTGCGCGAAGAATTTCCCCGTTCCCAGCGCGAAGCCCAAGCGGCGTTTGGCAATGGCGCGGTGTATCTGGAGCGGTTTATCAGCCGTGCGCGGCATATTGAAGTGCAGGTGTTGGGCGACAGTCAGCACGCGGTGCATTTGTTTGAGCGCGAGTGTTCGCTGCAACGGCGCCGGCAGAAGATCTTCGAAGAAGCGCCGTCGCCGGTCCTCAGCAAACAGCAACGGGAAATCCTCTGCGAAAGCGCGGTGCGCCTGACCGAGTCCTTGGGCTACAAGGGCGCCGGCACCCTGGAATATCTGTATGACGACGTCACTGGCGAGTTCTTCTTTATCGAGATGAATACGCGGATTCAGGTGGAGCACCCGGTCAGCGAACTGATCACCGGCATCGACCTGGTCCAGGCCATGTTGCGCATCGCTGGCGGCGAACCGCTGGGCTTCAAGCAAAGTGACATCCGACTCAACGGCGCCGCCCTGCAAATGCGCCTGAACGCTGAAGACCCTGCGCGGAATTTCTTCCCGAGCCCAGGCCTGGTCGAGGAGCTGATCTGGCCGAACGGCGAAGGCATTCGCGTCGATACGCATCTGTATCAAGGCTACCGTGTGCCGCCTTACTATGACTCGCTGCTGGCCAAACTGATTATTCACGGTGCGGATCGCGCCGAAGCCTTGGCGCGAGCGCGAATGGCCGTGGCGCACACCACCCTCACCGGCATGGCCAACACCCTGGCGTTGCACGGTGAATTGTTGGAACAACCGTGGCTGCACAGTGCCGACTTTAACACCGGCACCCTGGAAACCTGGCTGGCCGAGCGCCGCAGCGGAGGTGAAGCATGAGTACCCCCATCCGCTACAGCTTTGGCGCCGATGAGCACTTGTTTGCCGAAGTCAGCGACAGCATGTCCCTGGACGCATTCTTCAAAGGCCTCGCCGTCACCCGCGCCGTGGAAGGGCTGGCGCTGGATGGCGTACTTGATATCTGCCTCGCCAACGCGTCATTCCAGATCCGTTTCGACCCGGATCGCATCGCCCCTCACACCTTGCTCGAAGCGGTCAAAATCGCCGAGGCCGGCGCTGTTGCCGAGCGCACGCTGCAGACGCGGATTATCGAGATTCCAGTGCTCTACAACGACCCCTGGACCCACGAAACCCTGATGCGTTTTCGCGACCGCCATCAAGACCCGAGTGCAACGGACCTGGAATACGCCGCACGCATAAACGGTCTGGCCGACGTCGAAGCATTCATCGCGGCCCACAGTGGCGCGCCGTGGTTTGTCTCGATGGTCGGCTTCGTTGCCGGCCTGCCATTCATGTTCCAGATGGTCGAGCGCGAGCGTCAGTTGCAGGTGCCCAAGTACCTGCGCCCGCGCACCGACACACCGAAATTGACCCTTGGTCACGGCGGTTGCTTTGGATGCATTTACTCGGTGCGCGGCGCCGGGGGTTATCAGATGTTTGGTGTTACCCCCGCGCCGATCTACGACCCGCAACAGAACCTAGCGTATCTGAAGGAACACATGGTGTTTTTCCGTCCAGGCGACATCGTGCAGTTCAAATCGATAGACCGTGAAGCGTACGACCACGCGGTGGCCGAAGTGGAAGCCGGTCGCTTTGATCTGCGGATTCGGCCGGTGGAGTTTTCGCTGGACGCGTTCCTCGCCGATCCCGTCGGCTATCCCAAGTCGTTGCAGGAGGTGTTGGCATGATCAAGGTTCTCAAACCCGGCCTCGCCACTTCGGTACAAGACTTGGGCCGCGAAGGGTATTACCACCTGGGCATTCCGCCATCCGGCGCGCTTGATCAATACGCCTTGAGCGCGGCCAATCAATTGGTAGGCAACCCGGCAGGTTTGGCGGCGCTGGAATGCACGCTACTCGGGCCTGAGCTGGAGTTTCAGCAGGATGCTTTGGTGGCGGTCAGCGGCGCGCACATGACGCCTCGGGTCGATGGCGTGGAAATGCACCTGGACACCGCGTTCACCTTGAAGGCCGGGCAGGTGCTGAGTTTTGACTTCCCCAGGGCGGGGGCCCGCGCTTATCTGGCGGTGGCCGGTGGCATTGATGTGCCGGTGGTGCTCGGCAGTCGCTCCACCTATGCGCTGGGCGCGCTCGGTGGTTTTCAGGGAAGACGCCTGATTGCAGGTGACCAATTGCCGGTGGGCATCGCCAGTGGCAAGAGCCGCGCAGGGGCCAGTTTGCCCATGGCGTTACGGCAATCGTTAGGTGGCGAAATCACCTTGCGGGTGGTGCCCGGTTTGTACTACCACCGCTTGACCGAGTCGGCGGCGAAGAGCTTTTTCGCCGAGCCCTGGACGGTCGGTTCGGAAGCCGATCGCATCGGCTATCGCTTCAAGGGCGGCAGCGCGCTGAGTTTTCAGCCCCGGGAGCAGCCGTTCGGCGCCGGTTCTGATCCGTCGAACATTGTCGACAGTTGCTACCCGATCGGCTCGATTCAGGTGCCCGCCGGGCTCGAACCCATCGTGCTGCACCGTGACGCAGTGTCCGGTGGCGGCTACGCAATGATTGGCACGGTGATCAGCGCCGATCTCGATTTGATTGGCCAGATGCAACCCAACCAGAAAGCCCGCTTTGTGGCGGTAACCCTCGAAGAGGCGCTGGAAGCGCGACGGTCCTACAAGAAAAAACTCAGCTGCCTGAGCAAGCTGTTCCCTTCCTGATTCTGCCGGCCGTCTGGCGCGGGCCAGCGCGCTCCGGCAGGATGCTGTGAAAGAGGTGACCGGGCTGGTTTCAGATGAGGCCAGCACAGCCTTTACTCACGGAAAGTCGATACTGGCCACTGCCGGCCCGCGAACCAACTGCCGTTTTGCCTATCACAGCTATCGCCGCCCACTCTGGCGGCAGCTCAGGGAGCGTTTCAATGGCAGATAAACAAAAGGTTTTTTGGTACGGCACTGCGGGTAAGGATGAGTTTTTCAGTACCTTCGATCTCAATGTTATCTACGGCGGTGCTGGCGACGATTACATTGAGGGCCGAGGTGACAGCGTACTGATCGGCGGGGCCGGTTCGGACAGTTTCTATGCCTATGGCAACGCCGTACTGCGCTATGCGTCCATCAGCGACAGTAGCGGCTCGCAAGTCGACTATATCGATTATTTCGATAAGGCTGATCGCCTTGACCTGACCGCGCTGGGCATTTCCGGCATTGGTGACGGCACACACGGAACCGTTCAGATCGTCAGCAATACAGATGACGGCTATTACCGGACGATTCTCAGAAGCTACGATGTCGATGAAAACGGCAACCGGTTCGAGCTGCTCCTGAGTGGCGATTACACCCTGACCAATGCCAACTTCCAGCGCCTGATTGCAGGCAGCGATGCGGGCGACAGCGTTGTCGGCACCTCGGCGGGCGCAGAAACCCTGATGGGCTACGAGGGGCGCGATACCTTGTCTGGCCTGGCCGGCGATGATCGTCTGGTAGGCGGCCTGGGCGGCGATACCCTGACTGGCGGCACCGGCGCCGACGAGTTCGTATTCAGTTCCGTGTCCGACAGCATCCGCACTTCGACAGGTTCTGCGCACACTGCCGGTCGGGATCTGATCACTGATTTCAATGCAGCTGAAGGCGATCTCGTGGATCTGTCCAGCCTGGGGTTCAGCGGCTTGGGCAATGGCTTCAATGGCACTCTGAAGGTCGTGGTCAACGGCGCAGGTACGCAGACAGCCTTGAAATCGCTGGAAGCCGATGCTGACGGCAATCAGTTTGAAATTCTGTTCAGCGGTAATCTCAAGGCCGACCTGAATCGCGACACGGTGGATTTCGGTAACACCACCGGGCCCAAGATCGTCAATACGATGACCCGCGATAACATGGATGTGCTGGGCACCGGCGGCAATGACATCCTGGCCGGCGGCGTGGGCGATGATCAGATGGTGAGTTTTCAGGGCAACGACATCATAAACGGTGGCGCTGGTAACGACGTCATGGCCGGTGGCATGGGCAAGGACACACTCACCGGTGGCAGCGGCCTTGACGACTTCGTCTATTACCGCATGACCGACAGCTATCGCACGGCGGACGCCAGTCATTCGGACCTTATCACCGACTTTGAAAGCGGAGACCGTCTGTTCATTCTCGATCTGGGGTTCGACCGCACGGGCGATGGACGAAATGGCACCTTGAAGCTCGACTACAACGAAGACCAGGACCGGACCTACCTGCGCTCCTTTGAAGCCGATGCAGACGGGCGTTTCTTCCAGATTGCACTGAGCGGCAACCACACAAGCGTTCCGGTCCTTTATGACGGCCTTTATCTGGATGAACCGCTGATTTCTATTGTCGGCATCAATCCAGCCGAGCCTGCGCCTGTGTAAACGGTCTTAACGCCTGAAGAGGCGGTGAACAAAGTGGAAGAGCAGGCCCGGGTGCTCAAAAGCAGCGCAGGGCCTGTCATGACACCGCACTGGAATGCGCTGATTCGCGAATGAAAGCGCCGTTAGCAGGAACCGTGAGCCACAGCCTTTGTTCACGCCACCTTTTCGTTCTTCTCCTGCTCGCGTCGCGCGATCAGTTTGCGCGTCAGCGGGATCAGCTTTTTGCCGTAATCGACCGCATCTTCCAGTGGATCAAAACCGCGAATCAGGAACGTCGTGATCCCCAGATCGTAATAGTCCAGCAGCGCGTCGGCGACTTGCTCTGCGGTACCCACCAGCGCCGTGGAATTGCCTTTCGCGCCGAGCAACCCGGCAATGCCGGTCCACAAGCGTTTGTCCAGGCGCGTGCCTTTGGCCGCGGCTTCCAGCAAACGCCGCGAACCTTCATTCGGCGGCTCGCGACGCTCGATCCCTGACGCCTGGGCCAAGGCCTTCGCCCGCTCCAGAATACTGTCTGCACGCGCCCAGGCCTTTTCTTCCGTCTCCGCCAGAATGGGCCGCAACGACAAACTGAAACGCACCGTCCGCCCATGCCTGGCGGCTTCGGCCCGCACCTGTTTGACGATGTCCCTGACTTGCTCGTAGGTCTCGCCCCACAGCGCATAGACATCAGCGTGTTTGCCTGCAACTTCCAGCGCCGCCTGCGAAGCACCCCCGAAATACAGCGGAATGTGAGGCTGCTGCGCTGACTTGACCAGCGAATGAGCGCCCTCGAACCGGTAGTAATCTCCCTGATGATCGAACGGCTTGTCGGCCGTCCATTCCTGGCGCACCACGCCGAGGTACTCGTCCGTGCGGGCGTAGCGCTCATCCTTACCGATGAAACTGCCGTCAGCGCGCAGCTCCTGATCGTCCCCACCGGTGATGATGTGCACAGCGATACGCCCGCCAGTGAATACATCCAGCGTAGCGAATTGCCGAGCGGCGACGGTGGGTGAGATAAACCCCGGCCGGTGTGCGACGAGAAACTTCAATGTTGTCGTGACGCTGGCCGCGTACGACGCCACGAACGCGCTGTCCGGGCTGTTTGAGTGATAAGCGACCAGTGCACGATCAAAGCCGGCCTCTTCATGGGCTCGGGCGACTTTCTCGACATACTCAGGCTGAACGGCCGTCCCGCTGCGAGGATGAATTTCCGACCCAGGCTGGGTAGCGATATAACCGATGAACTCGACGCTCATGACAACTCCTTGTACTGATGGGCCAACCGACGCGAGAGGACACGCGTGGGCAAGTCAGCAACATAGGGGCAAGCGAAGGGTCTGTGAAATTCGATTTGGCGCTAAGCTAATTATAAAAAATATGCATTTAGCTAGGCGGTAAGATCAGGAAATGTTTTGTTGGCTGGATGTTTACGGTAAAGCTCAAGCATGACGCGGAGCGTCACAGGATGCATTCCCACGCAGAGCGCGGGAACGATCTGCATCAAAAGCTTCCCGGCTAAAGCCGGTCCCACGAAGAGCAGCCCGTGCAGTCAGTAGGACCGGGTTCAGACGGGAAGCCTTTGATCTGCCATTGATCTTGATCTTGATCTTGATCTTGATCTTCATACGCATAAGGTCCAGACACCGCAGAACGCGACTTGGGCGCAGGCCGAACGCAGACGATGCGCAGTGGGTCGAGCCGCATGGATGCGGCGAGAGCGCCGTCAGGACATGGATGTCCGTTCGGCGCGGGCCCACGGAGCGTCGTCGGAGTGAGGGTATCCCGACGGAGGAGGGACCTAGCCAGGAGCAAGCACCCTTGGTTACTTGGGGTGCTTTTCCAAGTAACTCGCCGAAGGCGAAACAGTACGCCCCCAGGCGGACGCTCTTGATGTTGATCCGGATAGCTTCAGATCAATGCTTGGACTCAGACTGCGACGTCGCCAACAACTGCTTCTCCTGATTCCAGTCAAACGGCTCATCGTTCTCCATCGCCTCAAAGCGACGCTCCTCCAGCGCCGTATACAAATCAATCTCATCGTCCGGCATGAAATGCAGACAATCGCCCGCAAAAAACCACAACAAATCCCGCGGCACCAAATGCGCAATCTGCGGATAACGCTGAATCACCTGACACAACAAATCCTGCCCCAGATACTGACTCTCGATCGGATCAGCCGGCAACAGCGTCAGCAACTCATCGTACCGCTCCAGAAACAGCGCATGACTTTCTTCGGGGACCTGCTCGGCCTCTCCCAGCGCGACCAGGATGCCGCGCAAATGCAACAGCAGATTCATGATGTGGTCGAGATTGGCGTCGGCCATGATGAAGCCCTCAGAGACAAAAACAGGCGCGGGAGTATAGAGGGCCCCGCCGCCTGCGGCTATCTCAATGCCACAACCCGGCCAGATACCGGTGGCCTGCTTCAGTGAGGGCGAGGTGCGCAAAGGTCCGGTCGGGACTGGGCAGACGGGTGACGAAGCCCATCATCAGAAGGGTTTGCAGCGTTTGTGTTGGCTTGCCGCTGGAAAGATCCTCCCCGGAGGCAATTTCGGAGAGCAGGCAGCGATGGGTCAGGCGTTGGTCGATCATGATGCGTCCCCTTGGTGTTTTCTTGTTGTTACCAAGGAGTGTAGGACAATTCGCCAGAGCGGTGTATGTAGACGTAAGTCTTGGGCTGCGATTGTAGGAGCGTTCGCTTGCCTGCGAAGGTTTCGGTAGGTCTGACCTGTCATCAGCGCCTGTGCCTAAGCCATCGCGAGCAAGCTCACGCCTACGGGGTATGCCGTCGTTAGCGGGTTTTGCCTTCGGTGGCGACCAGCTCCTCCTTGTCGAAATCATCCACATCAATCACCTTGCGCCGCGCCGCCTCTGCAGCGCGCAAGGTTTCCGCTTCCGCTGCCTGCAAAACGCCCGCGTTGAGCGCGGCGTCGATCAGATGCTCGCCTCCCTCAGGCTTGACCTGACCGCTTTTCACCGCGTGATGAAGTTTGCCGCGAATAGCCTTGGCGCTGCTGAGCAAGTCGCTCGCGTGCTGCAACGCACCGACCGGATCCTCTGAGTCGGTCGGGCGATAGCAACCGGCAAGCACCGATTCCAGCGCCGGGTCGCCTTTGGCGCGACCAAGGATCTCCGCGACCTGGGCATCAAGCCGGTCCGATGGCCCTTTGTGGCGACGGCCGAACGGGAACACGATGACCCGCAGCAGCCCGCCGAGAATCCGGTTCGGGAAATTGCTCAGCAACTCGTCCAGCGCACGCTCCGACTCACCCAGCGCTTCTTCCATGGACCAGCAGAACAGCGGCGCCAGTGCTTCGGGATAATCAAGATCGTGGTAACGCTTGAGCGCGGCGGACGCCAGGTACATGTGGCTGAGCACATCGCCCAGGCGCGCCGAGAGACGCTCGCGACGTTTCAGTTCGCCGCCCAGCAGCATCATGCTCAGATCAGCCAGCATTGCGAAAGCGGCCGCCTGACGGTTCAGCGCGCGGAAATAACCCTGACTCAGGCGATCGCCCGGCACGCTTTCGAAATGCCCAAGGCCCAGGTTCAACACCAGCGTACTGGCCGCGTTACGCACGGCGAAACCAATGTGCTGCATCAGCAGGCCGTCGAATTCCACCACCGCCCGGTCATGATCCTGACGACCGGCGAGGGCCATTTCCTTCAGCACGAACGGATGGCAACGAATGGCGCCCTGACCAAAGATCATCAAGTTGCGCGAGAGAATGTTCGCGCCTTCCACGGTGATAAAGATCGGCGCGCCCTGCCACGAGCGGCCCAGATAGTTGTTCGGGCCCATGATGATGCCCTTGCCGCCGTGCACGTCCATCGCGTGGGTGATGCACTCGCGGCCGCGCTCGGTCAGGTGGTATTTCAAAATTGCCGACAGCACCGAAGGCTTCTCGCCCAGGTCGACCGCGTTGGCAGTCAGGATGCGTGCGCTGTCCATCAGCCAGGCGTTGCCGCCGATTCGCGCGAGGGATTCCTGAATCCCTTCGAACGCTGCCAGGGGTACATTGAACTGCTCGCGAACCTGGGTGTACTGGCCGGTGACCAGGCTGGTGAACTTCGCGGCGCCGGTACCGACTGCAGGCAGGGAAATCGAACGCCCGACCGACAGACAATTCATCAGCATCATCCAGCCTTTGCCAAGCATGTCCTGGCCGCCGATCAGGTATTCCAGCGGAATGAACACGTCCTTCCCGGAGTTCGGCCCGTTCATGAACGCCGCGCCCAGTGGCACATGACGACGACCGATCTCGACACCAGCGGTGTCGGTCGGAATCAGCGCCAGGGTAATGCCCAGGTCTACTTCTTCGCCCAGCAGATGCTCAGGGTCGTAGGCCTTGAAGGCGAGGCCGAGGAGGGTAGCCACCGGGCCAAGGGTGATGTAGCGCTTTTCCCAATTCAGGCGCAGGCCGATGACTTCCTCACCTTCCCAATGGCCCTTGCAGATGATGCCGGTGTCCGGCATCGCCCCTGCGTCGGAGCCAGCCAGCGGGCCGGTCAATGCGAAGCACGGGATCTCGTCGCCACGGGCCAGGCGTGGCAAGTAGTGATTGCGCTGCTCATCGGTGCCGTAGTGCAGCAGTAGCTCTGCCGGGCCCAGCGAGTTGGGCACCATCACGGTGGAGGCCAGATCGCCGCTGCGGGTCGCCAGCTTCATCGCCACTTGCGAGTGGGCGTACGCAGAGAACCCCTTGCCGCCATATTCCTTGGGAATGATCAAAGCAAAGAAGCCGTGCTCTTTTATATGGGCCCACGCTTCTGGCGGCAGGTCCATGGCCTGACCGATTTCCCAGTCACTGACCATGGCGCAGAGTTCTTCGGTCGGGCCATCAAGGAAGGCCTGCTCTTCGTCGGTCAGCGTGCTCTTCGGATAGCTGAGCAGGGTGTTCCAGTCCGGTCGGCCGCTGAACAGCTCGCCATCCCACCACACCGTGCCGGCGTCAATGGCGTCGCGTTCGGTAGCGGACATCGGCGGCAGCACTTTCTGAAACCACGAGAACATTGGCGCACTGAAGTGTTTGCGGCGCAGGTCCGGCAGCGCCAGCAGCAACGCGACGCCCAGCCACAACACCCATGGGATGACCATCCAGCCGTGGGTATGGCTGAACGCGCCCATTGCCAGCAGGTACACGGCGACGATGCCCAGGGCGGGGAAGGGCGCAATTCTGCGATGGGCCAGCCAGGCCACGCCAACCACCAACACTACGATCCACAGCAACAACATAAACAGCCCTCCATGATGACGGCGCGATAAGCGCGACCGGCTGCGCAGTCGACCGCTCTGGTCCGCGCATCGATAGTGACCCCGTGCTACCAAGGGAGTTCGGGGGCTGGCCGATGCGCAGGAAGTTGTGGCTTGAACACCCGCATCCCGGAGTAGACTGTGGCCCGCCGCGAACGCCACTCACCGCTCGTTGACCACACGGAGAATGACAACATGTTGAAGATCTGGGGCCGCAAGAACTCGTCCAATGTGCGCAAGGCATTGTGGATCGCCGAGGAACTGGGGCTCGACTACGAGTCGCTGAATGCCGGCGGCGCCTTTGGCATCAACGATCAGCCCGAGTACCTGGCGAAGAACCCCAACGGTGTGGTGCCGATGATCGAAGACGGCGACTTCGTGCTGTGGGAGTCCAACACCATCGTTCGCTACCTGGCCGCGCAATACGCGCCGGACTCTGCTCTCTATCCGGCCAGCCCCAAAGCGCGTGCCCAGGCTGAAAAGTGGATGGACTGGACCACCTCGACGCTCGCTGGCCCCTTCCGCCCTGTGTTCTGGGGCGTATTACGCACGCCAGCCGACAAACAGGACTGGACGCAGATCAACGCGGCGAAAGCCGAGGTCGAGCGCCTGCTGGTCATCGTTGACGCAGCACTGGCGCATCAGCCGTACCTCTCGGGCGACGAATTCGGCGTGGGTGACATTCCTCTGGGCTGCTTCGCTTATCCCTGGTTCGAAATGCCGATTGAACGCCTTGAGCTGCCCCACCTCAAAGCCTGGTACGAACGTTTGCAGCAGCGTCCGGCGTATCAGAAGGCCGTGATGACCGCGCTCACCTGAGTTAAGCCCGTGTCGAGTTAATACTGACTATCAACCGATGTCGCTGTACTTGGGCGGCATCGGCCCGCAACATTGCGGCCGCTGCAGTTGTAGCCTTGTGTCGCGCCTGATATTCCAGCTGCGCGGCACGGTAAATGTCAGCGCGCCGCTGAGCCCGGCAACTGCACGTTCGTATTCGTTTATCTTCCCTTTTCATTTCTATTGGTGTGTGTTCAGTCATGAGTTCAGCTCTGTCCATCCGGCAGCTAACCAAGACCTACGGCAACGGTTTCCAGGCCCTCAAGGGCATTGATCTGGACGTCGCCGAGGGTGATTTCTTCGCATTGCTCGGCCCCAACGGCGCCGGCAAATCCACCACCATCGGGATTATCTCGACCCTGGTCAACAAGACCAGCGGCACGGTGAACATTTTCGGCCACGACCTTGATCGCAATCCGGCGCAGCTCAAGCGCTCGATCGGCGTGGTACCGCAGGAATTCAATTTCAATCAGTTCGAGAAGACCTTCGACATCGTCGTGACCCAGGCGGGTTATTACGGCATTCCGCCGAAGATCGCCAAAGAGCGTGCCGAGCAGTACCTGACCCAATTGGGGCTGTGGGACAAGCGCGATGTGCCTTCCCGTTCGTTGTCCGGCGGCATGAAGCGCCGTTTGATGATCGCCCGCGCACTGATTCACGAGCCGCGTCTGTTGATCCTCGACGAGCCTACCGCCGGCGTTGATATCGAACTGCGCCGTTCGATGTGGACCTTTCTCACCGAGCTGAACGAGAAAGGCATCACCATCATCCTCACCACCCATTACCTGGAGGAGGCTGAGCAGCTGTGCCGCAACATCGGCATCATCGATCACGGCACGATCATCGAAAACACCGGCATGAAGACGCTGCTCAACAAACTGACCGTCGAGACCTTCCTGCTGGACCTGCGCGATCCGCTGCAAGCGGCGCCTCAGCTCAACGGCTATCCGGTGAAACTGGTGGACAACCAGACGCTGGAGGTGCAGGTCGACAAAACCATCGGCATCACCTCGCTGTTCAGTCAGTTGTCCCTGCAGAACATCCAGGTGTTGAGCCTGCGCAATAAAACCAATCGCCTTGAGGAGTTGTTCGTGGGTCTGGTCGAGAAGAATCTGGCGAAGGTGGCGATATGAGCTCGGAGCTGCGCCCCAACCTGATTGCCCTGAACACCATTGTTTACCGTGAGGTCCGGCGTTTTATGCGGATCTGGCCGCAGACCCTGCTGCCGCCGGCGATCACCATGGTTCTGTACTTCGTCATCTTCGGCAACCTGATCGGCCGGCAGATCGGCGACATGGGTGGCTTCACCTACATGCAGTACATCGTGCCCGGCCTGATCATGATGTCGGTGATCACCAACTCCTACGGCAACGTGGTCTCGAGCTTCTTCGGTGCCAAGTTCCAGCGTTCGGTTGAAGAGTTGATGGTTTCGCCGGTGTCGCCGCACACCATTTTGATCGGCTACACCATTGGCGGCGTGCTGCGCGGGCTGGCGGTGGGGGTGATCGTCACGATGCTGTCGATGTTCTTCACCGACCTGCAGGTGCATCACCTGGGCATCACCATCATCGTGGTGCTGCTGACCGCGACGATTTTCTCGCTGCTGGGCTTTATCAACGCCGTGTTTGCGCGCAACTTCGATGATATTTCGATCATCCCGACTTTTGTGCTGACGCCGTTGACCTACCTGGGCGGGGTGTTCTATTCGATCAATCTGCTGCCGCCATTCTGGCAAACCGTGTCGCTGGCCAACCCGGTGCTGCACATGGTCAACGCGTTTCGCTTCGGCATCCTCGGCGTGTCGGACATCAAGATCAGCATCGCCCTGGCGTTCATGGTCGTTGCGACCATCGTGCTGTACCTCGGCTGCGCGCGGCTCCTGGTGAGCGGGCGCGGGATGCGTCAGTAACGGATTTCAGAACGATCGTTCCCACGCTCCGCGTGGTAATGCCGCCCCCAAACGCTCTGCGTTGCCAGTGACGCGGAGCGTCATAAGAGGCATTACCACGCGGAGCGTGGGAACGATCATTTCCTGTGTCCTTGCTATTGGCGTTTAGCCTTGCGCGCCTTCCACTGCCGTCCGACCCACCAGCGCCAATACGCCATCGTCCCGAAATACCCCGCCACCCCCAGCACAATCCCCGCCACCACCGATCCCAGCAAAAACGGCTGCCACAAGGTCGACAGCTGTCCGCTGATCCAGTCCCAGCTCAGTTCGTCCGGGAAATGCCGCGGCGGCAAACCCATCAGCAGTGCGCCGATTTTGTAGGTGCAATAGAACACCGGCGGCATCGTCAGCGGATTGGTCAGCCAGCACAGACTGACAGCGATCGGCATATTGGCCCGCACCCAGATTGCCAGCACGGCGGCCAGCAGCATCTGCAACGGCATCGGCATCAAAGCGGCGAACAGCCCGATCCCCATCGCGCGCGCTACGGAGTGTCGATTGAGGTGCCAGAGGTTGGGATCGTGCAGAAGAGAGCCAAGAAAGCGTAAGGATTTGTGTTCCCGGATGCTGTTCGGATCGGGCATGTACCGCTTGATCAGGTGACGTGGCATACGGGAATCCGGGGATGTGGGCGGGAAATTCGGGGAAGTATGCACGGATAGTCGCAAACGCAAATTCAGACTTTGTGACAATTAATAAGCGCGCGTGCCGGGGCATCGACTAAGCCATGGAGGTCGATTTCACCCGCAGACAAGGAAAGCCTCATGCGCACAGGGATGCTCGCCCTCGCACTCGGATTGCTGACGCTACGATTTTTGCCCGCATTACCGCCGGTCTGGTTGCTGCTGGCGATGCCCGTGATGGCGCTGATGCTGCTGCCGTTTCGCACCTACCCCTTGGCGTTTTACCTGCTCGGCCTGACCTGGGCCTGCGTCTCGGCGTCGTCGGCGCTGGAGGACCGACTGGCCGAGCGCCTCGACGGGCAGACGCTCTGGCTGGAGGGACGCGTCGTCGGGCTGCCGCAGACAATCGACGGCGTGGTGCGGTTTCAGCTGGATGATCCCGTATCACGACGCGCGCAGTTGCCCGAACAGATCCGCATTGGCTGGTATGGCGGTCCGCCGATCAGCAGCGGCGAGCGCTGGCGTCTGGCGGTCAAGCTCAAGCGACCCGGTGGGCTGGTCAATCCCGGCGCCTTCGATTACCAGGCGTGGCTGCTGGCCCAGCGCATTGGTGCCACTGGCACCGTGGCGGACGGCCAGTTGCTTGAACCGGCCCCGGGCAACTGGCGGGACGGGATTCGCCAGCGCCTGCTCAGTGTGGATGCTCAGGGGCGACAGGGCGGGCTGGCCGCCTTGGTGCTCGGTGACGATTCCGGACTGAGCGCCGCCGATTGGCAAGTCCTGCAGGACACCGGAACGGTTCACTTGCTGGTCATTTCCGGAACGCACATCGGCCTGCTCGCCGGCTTGCTCTACGGCCTCGTCGCGGGGTTGGCCCGATGGGGCGCGTGGCCGCCGTTTCTGCCCTGGCTGCCCTCGGCGTGCATCGCGGCGTTCGTGGGCGCGTTGGCCTACGGCGTGCTGGCGGGCTTTGAAGTGCCGGTGCAGCGGGCTGTCATCATGCTGGGTCTGGTGCTGGTCTGGCGTCTGCGTTTCCGCCATCTGGGCACTACGTGGCCGCTGTTGCTGGCGCTGAATCTGGTGCTGATCGCCGAGCCGCTGATCACGTTGCGGCCGGGGTTCTGGCTGTCGTTTCTGGCCGTCGCCATCCTGATGCTGATTTTCAGCGGGCGACTCGGGCGGTGGAGCTGGCTGCAGAGCTGGACCCGCGCGCAATGGCTGATCGCGGTGGGGCTGCTGCCGGTGCTGCTGGCGCTGAACCTGCCGGTGAGCGTGAGCGGCCCGGCCGTCAATCTGCTCGCCGTGCCGTGGGTGAGCCTGTTGATTTTGCCTCTGGCGTTGCTCGGAACGCTGCTGCTGGCGATCCCGCTCATCGGCGAAAGCCTCCTGTGGCTGGCAGGCGGCGCGATGGACGGGCTGTTTCGCTGGCTGACGTTCATGGCCGATCTCGCCCCTGCCTGGACCGGCCCGCACGTGCCGGTGTGGGTCTGGCCGCTCAGCCTGCTCGGCGCCGTGCTGTTGTTGCTGCCCAAAGGCCTGCCGATGCGGCCGTTGGGCTGGCCGATGCTGTTGCTGTGCGTCTTCCCGCCGCAGAAAACCGTTCCCGCCGGGCAAGTCGAAGTGTTGCAACTGGACGTGGGGCAGGGGCTCGCCATTCTGCTGCGCACCCGCGACCACACACTGTTGTATGACGCGGGGCCGCGTTTCGGTGATTTCGATATCGGCGAGCGCGTGGTGTTGCCGGCCATTCGCCGCGCCGGAATCAGACAGCTGGATACGCTGCTGCTCAGTCATGCCGATTCCGACCACGCTGGTGGCGCCGCCGCCGTTCGAAAAGGCCTACCGGTTGCAAGAGTGCTGGCGGGTGACGTAGGGCGCATGCCTGCCGAGTTGTCAGCCGAGTCCTGCCGTAACGGAGAAACATGGACGTGGGATGAGGTCACTTTCTCCACCTGGATCTGGGAGCAAGCCGCCGAGGGCAATCAAGCCTCTTGCGTGCTCAGCGTCGATGCCAACGGCGAGCGGCTGTTGCTCACCGGTGATATCGATGCAGAGGCGGAACGCGCGATGCTCGACGACGGGTTCGACGTCCGCGCCCAATGGCTGCAATCTCCTCACCACGGCAGTCGCAGCTCCTCGTCCCGGGCGTTCCTGCGCGCGGTCGGGGCGCGCGACGTGCTGATTTCCCGCGGCCGCAATAATGCGTTCGGTCATCCCCATCCTCTGGTGATGTCGCGGTACGCGTGGTCCGGGATGGAGATTCACGACAGCGCAGAACTGGGCGCTATCACTCTGCAGTTGGGCGCCTACGAAGAAGCTTGGGCAGAACGCAGGACGCGACGCTTCTGGCGTGATTGAAAGGGAGGGTTATTCATCGACACGTTCGGCGAGGCGCCGACGCTATGTTAGAGTGGCGCCACTTTTTTTCAGGGGGTGGACGCTGTGTGGGAGCTGGTCAAATCAGGTGGCTGGATGATGCTGCCGATCATTTTGAGTTCCATTGCCGCCGCCGGAATCATCATTGAACGCCTCTGGACCCTGCGCGCCAGTCGCATTACACCGCCGCATTTGCTCGGCCAGGTGTGGCGCTGGATTCAGGACAACCAGCTGAGCGCCGAGAAGCTCAAGGAGCTGCGCGCCGACTCGCCGCTGGGTGAAATCCTCGCCGCCGGTCTGGCCAATTCCCGTCATGGTCGCGAGATCATGAAAGAGTGCATCGAGGAAGCCGCGGCCCGGGTCATTCACGAGCTCGAGCGCTACCTGGCAACACTCGGCACCATCGCTGCCATGGCGCCATTGCTGGGTCTGCTGGGAACCGTCCTCGGCATGATCGATATCTTCAGCTCATTCACCAGCAGCGGCATGACCGGCAACGCCGGCATGCTCGCCGGCGGTATCGGCAAAGCGCTGATCTGCACCGCCTCGGGCCTGACCGTTGCCATCCCCGCGATCTTCTTCCATCGCTATCTGCAAAGCCGGGTCGACGAGCTGGTGGTCGGCATGGAACAGGAAGCCATCAAACTGGTGGAAGTCGTGCAGGGCGATCGTGACGTCGACCTCACCGACGCCAAGCCCGACATCAAGGCTGCCGCGCGTGGCGAGGGCAAGAAGAAGTGAAATTCCGCCGTCGCAAGCCCAGGGAGACCATCGACATCAATCTGGTGTCGCTGATCGACGTGGTGTTCATCCTCCTGCTGTTCTTCGTCGTGACCACGACGTTCACCCGGGAAACCCAGCTGCGCGTCGACCTGCCCCAAGCGGTGACCGGCGCTTCGGCCGATGACGTCGACAAAAAACACCTCGACATCACCATCAATGCCGACGGCGTTTATTCGGTGAACAACACCCTGCTGGGCGACAGCAAACTGGAAACCCTCATCGATGCCCTGCAGAAGGAATCCGAGGGCGACACCAGTCTGCCGCTGTCGATCAGCGCCGATGGCAAGACGCCCCATCAGGCGGTGATTACCGCCATGGACGCCGCCGGCAAGCTCGGTTTCGCTCATTTGCGCATGACCACCGTCGAGGCCGCATCGGCTAACTGATGGCATTCACGGACCGACTGCTCGACGCCTGGTACAAAGGCCATCCGGCGCTGGCGCTGCTGCGCCCGCTCGAATGCCTGTACCGGCGCGTGGTGAACCGCAAGCGCGCGCGTTTTCTTGCAGGGCAGGGCAACAGCTATAAAGCGCCCGTCCCGGTCGTGGTCGTCGGCAATATCACCATTGGCGGCACCGGCAAGACGCCGCTGATTCTCTGGATGATCGACCATTGCCGGGCGCGCGGGCTGCGCGTCGGTGTGGTCAGCCGGGGTTACGGCGCCAAGCCGCCGAGCCTGCCCTGGCGGGTACTGCCGCAACAGCCCCCGGAGCACGCGGGCGATGAGCCGCTACTGATCGTCAACCGCACCGGCGTGCCGCTGATGATCGACCCGGACCGCTCGCAAGCCGTGCGCACCTTGCTGGCTGAAGAGTCCCTCGATCTCATCCTTTCCGACGACGGCCTGCAGCACTATCGCCTGTACCGCGACCTCGAACTGGTCCTTATCGATGCCGTCCGCGGCCTCGGCAATCGCCGCTGCCTGCCGGCGGGCCCGTTGCGCGAACCGGTGGAGCGGCTGCACAGCGTGGATGCGCTACTGTACAACGGCGCGGCCGCGGATCGCGACGACGGCTTTGCGTTTCAGCTCAAGCCCTCCGCGCTGGTCAACCTGGTGACCGGTGAACGCCGGCCGGTCGATCATTTCCCGCCCGGGCAGCAGGTCCATGCGGTGGCCGGGATCGGTAATCCGCAACGTTTCTTCAACACCCTCGAAGGACTACACTGGCGGCCTGTTCCACATGCGTTCGCCGACCACGCCGTGTTCAGTGCCCAGGCACTGTCGTTCACCCCGGCATTGCCCGTGGTCATGACCGAGAAGGACGCCGTCAAATGCGCATCCTTCGCCGCACCGGACTGGTGGTACCTGGCCGTGGAAGCCGTGCCTTCGCCGGCGTTCGTCAGTTGGTTCGATTCGCAGTTAACCCGTCTTTTGCCATGACTCGCTCAGGATTTCTTATGGACACCAAATTGCTCGACATTCTTGCCTGCCCGATCTGCAAGGGTCCGCTCAAGCTCAGCGCCGACAAAACCGAGCTGATCAGCAAAGGCGCCGGTCTTGCCTATCCGATTCGCGACGGCATCCCGGTAATGCTGGAAAGCGAAGCGCGGACCCTCACCACCGACGAGCGTCTGGACAAATGACCGCAGCGTTTACCGTTGTCATTCCGGCGCGCTACGGTTCGAGTCGCTTTCCGGGCAAGCCGCTGAAAACCATCGCCGGCAAGCCGATGATCCAGCACGTCTGGGAACAGGCGCGAAAGAGCAGCGCAGAGCGTGTGGTGGTTGCCACCGATGATCAGCGCATCGTTGAGGCTTGCCAGGCCTTCGGCGCCGAAGTGCTGATGACCCGCGACGATCACAACTCCGGCACCGACCGCCTGGCGGAAGTCGCCGCCAAGCTGGGTTTGGCCGACGACGCCATCGTGGTCAACGTCCAGGGTGACGAACCGATGATCCCGCCCGCCGTGATCGATCAGGTCGCCGATAATCTCGCCGCGCACCCTGAAGCGCGCATGTCGACCCTCGCCGAGCCGATCGAGGACGTGGCATCGCTGTTCAACCCCAATGTGGTCAAGGTCTGCTCGGACCTCAATGGCCTGGCGCTGACCTTCAGCCGCGCGCCGCTGCCCTGGGCTCGCGATGCGCTCGCGAAGACCCGCGACGAGCTGCCGCAAGGCGTGCCGTATCGCCGCCATATCGGCATTTATGCTTACCGCGCCGGGTTCCTCCACGACTTCGTCAGCTGGGGCCCATGCTGGCTGGAAAACACCGAAAACCTCGAGCAGTTGCGTGCACTCTGGCACGGCGTGCGCATTCATGTGGCCGACGCCCTTGAGGCGCCCCCGGCCGGCGTAGACACCGCTGAAGACCTGGAACGCGTTCGTCGTCTGCTGGAGGTTTGATGAGCATGGCTCTGGTCATTCTTCCACTGTTTTCGCGGATGCACCCATGACGCTGAATGTGCAACACGAGGTGTCTCTCAAAGCCTACAACACGTTCGGCGTGAATGTGCATGCCCGGCGTTTTGCCGAGGCATTCAACGACGACGACGTTCGCGAGGCCCTCGCGTATTCGGCCAGCCACGACGTGCCGTTGATGGTCATCGGCGGCGGCAGTAACTTGCTGCTGACCCGTGATGTCGATGCCCTCGTGTTGCGCATGGCCAACCGTGGCATCCGCATCGTTCAAGAGGATTGCGACGGCGCCATTGTCGAAGCGGAGGCGGGCGAGCCCTGGCATCCTTTCGTGCTGGACACGCTCGCCCAGGGGTTGGCCGGGCTGGAAAACCTCAGCCTGATCCCCGGTACCGTCGGCGCTGCACCGATGCAAAACATCGGCGCTTACGGCGTTGAGCTCAAGGATGTTTTCCACAGTCTCACGGCGATCGACCGACACAGCGGCGAGTTGCGGGAATTTGCCCTGGCCGACTGCGAGTTCGGTTATCGGGACAGCCTGTTCAAGCATCAGCCAAATCGCTGGCTGATCCTGCGGGTTCGCTTCAAGCTCAGCTATTCGGCCAACCTTCATCTCGATTACGGTCCGGTGCGTCAGCGCCTGGAAGAGCAAGGCATCAAACAGCCTTCGCCGATGCACGTAAGCCGGGCGATCTGCGCCATTCGCAGCGAAAAACTGCCGGACCCCGCGACGCTGGGCAATGCCGGGAGCTTCTTCAAGAACCCGCTGGTGTCCGCCGAGCGTGTTGCTGCCATCAAGCTCACCCATCCTGGCGTGGTCGGCTACCCTCAGGCCGATGGTCAGGTAAAGCTGGCGGCCGGCTGGTTGATCGAGCAGGCGGGCTGGAAGGGCTTTCGTGACGGCGACGCTGGCGTTCACGCGCTGCAGTCGTTGGTGCTGGTCAACTATGGCGAGGCGTCCGGCGGGCAATTGCTCGGCCTTGCGCAGCGGATCCAGGCGGACATTCTCGAACGCTTTGGCGTTGCGCTGGAAATGGAACCCAATCTGTATTGAGCAAGAACCGGGGATCGCCTTTCCCCGGCTGAGCTTCAGTCAGCGTGTATCCCATGAGGGTTCAACATGAGTGACACCCTGTGTGCCATCGTGCTGGCGGCGGGCCTCGGCAGCCGTTACCGAGCGGTTGCCGGGCACCACCGCAACAAACTGCTCGCGCAATGCGTCGGGCGTGATGGCATGGAGCGATCGGTGCTGGAACAGGTGCTCGCCAACGTAAAACCCTTCGCCGACAAAACCGTCCTGCTGACCCGATCCGCCTACTGCAGCGTTGCCGAGTTGGGCCTGCGCCATGGCTATGAAGTGGTGGTGCTGGATTCCCCCGGCATGGGCGACAGCATCGCCGCTGCCGTCTCGGCCGAGCCCGCCCATCGCGGCTGGTTGATTGCCTTGGGCGACATGCCCTTCATTCATGTGGACACACTCGAGCGCTTAACGCGTTCGGTGGAGGACGACGCCATCAGCGTGCCGGTCCATGGCGGACGGTATGGGCATCCTGTCGCTTTTGGTCGTGCGTTCGGGCCAGCGCTCATGGCACTGGCTGGGGAGAAGGGCGCCAAGCGGCTTTTCCAGGGCGCGCGGATCAAGGAGGTCGAGGTCGACGACCCGGGTGTGTTGTGGGATGTAGACGTGCCTGCTGCGTTGACCTTTAAACCGCGCTGATCTCAGTCAAGCCCAACCGCGCTAACTTCCACACTCCTAAACGCCAGGCATAAAAAAGCCCCACCTGCTCACACAGGTGGGGCTTTTCATTTACCGGCGATTAAACGAGCGGCTTAGGCTCATCCGAGGCTTGCGCCTCTTTCTGCTGACGCTCGGCTTCCAGACGACGGCGGCGAACTTCACGAGGATCGTTCGGTGCACGGCCATTGCTGGCAACCGGAAGCGCTGGCGTCTCTTCAGTCACAGGTTCTGCAACCGGCGCCTGAGGAGTTTCGACCGCCACTGGTGCGGCGACGATTTCCGGTGCTGCGGTCTGAGCTGGCGCTTCGACGGCTGGCGCGATGACCGGTTCAGCCGCTACAGGCTGTTGGGCAGCCGGTTCAACCACTGTCGGCGCATCGATTTCCGAGGCCTTGGCCTGCACGGGCTCTGCAGCTTGTGCAGGTTCAGTAATCTGAACGAGCTCAGGTGCTTTGACAGGCTCTGCCGCCTCAACAGGCTCCACGACGTGAACCGGCTCAGCGACGGCCACTTCAACGACCTCGTGGACCGGTGCAGAAGCCGGAGCTTCCATGAACGCGGGCACGTCAACAGCGACCGGGATCTCGGCACTGGCTGGCGCGTCGTTCGATTCGGCTTCAGCAGCTGCTTTCACCTGACGTTCGAACGGGCTCAGCGAGGCGTCGAATGTGGCCACTTCAACTTCCGGCATCACCGAACGCTTGGCTTCAGGCGCAGGGGCCTCGACGACCGGTGCTTCTGGCGCTGCTTCGAAAGCCTGAGCGGCCGGTGCAGCGTCAGTCGCGCTTGCGTCAACCGATGCGGTGGCGCGTTCAGCCTGGCGGTGGGCATCGGCTTCGGCAGTGGCGCTGATAACGCGCTCCGCTACGGCAGCAACGCTTGCACTGGCGGCGACATTGCCGCGGTCGGCGTTCGCGTGCACTTCGTCATGGGACTCATGACCGTGCTCGTTGCCTTCGCCGTTAATGGCTTCAGAACCTTCTGAACCCTCAACGCCTTCGCTGCCTTCGATTTCATTGCCGTTGGCATCACGCTGACGCTCGCGACGGTTGCTGCGACGACGCTGACCGCGTGAACGACGACGAGGGCGATCGCCTTCGGCGTGCTCCTGGTTGTCATCCTGTTGCTCTTCGGTGGTCAGCAGGGTTTCGTCTTCGACAGCAACAGGAGCCTGTTCAGCGCGTGGTTGGCGCTCTTCACGCGGCGCACGTGGCTGACGCTCTTCACGCGGGGCGCGCTCAGGGCGTTCTTCGCGGGGCAGATTGACAGCCGGAGCGGCATCGATCGGCTCACGCAGTTCACGCACACGCTCTTCACGAGGCTTGCGGTCTTCGCGCGAGGTACGTGGTTGACGCTCTTCGCGTGGCGCACGGGCCGGACGCTCTTCGCGTGGTGCAGTGGTTTCGTCACGGGTTTCACGCGGCTCGCGCGCTGCACGCTCTTCACGAGGCGCGCGCTCCTCACGTGGGGCACGTTCTTCACGAGGTGCGCGTTCTTCGCGATCGGCACGCGGCGCACGTTCTTCACGCGGCTTGCGTTCCTCGTCACGGCGACCGTTACGGCTGCGGCTCTGCTGACGGCCATTACGGCGCTCGTCGTTGCGCGCAGGACGCTCGGCAGCCGGTTTTTCGACCACGGCGGCAGGCGCGGGAGCAGGCTCTTCCTTGGAAGCGAACAGGCTGACCAGCGATTTCACCAGACCTTTGAACAGGCTTGGCTCGTGGGCGACCGGTGCGGGGGCAGCGGCAACCGGCGCAGCGGCTTCAACCGGAACCGGTGCATTGGCGCGGGCCGGGGCGGTCTTGACTGCCGCTTCCTGGCGAACCAGGGTGCGGGTAGCGGCGGCAGGCGGTGCCACTTCTTCCACTTCAGCAGCAGCGGCAGCGATTTCATAGCTGGTCTGCAGGCTGTGAGCTTCCGGACTGTCATCACGCAGACGCTGCACTTCGAAGTGCGGCGTCTCGAGATGGTCGTTCGGCAGGATGATGATGCGCGCGCGGGTGCGCAGTTCGATCTTGGTGATCGAGTTGCGTTTTTCGTTGAGCAGGAACGCAGCGACCGGGATCGGCACTTGAGCACGCACTTCGGCAGTGCGGTCTTTCAGCGCTTCTTCTTCGATCAGGCGCAGGATGGCCAGCGACAGCGATTCAACGTCACGGATGATGCCGGTGCCGTTGCAACGCGGGCAGACAATGCCGCTGCTCTCGCCCAGGGAGGGACGCAGACGCTGACGGGACATTTCCAGCAGGCCGAAGCGCGAGATGCGACCGACCTGAACGCGGGCGCGGTCGGCCTCGAGGCTTTCACGGACCTTTTCTTCCACGGCGCGCTGGTTCTTGGCCGGGGTCATGTCGATGAAGTCGATGACGATCAGGCCGCCGATGTCGCGCAGACGCAGTTGACGGGCGATTTCCTCAGCCGCTTCAAGGTTGGTCTGCAGGGCGGTCTCTTCGATGTCGCTGCCTTTGGTGGCGCGCGCCGAGTTGATGTCGATGGACACCAGGGCTTCGGTCGGATCGATGACGATGGAGCCACCGGAAGGCAGTTCGACGACGCGCTGGAAGGCGGTTTCGATCTGGCTTTCGATCTGGAAACGGTTGAACAGCGGAACGCTGTCTTCGTAGAGTTTGATCTTGCTGGCGTACTGCGGCATCACCTGACGAATGAACGTCAGCGCTTCTTCCTGGGCTTCGACGCTGTCGATCAGCACTTCGCCGATGTCCTGGCGCAGATAGTCGCGGATGGCGCGAATGATGACGTTGCTTTCCTGATAGATCAGGAACGGCGCGGAGCGGTCGAGGGAGGCCTCTTTGATCGCGGTCCACAGCTGCAGCAGGTAATCGAGGTCCCACTGCATTTCTTCGCTGCTGCGGCCAAGACCGGCAGTACGAACGATCAGCCCCATGTCGGCAGGGGCGATGAGGCCGTTCAGCGCTTCACGCAGTTCATTGCGCTCTTCGCCTTCGATACGACGCGAGATGCCGCCGGCGCGCGGGTTGTTCGGCATCAGGACCAGGTAACGGCCTGCGAGGCTGATGAACGTGGTCAGGGCCGCGCCCTTGTTGCCACGCTCTTCTTTCTCGACCTGAACGATGACTTCCTGGCCTTCGCTCAGGACGTCCTTGATGTTGACGCGGCCTTCAGGCGACTTCTTGAAGTATTCGCGGGAGATTTCTTTCAGCGGCAGAAAGCCGTGACGCTCGGAGCCGAAGTCGACAAACGCGGCTTCAAGGCTGGGTTCGATACGCGTGATCCGGCCTTTATAGATGTTGGCCTTCTTCTGTTCGCGGGCCCCGGATTCGATGTCCAGGTCGTAGAGGCGCTGGCCGTCTACCAGCGCAACACGCAACTCTTCGGGTTGAGTTGCGTTAATCAGCATTCTTTTCATGTAGTACCGTCGGTTTCCGGGCTGCCGGAAACGGCGTTCGGCACACACGACTTCTCACGGTCGGTGTCAGGGCACGTCAGGAGTGCTTGAACACTCCAGTGTCTAACGAGGTTCGGCCAGCGGGGCCGAGTCGCGACGACGTTCCTGCTTGCTGTGGTGACAAATGACACCCTGTCAGCAAAAGCTTTGTCAGGAGGAGGAATCAACCATCGGTAGCGGACGATATGAAGCGTCTTGAATAAAGCCTTGTGCTACACAGTCCGACGGTTGTGCGTCTCCACCCCACACGTATCCCTGATAATTCGGGTGCTGCCGCGCGCTGAATCCGCAGCGGGTTGCATTTATCGCAATCTTCCATGGGAAGTTCGCGCGTCATGGCTCAAATAAGGCGTGGTTTCCGAAGCATTCGCCCGGAGCGACTGCCAGCGACTGCACTTTGTGAACTGGCCTTGAACGTGGGCCTCGATGGCGAGTGACTCACTCTGCGATCGGGCTTGTTTCAGGCCTCATGTCACCTGCGCTCGTTACGCTTGCATATCTTCCGTTGTCACCGAAAGCCCCGTAGGACGGCCTCGCGCCCTCGTGAATTGCGTTGGGCAGGGCCGGTTGTCATACCGTTTGTCCGCTGTCCAGGCCGCTTTTGGCGGCGTTCGCGACTATAGCAGCAATCATTAAGTGCTTCAAATCCATAAAAAATTGTTATGATTTGCGCCATGACAAATATCACCCCCCCAACCCCCGGCGTCCGGCTGGTAGAGGTTGCGCCGGAATTTGCCGGTCAACGCATCGATAACTTTCTGATCACGTACCTCAAGGGCGTTCCCAAGACCTTGATTTACCGCATTTTGCGCAAGGGCGAAGTGCGTGTGAACAAGGGCCGGATCAAGCCCGAGTACAAGCTTCAGTCGGGCGATGTCGTGCGCGTGCCGCCCGTTCGCGTGCCTGAGCGCGACGAGCCTGTGCCGGTTGCCCAGGGTTTGCTGCAGCGTCTTGAAGCCGCCATTGTCCACGAAGACAAAGGCCTGATCGTCCTCAACAAGCCCGCTGGCATCGCGGTTCACGGCGGCAGCGGATTGAGCTTTGGCGTCATCGAAGCCTTTCGTCAGCTGCGTCCCGACGCCAAGGAGCTGGAGCTGGTCCACCGCCTGGACCGTGACACCTCCGGGCTGTTGATGATCGCCAAGAAACGCAGCATGTTGCGTCACCTGCATGAGCAGTTGCGCGGCGACGGCGTCGACAAGCGCTACATGGCGCTGGTCCGTGGCAACTGGCCGACCGCGCAGAAGCAGGTCCGTGCGCCGTTGCTCAAAAGCAACCTTCGCTCCGGCGAGCGCATGGTCGAGGTCAACGAAGAGGGCAAGGAGGCGCTTACCCTGTTCAAGGTCCTGCGCCGCTTCGGAGACTTCGCCACCATGGTCGAAGCCCGGCCCATCACCGGCCGCACCCACCAGATTCGCGTGCATGCCTTGCATGCCGGTCACTGCATTGCCGGTGACCCCAAGTACGGTGATGAGGATTTCAGTCGCGAGATCCGTGACCTCGGCGGCAAGCGCCTGTTCCTCCATGCGTATGCCCTGACCGTGCCGCTGCCGGATGGCGGCGAGTTGAAACTCGAAGCGCCCGTCGACGAGATGTGGGCCAAGACCGTGGAGCGACTGCTGCTTGCGCCCTGATTACGAACTGCTGATCTTCGACTGGGACGGCACGCTGTCCGATTCCGTCGGTCGTATCGTCGATGCGATGCAGGCCGCCGCGCAGCTTGCCTTTCGCCCGGTCCGTGATGATGAAGCAATCAAGGGCATCATTGGTCTGGGCTTGCCGGAGGCGATTCGCACGTTGTACCCGGACATCACTGACAGCGACCTGATCGATTTCCGGCAACACTACGCCGACCATTACATGGCGATGGACGTCGAGCCGTCGAAGCTTTTCGAAAGTGTCCGTGAGTCGCTGGAGGCGTTCCGTGCCGAGGGTTATCGTCTGGCGGTCGCCACCGGCAAGGCCCGGCGGGGTCTGGATCGTGTCCTCAAGGCCCATGGCTGGGGCGACTTCTTCGACGCCACGCGCGCAGCGGACGAAACGGCCAGCAAGCCTGATCCGCTGATGCTCAATGAAATCCTGCAACATTGCGGCGTCAGGCCTGAAAGGGCCCTGATGGTTGGCGATGCTTCATTCGATCTGTTGATGGCACGTAACGCCGGAATGGATTCAGTGGCTGTCGGGTACGGCGCGCAAACGCTAGGCTCTCTGCTTCAGTACCAGCCGCGTCTGGCGATCGAGCACTTTTCCGAATTGCGCACCTGGTTGGGTGCGCGGACTGCTGAAACTTCGTTGTTGGGGTAAATGATCTATGTCGGACGAATGGAAGTCTCCGTCTTCGCCAGAGCGCGATGACGCAGGGGATGCAAAAAGCTGGAAACTGCTGGAAAAGACCCTGCTCGCCAGCGTGCAGGAGCAGCGCCGGTCGCGGCGCTGGGGGATCTTCTTCAAATCCCTGACCTTTCTTTATCTGTTCGGCGCGCTGGCGTTGTTCTCGCCGCTGATGGATTTCGGCAAGGGCGGTTCACGCAGCACCAGCCACACCGCGCTGATCGAAGTGAAGGGCATGATCGCTGACACCGAGGCCGCGAGTGCCGACAACATCGTTGGCAGTCTGCGGGCAGCGTTCGAAGACGAAAAAACCAAGGGCGTGATTCTGCGCATCAACAGCCCGGGCGGCAGTCCGGTGCAGTCCGGCTATATCTACGATGAAATCCGCCGTCTGCGTGCGCAGAAGCCGGACATCAAGGTGTATGCAGTGATCACTGATCTCGGAGCGTCCGGTGCGTATTACATCGCCAGCGCCGCCGACCAGATCTACGCGGACAAAGCCAGTCTGGTGGGTTCGATCGGTGTCACCGCGGCCGGTTTCGGTTTCGTCGGCACGATGGAAAAGCTCGGTGTTGACCGTCGTACCTATACCTCGGGCGAGCACAAGGCATTCCTTGACCCGTTCCAGCCGCCAAAGCCTGACGAGACTGCGTTCTGGCAGGGTGTTCTGGACACCACCCACAAGCAGTTCATCGCCAGCGTGAAGGCGGGTCGCGGTGACCGCCTGAAAGATAAGGACCATCCGGAGTTGTTCTCGGGTCTGGTCTGGACGGGTGAGCAGGCAGTGGGCCTGGGTCTGGTCGATGGGCTAGGCAGCGCCAGCTACGTGGCGCGAGATATCATCGGCGAGAAGGAGATGGTCGATTACACGGTTAAAGAGTCGCCGTTCGATCGTTTCTCTAAAAAGATGGGCGCCAGCGTCGCCGAGCAGATCGCGATGTGGGCAGGCTTCAACGGGCCGTCCCTGCGCTGATCGTTACAGTCTTGATGTGTGATGAGAAGCCCGGCCATTGGTCGGGCTTTTCGCATCTGCATTACGGTAACTCGATGCCTTCGTTCATCAGCATGTCTACCAGGCGTATTAAAGGAAGGCCGATCAGACTGGTCGCATCCGGGCCTTCAGTGCTGCGGAACAGGCTGACGCCCAGTCCCTCGGCCTTGAAACTGCCTGCGCAGTCGTAGGGTTGCTCGGCGCGGAGGTAGCGGCTGATGCGAGTGTCGTCCAGTTGGCGCATGTGCACGGTGAAGGGCACGCAATCGACTTGGCACTGACCTGTGTGGCTGTTGAAGAGCGCAAGGCCGGTGAGGAAGGTGACACTGTTGCTGCTGCTCGCCTTCAACTGCTCCAGCGCACGCTCGAACGTATGCGGTTTGCCGAGGATCTGCTCGCCGAGCACTGCCACCTGGTCCGAGCCGATAATCAGGTGGTCGGGGAATTGTTCGGCCAGTGCCATGGCTTTCTCGCGCGCCAGGCGGGTGACAAGGTCGATTGCCGGCTCGTTTGGCCGACGGCTTTCATCGATGTCGGGCGACGCGCAGACGAATGGCAATCGCAGGCGGTCGAGCAATTCGCGGCGATAGGGAGAGCTGGAAGCAAGGAGAAGAGGCAGCATGGGTGGCTCCGTAACATGAAAGTCGAGTGTAATCAGCGGCTCCGGTGGCGAACAGGCCTGAATTTCCTTTGACAGTCGCAAGGGTCGTCCCTAGAATGCTGCGCCTATGTTGAATGACCCGATTCCACCTCACGTTGACCCGCGCAAATTAGCTGATCGTGGCACTACTCTTCAGGGAGAGATGCTGCTGGCTGATTTGGAGAGACTCTGCGACCCGCTTGCTGACAATCTCGGTACGGTGCAGGCGAAATTCGTTTTTGAGCGAGACGAGCAGCGAGCTGTGGTTATCCACAGTGAAATTGACGTCGAAGTCAAAATGGTTTGCCAGCGTTGTCTTGAGCTGGTCACCTTTCCGATCCACAGCGAATGCAGTTATGCGGTGGTGAAGGAGGGTGCAAACACCCAGTCGTTGCCGAAAGGCTATGACGTGCTGGAACTCGGCGAAGATCCCATGGATCTGCTGGCTTTGATCGAGGATGAGCTTCTGCTCGCCTTGCCCATTGTTCCAACTCATGATCCGAAAGAATGCCAGCCGCCGGCGGACCTTAATGAGTCCGAGCCGAGCGAGGACGAGGTAACGCGGTCCAACCCGTTCAGTGTATTGGCGCAGTTAAAGCGTGACCCAAACGTTTAGGAGTTAATCAATTATGGCTGTTCAGCAGAACAAAAAATCCCGCTCTGCCCGTGACATGCGTCGTTCCCACGACGCTCTCGAGGCTAGCACTCTGTCTGTAGAAAAAACCACCGGTGAAGTTCACCTGCGTCACCACGTATCGCCAGAAGGCGTATACCGTGGCCGTAAAGTGATCGACAAGGGCGCTGACGAGTAATTTCTTGTCTGCTCCGGTCATCGCGATCGACGCAATGGGCGGGGACTTCGGTCCCCGCAACATTGTTCAGGCCAGCATTGCCTGCCTGCTTGCTACTCCCTCGTTACACCTGACCCTCGTCGGTCAATCCTCCCTTCTTGAAGAACTCATCGCACGCCACTCTGGTGTCGATCGCTCGCGCCTGCACGTCGTGCACGCCAGTGAAATCATCACCATGGATGAGCGTCCGTCCCAGGCCTTGCGTGGCAAGCCTGATTCGTCGATGCGTGTTGCGTTGGGGCTTCTCGCTGAGGGCAAGGTCCATGCCTGCGTCAGCGCAGGTAATACCGGTGCCTTGATGGCGCTGTCCCGATTCGTGCTGAAAACCCTGCCGGGCATCGACCGCCCAGCCATGGTGGCTGCGATTCCGACGCAGGGCGGTTATTGCCAGTTGCTGGATCTGGGCGCGAACGTGGATTGCACCGCCGAGCATCTTTATCAGTTCGCCGTGATGGGTTCGGTAGCGGCGGAGGCGCTGGGTGTGGTGCGACCCAGAGTCGCACTGCTGAACGTCGGTACCGAAGACATCAAGGGCAATCAGCAGGTCAAGCTGGCGGCCAGTCTGCTACAGGCTGCACCTGGGCTGAATTACATCGGCTTCGTCGAAGGCGATGGGTTGTATCGGGGTGAGGCAGATGTCGTGGTCTGCGATGGCTTCGTCGGCAATGTGCTGCTGAAGTCCAGCGAAGGCCTGGCAATGATGATTGGCGAGCGCATCGAGCGGCTGTTTCGCCGCAACGTGCTGTCGCGGCTGGTGGGTTTGATGGCAAGGCCTGTACTCGGCAGGCTCAAGGCCGATCTGGCCCCGGCGCGGCACAACGGCGCCAGCTTTCTCGGTCTGCAGGGCATCGTGGTAAAGAGCCACGGCTCCGCCGATGCGCAGGGGTTCCAGAGCGCGATACAGCGGGCGCTGATCGAGATTCAGGAAAACCTGCCGCAGCGCTTGCGCGGTCGTCTGGACGATCTGCTTTAAGGCTTCGACGGGCGTCTTGGGCTAGAATGTGACGCCTGTGACCGCATGGTCATCCAACTGTCCATCGCAACACATTGAATTACCTCGCGTTCGGCCCGCCGGACGCTCATTTTGACGAGAATAATCAGGGGCTTGTTAATGTCTGCTTCCGTCGCATTTGTCTTTCCGGGCCAGGGCTCGCAGTCCCTCGGCATGCTGGCCGAGCTGGGCGCGCAGCATCCGCTGGTGCTGGAGACGTTCAAAGAGGCTTCCGCCGCTCTGGGCTACGACCTCTGGGCGTTGACCCAGCAGGGCCCTGAAGAGAGCCTCAACCAGACCGATAAAACCCAACCTGCCATCCTCACCGCATCGATCGCCTTGTGGCGTCTGTGGCTGGCGGAAGGCGGCGTGCGCCCGGCGTATGTCGCCGGTCACAGTCTGGGTGAGTACAGCGCGCTGGTTGCGGCCGGCAGCCTGACCCTCACAGACGCGGTGAAGCTGGTCGAGCGCCGTGGTCAGTTGATGCAGGACGCCGTGCCTGCGGGGCAGGGCGGCATGGCGGCCATTCTGGGTCTGGACGATGCGGTGGTTATTGATGCCTGTGCCGAAGCCGCTCAGGGCGATGTGGTCAGCGCGGTGAATTTCAATTCGCCCGGACAAGTCGTGATAGCCGGTGCCAAGGCCGCCGTGGAGCGTGCCATCGAAGTGTGCAAGGCCAAAGGCGCCAAGCGTGCCTTGCCGCTGCCGGTCAGCGTGCCTTCCCATTGCGAGCTGATGCGCCCGGCGGCGGAACGCTTCGCTGAGGCGATCGCAGCCATTGACTGGCAGGTCCCGCAGATCCCGCTGGTGCAGAACGTCACCGCCAGTGTCGTCTCCGACCTCGAGACGCTGAAAGCCGATCTGCTGCAGCAGCTCTACAAGCCGGTACGTTGGGTCGAATCGATCCAGACGCTGGCCGCCCAGGGCGCCCTGCAACTGGTCGAGTGCGGCCCGGGCAAGGTCCTCGCTGGATTGAACAAGCGTTGCGCCGATGGCGTGGCCACCCACAACCTCAATACCCCAGACGCCTTCGCCGCCGCTCGTGCGGCGCTGGCCTGATTAGGAGACGCCTGCATGAGTCAGGGTAAAGTTGCACTTGTCACCGGCGCGAGCCGTGGCATTGGCCGGGCGATCGCCCTTGAACTGGGTCGTAACGGCGCCATTGTCGTAGGCACGGCGACGTCCGAGGCCGGCGCCGAGAAGATCACCGCTTATTTCAAGGAAAACGGCATCGAAGGTTTCGGCCTGGCGCTGGACGTAGGCAATAACGAGTCCGTTACCAGTGTTCTGGCGCAGATCACCGAGCGCGTCGGAGCGCCGTTGATCCTGGTCAACAACGCCGGGATCACGCGTGACAACCTGATCATGCGGATGAAGGATGACGAGTGGCATGATGTCATCAACACCAACCTGAACAGCCTGTTTCGCCTGTCCAAGGGCGTTCTGCGCGGGATGACCAAGGCGCGTTGGGGCCGGATCATCAGCATTGGTTCGGTGGTGGGTGCCATGGGCAACGCAGGTCAAGTAAACTACGCAGCCGCCAAGGCGGGTCTGGAAGGCTTCAGCCGTGCCCTGGCACGTGAAGTCGGGTCGCGCGCAGTGACGGTCAACTCGGTAACGCCGGGTTTCATCGACACCGACATGACGCGCGAGCTGCCGGAAGCACAGCGTGATTCCCTGACGGCACAGATTCCTCTGGGCCGACTGGGGCAGGCAGAAGAGATCGCGCATGTTGTCGCTTTTCTTGCCTCAGAAGGTGCAGGCTACGTTACCGGGGCTACAATCCCCGTTAACGGCGGCATGTACATGTGACCGGTCGTATCGAAAAAATGTCATACGGGCTGTCTAAAATCCGTTATAAAGCTGAAATCTTTTAAGGGGCAGAGAGCTGTTGGGCGTAGCGGGAATTGCGTTTAGCTTGAAATGCGCAAAACCTCTTCTATACACTTACCCATCGGCCAGCTGCCTGAATTTGTCCACTAGGAGTTAAAACACGGTATGAGCACCATCGAAGAGCGCGTCAAGAAAATCGTTGCCGAACAACTTGGCGTCAAGGAAGAGGAAGTCACCAACAGTGCTTCTTTCGTTGAAGACCTGGGTGCCGACTCCCTTGATACCGTTGAGCTGGTAATGGCTCTGGAAGAGGAATTCGAGACCGAAATCCCTGACGAAGAAGCCGAGAAGATCACCACTGTTCAAGCGGCTATCGATTACGTTACTGCCCACCAGGCGTAAGATTTTGTAATCGTAGCTTGCTGTCCTGGAGAAACCGCACTGCCCCTGGCGTGCGGTTTTTTCTTTGAATAGGGCAGCGTTTCATCAATAGAAGAAAGGAGAGTCCTGTGTCGCGTAGACGCGTCGTGGTCACCGGTATGGGTATGCTGACGCCTTTGGGCACGGATGTGCCGAGCACCTGGCAAGGCATTCTGGCTGGCCAGAGTGGCATTGGGCCTATCGAACACACGGACCTGTCCCAATACACCACCCGCTTTGGCGGCTCGGTGAAGGGATTCAACGTCGAGGAATACCTGTCGGCCAAAGAGGCCCGCAGACTCGACCTGTTCATCCAGTACGGGCTGGCTGCCAGCTTTCAGGCCGTGCGCAATTCCGGTATCAAGATCGACGACACCAATCGCGAGCGCGTTGGCGTAGCGATGGGATCGGGCATCGGGGGCCTCACCAATATCGAGAACACCAGCCGGCTGATGCATGAGCAGGGCCCAGGCAAGATCTCCCCGTTCTTCGTGCCGGGGTCGATCATCAACATGATTTCCGGGTTCCTGTCGATCCATCTCGGCGCACAGGGCCCCAACTACGCGATCGCCACCGCGTGCACGACGAGCACGCACTGCATCGGCATGGCCGCGCGCAACATCGCCTACGACGAAGCCGACGTGATGATTGCCGGCGGCGCTGAAATGGCGGCCTGCGGTCTGGGCATGGGCGGCTTTGGCGCCTCGCGCGCGCTGTCTACCCGCAACGATGAGCCTGAGCGCGCCAGCCGTCCGTGGGACAAGGGCCGCGACGGGTTCGTGTTGTCCAACGGTGCTGGCGCCATGGTCCTCGAAGAACTCGAGCACGCCAAAGCGCGTGGCGCGACCATTTATGCCGAGCTGATCGGCTTCGGCATGAGCGGCGACGCGTTCCACATGACCTCGCCGCCCGATGACGGCGCCGGTGCTGCGCGCTGTATCACCAATGCCCTGCGCGATGCCAAGATCCGTCCCGAAGACGTGCAATACATCAACGCCCACGGCACCTCGACGCCTGCGGGCGATCTGGCTGAAGTCAGCGCCATCAAGAAGGTGTTCGGCGAGCACGCCTACAAGCTGGCCGTCAGTTCGACCAAGTCGATGACGGGCCATCTGCTGGGCGCCGCCGGTGCAATCGAGGCGATTTTCAGTGTGCTGGCGATCAAGGATCAGGTAGCGCCACCGACGATCAACCTGGACGAGCCGGACGAAGGCTGCGACCTGGACTTCGTTCCCCATGAGCCGCGCAAAATGCCGATCGACGTGGTGATCTCCAACTCCTTCGGTTTCGGTGGCACCAACGGCTCGCTGGTCTTCCGCCGGTACGCCGAATGACCGTGAGCTGGATCGATGGCCTTTCAGCTGACTCCCTAGCCGTCAAGGATCGGGGGTTGGCGTACGGCGATGGTCTCTTCGAGACCGTCCTCGTCAAGGCCGGACAGCCATTGCTCTTCCAGCGTCATTTGCAGCGTCTGGCACTGGGTGCGCAGCGCCTTGCGTTGAATCTCGATCTGGCGCTGGTCGAGGAGGAGTGCTGGCGCTTCGCCGCTCAATTGGGTGAAGGCGTGATGAAGCTCATCGTCACCCGGGGCGACGGCGTGCGTGGCTATGCGCCCGTTTCTGACGCGCTGCCGCGACGCATCCTCCAGGCAGGTCCGCTGCCGGCTTACCCTGAAAGTCATGCAGAGCAGGGCATCAAACTGTTCGCCTGTCAGACCCGTCTCGCCGAGCAGCCGCTGTTGGCAGGGCTCAAGCACCTTAATCGTCTTGAGCAAGTGATGGCCCGTGGGGAATGGCAAAGTGCCGACTACGCCGAAGGGTTGATGCGGGACGTGTCGGGGCGCATCGTCGAAGCTGTCTACAGCAATCTGTTTATGGTCAAGGGCGGGGTGTTGCTGACGCCGGACCTGCGGCGCTGTGGCGTAGCCGGTGTGATGCGGGCCGAGATTTTGGCGCTGGCGGAGCGGGAGAACATGCCAGCCCGCGAGCTGGAGCTGCAGATGTCCGACCTGCAAAAAGCCGATGAGGTATTTGTCTGCAACAGCGTATACGGCATCTGGCCCGTGCGTGGCGTCGAGCATCTGAACTGGCCGGTTGGGCCGCTGACCCGTAAACTCCAACACCTTGTTCGCGGGCTTCTGGATATCTGATTCGTGATCCGAAAATTACTCGTCTTGCTGGAAACAGGTGTGGTTCTGGCGGGGCTGTTGCTGGGTGTGGCTTATTGGCAGCAGAACAGCGCGCTGCACCAGACCCTCAATCTGACCCAGGAACAACTTCTGGATGTGCCGTCGGGCTCGTCGCCGACCGGCGTGCTGAATCGGCTGCAAGCCGACGGCGTCATCAAGGATGCGTTCTGGCTGCGGCTGTACTGGCGCTTCAATCTGCAGAGTCAGTCGCTGCACAGCGGCGAATACCGCATGGCGCCCGGCATGAACGCCGAGTCTCTGCTCGACCTCTGGCAAAAAGGTGAAGTGGTTCAGTACAGCGTCACCCTGGTGGAGGGCTGGACATTCCGTCAGGTGCGCGCGGCGTTGGGCAAGCAGGTCAAGCTTGAGCAAACGGCGAGCGACCTCAGCGACACCGAGTTGATGGCGAAGCTGGGGCATCCGGACGTGTTCCCCGAAGGCCGGTTTTTCCCCGACACCTATCGCTATGTGCGCGGCATGACCGACGTCGAGCTGCTCAAGCAAGCTTACAACCGTCTGGATGAAGTGCTTCAGGAGGAATGGGAGAAGCGCGCCGCCGAGGTGCCGTACAGCGATCCTTATCAGGCGCTGATCATGGCGTCGCTGGTGGAGAAGGAAACCGGCGTGCCCCAGGAACGCGGCCAGATTGCCGGCGTGTTCGTGCGTCGCTTGCAACAGGGCATGTTGCTGCAGACCGATCCGACCGTCATTTACGGCCTCGGCGATCGGTACAACGGCAAGATCACCCGGGCGTTGCTGAAAGAGCCTACGCCGTACAACACCTATGTCATCTCCGGATTGCCGCCAACGCCGATCTCCATGGTCGGGCGTGAAGCGATCCATGCGGCGATGCACCCGGTGGCCGGCAACAGCCTGTACTTCGTGGCAAGAGGGGACGGCAGTCACGTATTCTCCGCCGATCTGGATGCGCATAACGCGGCGGTGAAGGAATTCCAGCTCAAGCGTCGCGCGGACTACCGTTCCAGTCCGGCGCCTGTCGCTGCACCGGCGTTGCCAGCGGAATCCGTCGGCAAGCCTGCGTCCGAGCAGCCGCCAGATCCGCAACGTATCGATCCGCAGGCGACACAGTCCAAGCCTGAAGAATCCAAGCCTGAAGAGGCCAAGTCTGAAGAGCGTAAGGGCGCAGCGCCGGACGCGAGCGAACCGTCGCCGAAACCCCAGACAGACGCTGCAGCTCCGTCGCCCCCAGCCAGTGACCCCGGCGAATGACAACCGCGAGCACACTCGCCATGAATCTGATCAAGGACTGCCCGTGACCGGCTTGTTTATTACCCTGGAAGGCCCCGAAGGCGCGGGCAAAAGCACCAACCGCGACTATCTGGCCGAACGCCTGCGCAGTGAGGGCATTGATGTCGTCCTGACCCGCGAACCTGGCGGTACGCCGTTGGCCGAGCGTATCCGCGAGCTGCTGTTGACGCCCGGTGACGAGCAGATGTTCGTCGATACCGAGCTGCTGCTGATGTTCGCCGCCCGCGCGCAACACCTCGCGGCTCTGATCCGTCCGGCGCTGGCGCGGGGCGCTGTGGTGCTTTGCGATAGATTCACCGATGCCACGTACGCGTATCAGGGAGGCGGTCGAGGCCTGCCCATCGAGCGCATCGCCGTGCTGGAAGATTTCGTTCAGGGCGCGCTGCGTCCGGATCTGACCCTGGTGTTCGATCTGCCCATCGAGATCGGCCTGGCCCGCGCATCGGCCCGTGGTCAGCTCGACCGCTTCGAGCAAGAGGGCCGGGCGTTCTTCGATGCGGTCCGCAGCACCTACCTTTCCCGCGCGGCCGCGGCGCCCGAGCGTTATCGTCTGGTGGACGCGGCGCTGCCGCTGACTGAAGTGCAAGCGTCCCTTGATGTACTGGTTCCCGATTTGATCGCGCTGCTGGCGGCTCGCCGGCATGGCTGAGGCTTACCCCTGGCAGCACGGCCTGTGGCAGCAACTGGCAGGCCGCAAGCAGCATGCGCACGCCTATTTGCTGCACGGCCCTGCTGGCATCGGCAAGCGGGCGCTGGCCGAGCGTTTGATGTACTTGCTGTTGTGCCAACGCCCGGCAGGCCTTGAAGCCTGCGGTCAGTGCAAATCCTGCTCGCTGCTGGCGGCCGGCAGTCACCCTGATCATTACGTGCTGGAGCCTGAAGAAGCCGACAAGGCGATCAAGGTCGATCAGGTGCGCGACTTGGTCAGTTTCGTGGTGCAGACCGCGCAGATGGGCGGGCGCAAGGTGGTGCTGATCGAGCCGGTCGAGGCGATGAACATCAACGCGGCCAACGCCTTGCTGAAAAGTCTGGAAGAGCCCTCGGGGAACACCATTCTCTTGCTGGTCAGCCATCAGCCAAGTCGGCTGTTGCCTACGGTGAAGAGCCGTTGCGTGCAACAGGCGTGTCCGCTGCCCAGCGATGCCATGAGCATCGCCTGGCTGGCCGACGCACTGCCCGACTGCACAGAGCAGGAGCGCGCCGATCTGCTGACCCTCGCGGCCGGTTCGCCATTGGTCGCGGCCAAGCTGCACGCCCAGGGCGTTCATGAGCAGCGGGCGCTGGTGGTGGAGGGCGTTAAAAAGCTGCTCAAGGGCCAGCAATCGCCAACCCAGCTGGCCGAAGGCTGGAAAGACATTCCGTTGTTGTTACTGTTCGACTGGTTCTGCGACTGGTCGAGCCTGATCCTGCGCTATCAACTGACCCAGGACGAAGAGGGCCTCGGCCTGACCGACATGCGCAAGGTCGTGCAGTACCTGGCGCAGAAATCGTCCCAGCGCAATGTGCTGGCGATTCAGGACTGGGTGTTGCTGCAGCGCCAGAAGGTCATGTCAAAAGCGAACCTGAACCGGGTTTTGTTGCTCGAAGCATTATTGGTGCAGTGGGCAGGCCTGACCGGACAGGGTTAGACTGGCCAGCTGCATGACATCATGCATTGCCTGAGGAAACGAGATGAGCGTGCCACTGAGTCCAGGTCCACGTAACGGCATTCTGTCCCTGACCATCAAGGACAAGTCCGTCCTGTACGCCGCGTACATGCCGTTCATCAAAAACGGCGGCCTGTTCATTCCCACCAGCAAAAGCTACAAGCTGGGCGATGAAGTGTTCATGTTGCTCAACCTGATGGACGAGCCTGAAAAGATTCCGGTTGCCGGCAAGGTCACCTGGATCACGCCGAAGGGCGCTCAGGGGAACCGCGCCGCTGGCGTTGGCGTGCAGTTCAACGATGGCGACAACACCGCCCGCAACATGATTGAAAACTACCTGGCCGGAGCTCTGAAATCCGACCGTCCTACCCATACGATGTAAGTTGCCCCCGCCGCCATGCTTGTAGATTCCCATTGCCACCTTGACCGCCTCGACCTCAGCGCCCACGACGGCTCCCTCGATAACGCCCTGCAAGCGGCGAGAGAGCGGGGCGTCGGGCATTTTCTGTGCATCGGCGTCAGCGCTGAAAATGCCGGTGCCGTAAAAGCGCTGGCCGACCGCTACGACGACGTCGACTGCTCGGTCGGCATTCACCCGCTGGACCTCAAGCCCGGCGAGGCGCCTGCGCTGGAGTGGCTGCTCGGCGAGCTGAATCATCCGCGCGTAGTGGCCATCGGCGAAACCGGTCTGGATTATCACTACGAACCTGAGGCTGCCGAGGTGCAACAGGCCTCGTTCCGGCTTCATCTGCAAGCGGCCAACGTGACCGGCAAGCCGGTAATCGTCCATACCCGTGGTGCCCGGGCCGACACACTGGAGCTGCTGCGTGAGGCCGCTCTGCCTCAGGCCGGCGTGCTGCATTGCTTCACCGAAGACTGGGACATGGCCAAGGCCGCGCTGGATCTGGGGTTCTATATCTCGCTGTCCGGCATCGTCACCTTCCGCAACGCCGACGCGCTGCGGGACGTCGCCAGCAAAGTGCCTGCCGACCGGCTGCTGGTCGAGACCGACTCGCCTTACCTGGCGCCGATCCCGTATCGGGGCAAGCCCAACCTGCCGCAGTACGTGCGTGAAGTGGCCGAGTTTCTGGCGATGCTCCGTGGCGAGACTTACGAGCGTTTTGCCGAGCAGACCAGCGAGAACTTCAAGCGGCTGTTCCCGCTGGCACGCGTCAAGGGCTGATTCGCCCGGAAGCGTGGCGCTGCCTTTCAATCTTTGATGCTTGCCACGCCCTGACGCTCCGCAAATCGCGGGCAAAAAAAACCCGGGTTCTGGGGGGTGAATCCGGGTTAAGACCATTAGGAGTAAACAAGGACGCGCTATCCATAGGTGTCCTTACCAACGCTGGCACTTGGGGGAGATACTGCGTTGGCGAATATAAGTATTGGCTATAATTCGCAGGCGTCCAGCCGCGTGCTGTACGATTTTTAAACAGTTTTGGAATACCTGACGCGCTGCTGATACCGCAATTCCACGGATGCTCCGAATTTTTGACCGCCCACCCCATCCCGCCAAAAAACAAGACTGGCAAGGCCTCGTGCGTTTCCTTTTTGCGTGCTGACGGCTAAATGCGTCAGAAAACGGATACAGGTCGGATGATCCGTGCATTCTTCTGCGGGATAGGCATAATGCCGCTTCCGATTTCCGAATCCACAGTCCCCTCCTATGCAGAAAGAACCTCGTAAAGTCCGTGAGTTTCGCCGCCGTGAGCAGGAGATTCTCGACACCGCGCTCAAGCTGTTCCTCGAACAGGGCGAAGACAGCGTTACCGTCGAGATGATCGCGGACGCCGTGGGTATCGGCAAAGGCACCATCTACAAGCATTTCAAATCCAAGGCTGAGATCTACCTTCGCTTGATGCTCGACTACGAGCGTGATCTGAACGAGCTGTTGCATTCGGCGGATGTCGACAAGGACAAGGAAGCACTGTCCCGCGCCTACTTTGAGTTCCGCATGCGCGACCCACAGCGCTATCGCCTGTTCGACCGGCTCGAAGAGAAAGTCGTCAAGGGCAATCAGGTCCCGGAGCTGGTCGAGGAGCTGCACAAGATCCGCGCCTCGAACTTCGAACACCTGACCTTGCTCATAAAAGGCCGGATCTCCGAAGGCAAGCTGGAAGACGTCCCGCCGTATTTCCATTACTGCGCCGCCTGGGCGTTGGTGCATGGCGCGGTGGCGTTGTACCACTCGCCGTTCTGGAGCAATGTCCTCGAGGATCAGGAAGGTTTCTTCCAGTTCCTGATGGACATCGGCGTGCGCATGGGCAACAAGCGCAAGCGTGATATCGATCATACGCACGAGGCCAAACCCGACGCCCGGCCCGATCCGGCGGCTGAGTAAAGCGCGGTATGTAAAACCGATTCGGCAAGCCAGACAGTCTCCACCTCCGACATGGCGCAAAAGCTGCATTAACCGGCCATTCGCCGGTTTTCCGTCGCCGGACTTTGGAGATAAACATGCGTAGCCTGGTTTTACTGCTGGCTCTACTGGCGTTGAGTGGCTGCATGCACGTCAGCGATCTGGCACAAGGCGCTCACGATGAGCTCAGTGACGCCGGGCTGCTGGATCACAGTTCGACCCGTCGGTTGAACAACTTCCGCGTGCAGCCCGACTCGTTCATCTATATCGCCCAAGGGGCCTTTGCTCCGCGTGGCGGTGCCTACCCGCGGTCCAACGTCGTGGCCGAAGAAGCCTTCAACGGGTTTATCGAATACTTCCCGATGGTCCGCCGCGCTCGCGCCCCGGAAGGTCTGGATGACGCGATGAATGAGGCCCGGGCCGCTGGCGCGCACTATCTGCTGTACACCCGTTTCGCCAAGGCCGACGACCGCATCGGTACGTTTGACGAGTGGTCGGACCAGGAAGCGGTTGACCGTCTCGGCATCGACAACGGCGTTATCCAGTTGATGCTGATCGAAACCAACACCCGCTATCTCATCGATTCGGCACGCATTCACCTGCGTGGTGGTCTGCTGACTTTGTACGACACCAAGCCCGAGGATTTGCTAGGCCCCCCGATGGAAGCTTACGCTCGGGGTTTGCTGGGCGTCGAAGCCCGCTGAGGAGTGGCGTATGAGTGGGCAGGACAAAGCCAACGATCTGTTGGCCCAGATTGCCAAGAGCGGCAAGGGCTTGCCGCCGGTGCACCTGTGGAACCCGGATTTCTGCGGTGACATCGACATGCGCATCGCTCGCGATGGCACCTGGTTTTATCTGGGCACGCCCATTGGTCGCAAGCCGATGGTGCGGCTGTTTTCCACCATCATTCGCCGTGACGGCGACGACTACTTTCTGATCACTCCGGTCGAGAAGGTCGGCATCAAGGTCGACGACGCTCCATTTGTGGCGGTGCTGCTGGACGTTGAAGGCAGCGGAGAGTCGCAGTTGCTGCGATTCACCACCAACGTCGAGGACGTGGTGGCGGCGGGGGCTGATCACCCGTTGCGTATCGACCTCGATCCGCAAACCCAGGAGCCGGCGCCCTATGTTCATGTGCGCAACAACCTCGAAGCGCTGATCCACCGCAATGTGTTCTATCAGTTGGTCGACCTTGCTGTGGTGCGTGAAATCGACGACCAGCGCTGGCTGGGGGTGTGGAGCGGTGGCCAATTCTTCCCCCTCGGTCTTGAGCCCTGATCGATCCCTTTCAATGTGGCTACTCACTTGCGGCCAATTGCCTGACTGGCACCGGGCAGTTAAAGTGCCGCCCCCCGATTTTTCCTGAGGTTTTTCCATGAGTCAGTCCTTTGATATCGCCGTGATCGGCGCCACCGGTACTGTCGGCGAAACCATCGTGCAGATTCTCGAAGAACGCGACTTCCCGGTCGGCGATTTGCACCTGCTCGCCAGCGTCGAATCGGCCGGCAGTTCGGTGCCGTACCGTGGCAAGAACGTCCGTGTGCGTGAAGTCGACGCCTTTGATTTCAGCAAGGCCAGGATTGCCTTCTTCGCAGCAGGCGCCGCCGTGACACGCAGCTATGCCGAACGCGCCACAGCCGCTGGTTGTGTGGTGATCGACCTGTCCGCCGGCTTGTCCGTCGAGCAGGCGCCGAATGTGGTGCCCGAGGTCAACGGCGCCCGCCTGGCTGATCTGGCCGGACCGCAGCAGGTTGCCTGCCCGAGTTCAAGCGCCGCCGCCCTCGCGCTGGTGCTGGCGCCGTTGCGCGCACTGATCAACATCGAGCGGATCACCGTGACGGCGTGCCTGGCGGTATCGAGCATGGGCCGAGAGGGTGTCACCGAACTGGCGCGGCAAACGGCCGAGCTGCTCAACGTTCGTCCGCTGGAGCCGAAGGTGTTTGACAGGCAGATGGCGTTCAACGTGCTGGCCCAAGTGGGCAAGCCTGACGCCGGGGGGCATGTGCCACTGGAAAAACGTTTGGTCAGCGAGTTGCGCGAGTTGCTCTCGCTGCCTTTAATCAAGGTCGGTGTGAGTTGCATCCAGGTGCCGGTGTTCTTCGGCGACAGCCTGAGCGTGTCGGTGCAGACCCGCGAGCCGGTCGACATCAAGTCGGTCAATGCCGCGCTTGAAACCGCCGAGGGCATCGAGCTGGTTGAGGCTGGCGATTACCCGACGCCGGTGGGCGACGCCGTAGGACAGGATGCTGTCTATGTAGGACGTTTGCGCGGAGGCGTTGACGACAGTTGTGAGCTGAATTTCTGGGTCACGCTGGATAATGTGCGCAAGGGCGCAGCGTTGAACGCTGTGCAGGTGGCTGAGTTGTTGATAAAAGACGTTGTGTAAAAGATACTTGCCCACAATTCGAAGAATCATTCTAGCTGCGGCGTGTCGATACGCCCTACACCCGAGCAGGCATTATCTTCGCGATTGCCGGGGAAATTTCAAACAAGGGATGGGCTATGGTTCAGGTTCGTAAACTCGTTTTAGCAATCGCTGCGGCTTCGGCGCTGTCATCGGGAATGGCCCAAGCGCTCGGCCTCGGCGGTCTGACCGTGAAGTCGACCCTGAATCAGCCACTGTTGGCCGAAATCGAGCTGACAGAAGTGCAGGACCTCAATGCCTCCCAGGTGGTGCCAAGTCTGGCGACCTCGGCGGAGTTCGCACAGGCCGGCGTTGGCCGGGTGGCGATCCTGGATGACCTGACCTTTACCCCGGTCGTCAACCCGGGCGGCAAGAGCGTGTTGCGCATCACCTCCACCAAGCCTATCCGCGATCCCTACGTGAAGTTCCTCGTTCAAGTGCTCTGGCCCAATGGCCGTGCGCTGCGCGAGTACAGCCTGTTGCTGGATCCGCCGAAGTTCTCGCCGCAAGCCGCTGCGGCCGCCGCGCAACTGCCTTCGACGGCACCGAGCGCCGCCCCTGCACCGGCTCCTGCCGCCGAGACACCGGCCGCTGCGCCTTCGACGCCCGCTCCAGCGCCGGTTCAGGAACCCAAGTTCACCCAATACACCACTGCCAATAACGACACGCTCTGGGAAATTGCCGCGCGCGTGAAGAATGGCGGGACCGTGCAGCAGACCATGCTGGCGATCCAGGCGCTGAACCCTGATGCTTTCATTGCCGGCAACATCAACCGCTTGAAGAAAGGTCAGGTGTTGCGTCTGCCGTCGCCGCAGGAATCAACAGCGCTGGCCCAGCCTCGCGCAGTGGCCGAAGTGGCCGAGCAGAACCGCGCGTGGCGCGAAGGCCGACGCCTGCCGAGCGGCGCACGTCAGGTCGATGCGACCCGTCGTGACCGTGCGGGCGCCGCGCCGTCGCAGATCGACGCCAAGGACAATCTCAGCCTCGTCTCTGCCAACAAGGCGGGTGCGAAAGGCAAAGCGGGCGACAACGCCGACATCAGTAATCAGTTGGCGACTACTCAGGAAAACCTGGACACCACGCGTCGGGACAATGCCGAGCTGAAAAGCCGCATGACCGACTTGCAAAGCCAGGTCGACAAGCTGCAGCGCTTGATTCAACTGAAAAATGACCAACTGGCGAAAATGCAGGCCTCTGGGGCAGCGGTTCCGCCGCCCATTGATGCCGCCAATCCTGCCAATCCCGCGGTCAGCCCCAACAGCGTGACCAATCCCAACAACGCCGCCAACCCGGCGATGCAGGCCCAAGTGGTGCCAAGCGCCGCGGCGCCTGATGTTGCCGGCAAGGCACCCGACGAAATCGCCCCTGAAGACGCATTGCCGGTTGATGGGGCGGCGGTCACCAGTGCGACGCCTGATCAAGCGCTGATCGTTCCGACGGAGCCGGTGGTCGATGAAGACAACCGCAGCGCCCTCGACAAGATCCTCGCCAGCCCGATGCTCATGGGCCTGATCGGTGGCGGCGCGCTGTTGGTATTGCTGCTGCTTCTGTTGCTGCTGGCCCGTCGACGCAATGCGCTGATCGAAGCCGAACGGCACCGCCAGATGGCGCGCGCGTTGTCCGAAGAGTCGGACTTCGCGTCCGACATGGACATGCCTGCCAGCAGCTTCGAAGGCCTGGAGACGCCAGCGCCCCTCGCAAAGACGCCGTCGCCGACCGTCGCCGAGCCGGCCCGCGAACACCCGGCTGACGCGCTCGTGCAGGCTGAAATCCACATTGCGTACGGCCGCACGAATCAGGCTGCTGCCGTTCTCGAAGACGCGATCAAGCATGAGCCACAGCGCAGCGACCTGCGCCTCAAGCTCATGGAGGTCTATGCCGAGCAGGACAACAAATCCGGGTTTGTCGCGCAGGAGCGGCAACTGGTGGCCACGGGAAAGAACCACGCTGAAGTCGAAGAACTGAAATCCCGCTATCCGTCCATGGCAGCAGCGGCTGCGGCGGTAGCCGGGGTAGCAGCAGCATCGGCTTTGGCGGCGGAAATGGACGCAAAGTACGTTGAAGAACTGCTCCACGACGAGCCTGAAGTCCCCGCGCAACCTGCTCCGGTTGCAGAAACGGTGACCGAGGTGCCGCTGGACGAAGAGTTCGATAACGCCTTTGACCTGAGCCTGGATGATCTGGACAGTGAGTCCCCGGCTGTTGCGCCCAACCGCGCTGCGGCACAGGACAACGCTGCCCTCGATGATCTGGACCTGGACGCACCGTTCGCCGGCTCGGCATCTGATGACCTGGACTTCGACGCGATTCTGCGCGAGCAGCAGGCGACATCCGGTCCCGCCGAACCAGCAGACCTGGACGATTTCGACCTCAACCTGGCGGAAGATCAGCCGGCGTTGAAAGCAGAAGACGATTACTTGCTGGGGATGGAGGACGATCTGCGTGATCTGCCTCCGTTCGAACAGCCTGCATCGTTGGGCGCCGACAAGCCTGGGCTGGAGGATGATATCGAGTTGCCTGCCGATTTCGATCTCTCCCTGGCTGACGAGATGGAAACCGAGCAAGCGTCCGAAGCGTTCGCGTCCGAGATCGACGACGTGAATGCCGAGCTGGACCGTCTCTCCCAGAGCCTGGAACAGCCGCCGATTGCCAAGCCGTTCGACACGGCGCTGGACAAGCCGGTGGACGCGTCGCCGCGTTTCACTGAAGACGACGCACTGCTGGCGGACGACGAGCCGGAATTCGACTTCCTCTCGGGTACTGACGAAGCGGCCACCAAACTGGACCTGGCCCGCGCCTACATCGAGATGGGTGACGCCGATGGCGCTCGCGATATCCTTGATGAGGTGGTGGCCGAAGGTGACGATGGCCAGAAGACCGAAGCGCGGGACATGCTGTCGCGCCTCGTCTGACGTTATTCATCGCCGCAAAAAAACGACCGCTTAGGCGGTCGTTTGCGTTTCCGCGTCGGGCCTTTCGGATTCTCCTTCGCACCGGGTTAACCGTTGGCCACTGCAGATGGCGTCTTTTTTTTCGATCCGTATAATGGCCGCCCTTGCGCATATCGACAGGCTTTAAGCTCTTGGCAACTACAGACACCGAGGCAGAAACAGCGGCAGCCGAACTGGCCGCCGAGGGTTTTTCCAGAATCGCCCTGGGCGTGGAATACAAAGGCTCGCGCTACAGCGGCTGGCAGCGCCAGTTGACCGGCGTCCTGACCGTCCAGGAAACACTGGAAAATGCCCTGTCGAAGGTCGCGGATTCGCCCGTGTCGCTGATGTGCGCCGGGCGCACGGATGCCGGTGTTCACGCGTGCGGTCAGGTGGTGCATTTCGACACCCGGGCCGAGCGCAGCATGAAAGCCTGGACCATGGGCGCCAATATCAATCTGCCCCACGACATCAGCGTGACCTGGGCCAAGGTCATGCCTGCGCACTTTCACGCGCGTTTCAAGGCCATCGCCCGGCGCTATCGCTATGTGATCTACAACGATCAGATCCGTCCGGCGCACCTGGGCCAGGAAATCACCTGGAACCACCGCCCGCTGGATGCCGAGCGAATGGCGCTGGCCGCCGAGGCGCTGGTCGGCACCCACGACTTCAGCGCATTCCGTGCCGGGCAGTGCCAGGCGAAATCGCCGATCAAGCAGCTTCACCACCTGCGCGTCACCCGCCACGGCAAGATGATTGTCATCGATGTTCGCGCCAATGCCTTTCTTCATCATATGGTTCGCAACATTGCCGGTGTGCTGATGACCATCGGGGCAGGGGAGCGGCCGATCGAGTGGGCGCGCGAGGTGCTGGAGAGTCGGGTACGACGCACGGGCGGGGTGACGGCTCATCCTTTCGGCCTGTATCTGGTTCAGGTGGAATACCGCGACGAGTTCCCGTTACCGGATCGCTACATCGGCCCGCATTTTCTCACCGGCTTCACGGAACTGGACGGCTGACGCGGGTGACTGCATTTGCTACCATCCGTGACTTTCGCAAGGCTTGAGGTCTCCACTACATGTCAGCCGTTCGCAGCAAGATCTGCGGGATTACCTGCATAGAAGATGCGCTGGCCGCCGTCGATGCGGGGGCCGACGCCATCGGTCTGGTGTTTTATCCCAAGAGCCCGCGCTTTGTGACCGTTGAGCAGGCCCAGGCAATCGTTGCTGCGCTGCCGCCCTTCGTCAGCACCGTCGGCCTGTTCGTCAATGCGGATCGCGCTGACTTGAAAGCGCTGCTGGACATCGTTCCCCTCGACCTCATCCAGTTTCACGGCGATGAATCCCCGGAGCAGTGCGAAGGCTATAGCCGCCCTTACATCAAGGCGCTGCGCGTCCAGGTCGGCGACGACATCGCGGCCAGCTGCGATGCCTACGCCAATGCTTGCGGCATCCTGCTCGACACCTATGTCGCCGGTATTCCGGGCGGAACGGGTGAAACCTTCGATTGGGCGCTGATTCCAAAACACTTGAGCCAGCCGGTGATTCTCGCCGGCGGCCTGACCTCGGCAAACGTTTCACAGGCCATCGCGCAGGTGCAGCCCTACGCGGTTGACGTGAGCGGCGGGGTGGAGAAATCCAAAGGCTTGAAGGATCACGACAAGATCCGTGCGTTCATGAGTGCCGTACACGGCGCTTAGGGCGTTGGTCCGGCGAGGTTGTCGTTGGGATCGCCTCGACGTGGCCGGATGTGGTCAGCACGTGGCCGGGATGTGACGGGGGACCGACGGTCGCCGTCCACTAGCCTGCCATCCGCTGATGCGGGTGGCCGAATTGATTGAGCGAAGACGTCTTGCGTCTCGTGATGGAAGTTGAGAGTGGTGTTCGTGAGTATTGTCTCGGCAGGTCAGGCCTCGCGCCGATCGTTGTACGACATTCACGGCGCCTTACATGACATTGGTTTAAGGGCATGCGCATGGCACCGATTGCCATCGCGTTCGAGCCATCGGTACTGGAGAAAGAAAGCATGAGCAACTGGTTGGTAGACAAACTGATCCCTTCGATCATGCGTTCCGAGGTCAAGAAGAGCTCGGTGCCCGAAGGTCTGTGGCACAAGTGCCCGTCCTGCGAAGCGGTGCTGTATCGCCCGGAGCTGGAAAAGACCCTGGACGTCTGCCCGAAGTGCAACCACCACATGCGCATCGGCGCTCGCGCCCGTCTGAATATCTTCCTGGACGCCGAAGGCCGTCAGGAGATCGGCGTTGATCTGGAGCCGGTGGACCGTCTGAAATTCCGCGACGGCAAGAAGTACAAGGATCGCCTGGTCGCTGCGCAGAAGCAGACCGGTGAAAAGGATGCGCTGATTTCCATGAGCGGCACCCTGCTGGGCATGCCGGTGGTGTGCAGCGCATTCGAGTTTTCCTTCATGGGTGGCTCGATGGGTGCGGTCGTGGGTGAGCGCTTCGTGCAAGCGGCCAACTACGCGCTGGAAAACCGCTGCCCGATGATCTGCTTTGCTGCATCCGGCGGTGCGCGCATGCAGGAAGCGCTGATCTCGCTGATGCAAATGGCCAAGACCTCGGCCGTCCTGGCGCGTCTTCGTGAAGAAGGCCTGCCGTTCATCTCCGTGCTGACCGACCCGGTCTACGGCGGTGTTTCCGCCAGTCTCGCGATGCTGGGCGATATCATTGTCGCCGAGCCCAAGGCACTGATCGGCTTCGCCGGCCCGCGCGTGATCGAGCAGACCGTGCGCGAGAAGCTGCCGGAAGGCTTCCAGCGCAGTGAATTCCTGCTCGACCACGGCGCCATCGACATGATCATCCACCGTCAGGAACTGCGTCAGCGTCTGGGTAACGTACTGGCCCAGATGATGGGGCTGCCGACGCCGAAATTCGTGGCGCCGACACTTGAGCCGATCGTTGTCCCGCCTGCTCCGGCGAACATATGACCGCACGCTCTTTGAGCGACTGGCTCAGCTACCTGGAACACCTGCACCCGTCGGCCATCGACATGGGGCTGGAACGTTCTCGGCAGGTAGCGACGCAGATGGGCCTGGCCCGGCCGGCGCCGAGAGTTATCACGGTCACCGGCACCAACGGCAAAGGCTCGACCTGCGCGTTTGTTGCTTCTTTGTTGCAGGCCCAGGGCCTGAAGGTCGGCGTTTATAGCTCGCCGCACCTGCTGCGCTACAACGAGCGTGTGCAGGTGCAGGGCGTTGAAGCCACCGACGCCGCGCTGTGCGCGGCGTTCGAGGTGGTTGAGCGCGGCCGTGGCGACATTTCCCTCACCTATTTCGAAATGGGCACGCTGGCAGCGTTCTGGCTGTTCGAGCAGGCCGGGCTGGACGCAGTGGTGCTGGAAGTGGGCCTGGGCGGGCGGCTTGATACGGTCAATCTGATCGACGCCGACATGGCGCTGGTCACCGGCATTGGCGTTGATCACGCGGAGTTTCTCGGTGATACCCGCGAGACCGTGGCCTTCGAGAAGGCCGGGATATTCCGTGAGGGACGCCCCGCGCTGTGCGGCGATCTTGATCCACCGCAGCCGCTGCTCGACAAGGCGCAGGCGCTGAATTGCCCGCTGTCGTTGCGCGGCCGCGATTTCGATCTGCAGATCGACGCGACGGGGTGGGACTGGTCGGGTACCGATGCGCAGGGCCGGAAGGTCGAACTGCACGCCCTGCCGTTGCTCGACCTGCCCATGCAGAATGCCGCCCTGGCGCTGCAGGCCTACCTGCTGCTGGATTTGCCATGGGATGAGGCGACCCTGCGCGATGCGCTCGTCAATACGCGCGTCACCGGTCGCCTCGACCGTCGCAGCATCGACTGGCAGGGCAAATCCCTGAGCCTTCTGCTGGACGTCGGCCATAACCCCCATGCGGCAACGTTTCTCGCCCAGCGCTTGAATCAGCGACCGGTGGCGGGGAAGCGTCTGGCGGTGTTCGGCCTGCTCAGTGACAAGGACCTGCCGGGTGTTATGGCGGAGTTGAGCGAAACGTTCAGCAGCTGGGCCGTGGCACCGCTGCCGACACCCCGAAGCCGTCCGGCGCAAGAGATCGAGCAGGCGTTGCAGAACCTTGGTGCTCGCGTGACGTCTCACCCGAGTATCGCGCTGGCACTTGAAGCTCAATGCGACCACGCGACAGCCGACGACGAGATTGTTCTGTTCGGGTCTTTTTACTGCGTAGCCGAGGCCCTGGAATGGCTTGCTGGCGCGTCACGGAGGAAGTGACACATGGCTTTGCTGGATAAAGCGTACAAACAGCGCATGGTTGGAGCGTTGGTGCTGATTGCCATCGCGGTGATTTTTCTGCCGATGCTGTTCTCGCGTCAGGACGAAGCCCGCCGTGTGCAGGTCGATGCGCCTGCTGCTCCGCAAGCGCCGGCCACCTCGCAGATCAAGGTAGAGCCCGTCAGCGTGCCTGAGCAGCAGCCATTGCCGCAGGAACCGGTGCCGACCGATGACGAGCTGACGCAGCCTGCTCAGTCCGCCCATCCTGCTCAGCCTGTCCAACAGCGCACCAGTCAACAGCCGCCTGCCATGCCGATTGCGCCTGCGCCTTCCAAACCTGTGGCTGCGGCGACGAAACCCGTTCAGACCGCGCCTGCGAAACCTGCTCCGGCACCCGCGCCCGCTCAGGCGACAGCGCCTGTCACACCTGCGGCTGACACCAGCCGGGTCGATGCGAATGGTCTGTCCGTCACCTGGGCGGTGCAACTGGCGAGCCTGTCCAACCGCGCCAATGCCGACAATCTGCAAAAGACGCTGCGCACTCAGGGCTACAACGCCTACATCCGCACCTCCGATGGCGTGAACCGCGTCTTCGTCGGCCCGGTGATCGAACGAGTCGAAGCCGATCGCCTGCGTGACACGTTGGAAAAGCAGCAGAAGATCAAAGGCATCGTCGTGCGTTTTCAGCCGGAGCGTAAGTAAGCCCTCTTTCGTCTGCCAGGACGTCTTCCCGGCTAAAGCCGGTCCCACGCAATGCACGCGTTGTCTTAGTGGGACCGGCTTCAGCCGGGAAGGGGCCGGATCAGCCACCCTCGATTTCGCGGTGTGGCAACTGCCGCCTTGCCGGCTAAAGCCGGTCCTGCCAGGGAAGGGGCCTGGTCTGACACGCTTGATTTCGGGATTAACCCATCCCGACCTTAAACAAAGTCCAATAGTTCGCCTTAATTGCCCTTCATCCGCAATCGCTGCTTACCGGCAGGCGAGTGCTCTGCTAAAATCCGCCGCCTTATCAGTCTGTAGGCTGCGACGTGTCATTTACTCCGGTTGACTGGGCGATCATTGCAATTGTCGCCATCTCCGCTTTGATCAGTCTCAAGCGCGGCTTCGTCAAAGAAGCATTGTCCTTGCTGACGTGGATCATCGCAGGTGCCGTCGCCTGGATGTTTGGCGGATCGCTGGCCCAGTATCTGGTCAACTACATCGAAGCACCTTCGGCGCGCGTGATTGCGGGCTGCACCATTCTTTTCGTCGCCACACTGCTGGTCGGCGCCATGGTCAACTTTCTGATTGGAGAACTGATTCGCGTCACCGGGCTGTCCGGGACCGATCGTTTTCTGGGTATGGTCTTCGGCGCGGCGCGCGGAGCCTTGCTGGTTGTGGTCGCGGTCGGGCTGTTGAGCCTGGGCCCGGTGCAACAGGATCAATGGTGGCAGCAGTCAAGGCTGCTCCCGCAATTTGTCATGGTCGCTGACTGGTCGAAAAACCTGATTCTCGGGATGTCCAGCAAGTGGCTAGCCAGCGGAGTCAGCGTACCTGTTGACATCCCGTTCAAGGATCACCTCCTGCCGCCTACAACGCCGCCGGAAGTGTTCGGTAAATCCAGTTCCACTAAGTAGGGGTTGTGTCGCATGTGTGGCATCGTCGGTATCGTCGGCAAGTCGAACGTCAATCAGGCGCTTTATGACGCGCTCACCGTCCTCCAGCACCGCGGCCAGGACGCTGCCGGTATCGTGACCAGCCATGACGGCCGGTTGTTTCTGCGCAAGGACAACGGGCTGGTGCGTGATGTGTTCCACCAACGCCATATGCAGCGTCTGGTCGGGCACATGGGCATTGGTCACGTACGTTATCCAACGGCGGGCAGCTCCACATCAGCCGAAGCCCAGCCGTTCTACGTCAACTCGCCTTACGGCATCACCCTGGCGCACAACGGCAACCTGACCAACGTCGAGCAGCTGGCCAAGGAGATTTACGAATCCGACCTGCGCCACGTCAACACCAATTCCGACTCCGAAGTCCTGCTCAACGTGTTCGCCCACGAGCTGGCCGTGCGCGGCAAGCTGCAGCCTACTGAAGAAGACATCTTCGCTGCCGTCACTGACGTGCATAAGCGCTGCCGTGGCGGTTACGCGGTCGTGGCCATGATCACCGGTTACGGCATCGTCGGCTTCCGCGACCCGGATGCCATCCGCCCGATCGTCTTCGGCCAGCGTCATACCGACGAAGGCGTCGAGTACATGATCGCGTCCGAAAGCGTTTCCCTGGACGTGCTCGGTTTCACCCTGATTCGTGACCTCGCCCCGGGCGAAGCGGTGTACATCACCGAAGACGGCAAGCTGCACACCCGTCAGTGCGCCACCAACCCGAAATATGCCCCGTGCATCTTCGAACACGTCTATCTGGCGCGTCCGGATTCGATCATCGACGGCATCTCGGTCTACAAGGCGCGTCTGCGCATGGGCGAGAAGCTGGCCGACAAGATCCTGCGCGAGCGTCCTGATCATGACATCGACGTGGTCATCCCGATCCCGGACACCAGCCGTACGGCGGCGCTGGAACTGGCGAACCATCTGGGCGTGAAATTCCGCGAAGGCTTCGTCAAGAACCGCTACATCGGTCGCACCTTCATCATGCCGGGTCAGGCTGCGCGGAAAAAATCCGTGCGCCAGAAGCTCAATGCGATCGAGCTGGAATTCCGTGGCAAGAACGTGATGCTGGTGGACGACTCCATCGTTCGCGGCACCACGTGCAAGCAGATCATCCAGATGGCCCGCGAAGCCGGCGCCAAGAACGTGTATTTCTGTTCCGCGGCCCCGGCCGTGCGCTTCCCCAACGTCTACGGCATCGACATGCCGAGTGCCCACGAGCTGATCGCTCACAACCGTTCCACCCAGGACGTGGCCGACCTCATCGGTGCCGACTGGCTGGTCTATCAGGACTTGAATGACCTGATCGAGGCGGTGAGTGGCAGCAAAAAGATCAAGATCGACAATTTCGACTGTTCGGTCTTCGACGGCAAGTACGTGACCGGTGATATCGACGAGCATTACCTGAACAAGATCGAGCAGGCGCGCAATGACGCCTCCAAGGTCAAGACTCAGGCGGTCAGCGCGATCATCGATCTGTACAACAACTAATCCAGACAAGGAGCAGGCGGCATGACTCAGGAATGGGATGCCGGTCGACTGGACAGCGATCTCGAGGGCGTCGGTTTTGACACCCTCGCGGTTCGTGCCGGTCAGCACCGCACGCCGGAACGCGAGCACAGCGATCCACTGTTTTTCACGTCCAGCTACGTGTTCCGCACGGCAGCCGAGGCGGCCGCGACCTTTGCCGGTGAGATCCCCGGCAACGTCTATTCGCGCTACACCAACCCGACCGTCGCTTCGTTCGAAGAGCGCATGGCTGCGCTGGAAGGCGGCGAGCAGGCGGTCGCGACGTCCACCGGGATGTCCGCCATCCTCGCCACGGTGATGAGCTTCTGCAGCGCCGGCGACCATGTGCTGGTGTCGAAAAGCGTATTCGGTTCGACCATCAGCCTGTTTGAAAAGTACTTCAAGCGCTTCGGGGTCGAGGTCGATTACGTCCCCCTTGCCGAATTGTCCGGCTGGGACGCGGCGATCAAGCCGAACACCAAAATGCTGTTCGTCGAATCGCCTTCCAATCCGTTGGCGGAGTTGGTCGACATCAGCGGGCTGGCGGAAATCGCCCACGCCAAGGGCGTGCTGCTGGTGGTCGACAACTGCTTCTGCACACCGGCGCTGCAGCAACCGCTGCGCATGGGTGCGGACGTAGTCGTGCACTCGGCGACCAAGTTCATCGACGGACAAGGCCGCGCCATGGGTGGCGTGGTGGTCGGTCGTAGCGAGCTGATGAAAGAAGTCGTCGGCTTCCTGCGCACCGCGGGCCCGAGCCTGAGCCCGTTCAACGCCTGGCTGTTCCTCAAGGGGCTCGAGACGCTGAACATCCGCATGCGTGCCCATTGCCAGAGCGCCCTTGAACTGGCGCAGTGGCTTGAGCAGCAGGAGGGCATCGAGAAGGTGCATTACTCCGGTCTCGAGAGCCATCCGCAGCATGGACTGGCCAAGCGTCAGCAGAAAGCGTTTGGCGCGGTGGTGAGCTTTGAAGTGAAGGGCGGGAAGGACGGCGCATGGCGCTTCATCGATGCCACGCGATTGATCTCGATCACCGCGAACCTGGGCGACACCAAGACCACCATTACCCATCCGAGCACCACGTCCCACGGTCGGCTGTCTCCGCAAGAGCGTGAGGCGGCCGGCATTCGTGACAGCCTGATTCGCGTGGCGGTAGGTCTGGAAGACGTCGCTGACCTGCAGGCGGATCTCGCGCGGGGTCTGGCTGCCTTGTAGGAAAGGTGTTTGACACGAAAGCGAGCCTTGGGGCTCGCTTTTTTGTTTTTGATGTGCAGCTTCGTGCTTGCTGCAAAAAATGGCGCTTTTGAAAAAAACTTCAAGCAGGCTATTGACTTAGGTTCGTCACCTGCGTAAATTTCGCGGCCTCAGCGAAGCAAGGGTGATTAGCTCAGCCGGGAGAGCATCTGCCTTACAAGCAGAGGGTCGGCGGTTCGATCCCGTCATCACCCACCATCGTTGAGTGCTTCAAAGCTGCAACAGACGCTGTACGTGTTGAATGTTACTGAGATTCAGCAGGACGAAAGTCCACGCAATGCGCAGCGGTAGTTCAGTCGGTTAGAATACCGGCCTGTCACGCCGGGGGTCGCGGGTTCGAGTCCCGTCCGCTGCGCCATATTTTCCGAATCGGGTTTTCCCGGTTTGAGATTGAAAACCAGAGTTTTCAGTCAGTGTTTCACGAAGCAGGCCCAAGGGTCGGTTTCAACAGCGTTAAGCAGATGAAAGTCTGTGCGACAAGCAGCGGTAGTTCAGTCGGTTAGAATACCGGCCTGTCACGCCGGGGGTCGCGGGTTCGAGTCCCGTCCGCTGCGCCATACATAGCTTCGAGGCCCTTGAACTCCTTGAAGCAACAGAGAAAGCGATCCCAGGATCGCTTTTTTTGTGCCTGCGATTTGGTGAAAGCGTCGCCTGTCGCGCTGGATGCTGCAGAGCTCGGCGATAAATGCCATGATCGCCGGCTGTTAACACGGCGCTGTGCGGTGCCTGATTTCGAATTTGGAGAGCTGGACCATGGGCATGAACCAAACCATCACTGTCATCCCGCCGGGCGTACCGCTGACGGGCCATGTGTCGCCGCCCGGCTCGAAGTCCATCACCAACCGCGTGCTGCTCCTGGCTGCACTCGCCAAGGGCACCAGCCACCTGCGTGGCGCGCTTAAAAGCGACGACACCCGGCACATGTCCAACGCTTTGCGGCAGATGGGTGTGACCATCGACGAGCCAGACGACACCAGCTTCGTCGTCACCAGCAGCGGGCACCTTGAGGCGCTCCAGGACGCGTTGTTCCTCGGCAATGCCGGGACGGCGGTGCGGTTCCTCACAGCGGCGGTCTGCACGGTGAATGGCAGCGTAACGCTGGACGGCGATCACTACATGCAGAAACGCCCGATCGGCCCGTTGCTGGAGGCATTGCGCAAAGGCGGCCTGAACGCTGAAAGCGCCACCGGTTGCCCTCCGGTCTTGGTGCACGGGACGGGTTCGATCACCGCCACACGCTTCGAAATCGACGGTGGCCTGTCGAGTCAGTACGTCTCTGCGCTGTTGATGGTGGCGGCCTGTGGTGATGCGCCGATTGAGGTGGCGCTGACCGGCAAGGAAATCGGCGCGCGCGGCTACATCGACCTGACCATCGCCTGTATGCGCGCGTTCGGTGCCGAGGTCGAGGTGCTGGATGACGCGCTGTGGCGCGTTGCGCCGACGGGTTACACCGCTTGCGATTATCAGATCGAGCCCGATGCTTCGGCTGCGACCTATCTGTGGGCCGCCGAGGCGCTGACCGGGGGCAAGATCGACCTGGGCGTAGCGGGGGAGGCGTTCACGCAGCCAGACGCCAAGGCCATGGAAGTGATTGCGCAGTTTCCGAAGATGCCTGCGGTCATCAATGGCTCACAGATGCAGGACGCGATTCCCACGCTGGCGGTGCTGGCGGCCTTCAACGAGACGCCTGTGCGCTTCGTCGATCTGGCCAACCTGCGGGTCAAGGAGTGCGACCGTGTTAAGGCGTTGCACGATGGCCTGAATCAGGTCCGGGCCGGGCTGGCCTCGGTAGAAGGGGATGATCTGCTGGTTGCCGCTGATCCGAGTCTGGCGGGCACCAGCAGCCACGCCCTGATCAACACCCACTCCGACCACCGCATCGCCATGTGTTTCGCGCTGGCGGGTCTGAAGGTGGCAGGCGTGCGGATTCAGGATCCGGAATGCGTCGGCAAAACCTACCCCGGCTACTGGCGGGCGCTGGAATTCCTCGGCGTAAAACTGGTGCACGGCGAGGTCTGAGGCACAGGGCATGCCGGGCCGCGAGCCGTCGACTGATCGACGCCAGGCCCGGCGTGCCGACTTTTCCAATCCTGTTGCTGTCTGATCAGCGCAACCTGCGCCTCCCTGAGAGGCCCAATGGAGCAGGCCCCGTGCACCGTTACCCTCTCGATGTATCCACACGGTTGCAAACTCTGCGTTGATCCCATGGCAGGCTTGTTGCAGACTTACCGGCGTTTTCTCCGGTCCACTTTCAGTCGACCAATTGCCCCAGGATGTTTGATGCCTAAATTACTGAGCTTTCGTACCGCATGCTGGGTGATCACCCTGCTGGCTGCCGCGGGCTGCTCGTCGAAGAAACCGACGGTCTATGAGCATGAGAATTTCGACGATGCCGGGACGTTCTCCCGCAACTATCCGGTCTCGGATGCAGCCACCTGCGAAGCGGCCCGGCGGGCGCTGCTGAGTCAGGGCTACATCATTACCAGCAGCGATCCTAAAGTGATCAGCGGCCATAAAAGCTTTCAGCAGACCGGCGAAACCCACATGGAGATCAGCTTCAACGTGGTGTGCGCGCCGGACGGCAGTGCCGACAAGCGGACCACGATGTTCGCCAACGCGCTGCAGGACCGCTATGCGTTGAAGAAGGTCAACAACTCCGCGAGCCTGGGGGTAGGCGTGCTGGGTTCGTTGTCGATGCCGATTGGTTCGACCGACGACTCGATGGTCAAGGTCGCCAGTGAAACAGTGGCGTCGCCCAAGTTCTATGACCGGTTCTTCGCGCTGGTGGAAAACTTCCTGCCGCCCGAACTGAAGAAGGCCGCGCACATTGAAGAAAAGCCCAAAACCGACCTGGGCATGCCCGAGCCGGTACCGGGCAAACCGGTGGCGTTGACGGAGCAAACGCCGGCCGCTGCACCTGCTGCAGTTGCACCTGCCACGCCTGCAGCCGCTACGCCCGTGGCACCAGCGCCATTGGCGACCCCTGCGACTCAGCCTGCGGCCGCCGCCGAGCAAGGCAGCGAACCGATGCCTGCACCTGCCGAACCGGAGCCGTTGAAGGCCGAAACGGCGACGCCTGCCGAGGCTGCGCCAGCCACAACGCCTGCGCCAGCAACCACCACCGAGCCGAGCGCTGCGCCAGCGGCTGAGTCAACGCCAGCGCAGTGAACCCTGTAGGAGCGTGGGTTGTCCCGCGATCTGGCGCGAAGCGGCAGCCCATGAGCGACCTTGCTTCTTCAGTCCGGAGACCGCATGCACCGTATTGCTGCCGGTTCCCGGCAGATCGCGGGACAAGCCTCGCTCCTACAGTCCCGGGCATGAACCGCTGAAGTCAGCAGTGTCAGTCTTCGGAGCTCACCCCAGAAACAGCTTGTACGCCGGGTTCTTGGTCTCGTCCCAATACGGGTAACCAATCTCTGCCAGCGCCTGCGGCACTAGATGCCGCTCATCTTCCGGCACCACCAACCCCGCCACCACTCGGCCATCC
>NZ_JBTOPV010000002.1:0-191321 GCF_055284355.1 Pseudomonas sp. HP_01 | reverse complement strand
CGATGAGGCAGTCCGGACCGAGACATCTCTGTAACTGGAACAGTTTTTCGCGGGCAAGCGCGCTCCTGCAGGGTTGCGGAGGTCGACTGACCGAAGTCGTCGCCACCTCGCTCAATGGACCAACGTCGCCTGCAGGCTCAGACTGGCGTGCTGCCCGGGTGCCAGGCTCAGGCAATCATCGACACCTGACGCCGCCTCGACCCGCAAAAACCCCATGGCTTCATCGCCACCCACACCCAGCAACGGTCGGCTGCCCGGGTGCCAGACCACCGTGCTGTCGCTGTCGCCAGTGTCGATACTCAAGCGCCGCTGCCAGGCGTCGTCCTGCAACTCAAGCATACCGGCGTGCTCGAACACCCGCTGACAGCTGCCTTGCACGCGTAGCTCGCCCCTCTGCTCGCAGGCGCTGCGGCTGAGCTCATCGTAACCCTGCGCACCGTCGAGCCCCTGCAATGCGACGTCCGCCACATCACTGATGCGCCAGTAGGCGTGCAGACCATGGCCGAAGTGACACGGCTCGCTGTCGTCGTGACGCGTCTCGAGGCGCAGTTCCATCGCCTGCCCCAGTTCAGCGTAGAGATCGGCCTGCCAGTCCCACAGTTTGAGTTGCCAGCGCAAGGTCACGCCCGCCTCGTGTTCGTGGCTTTCGACCAGTTTCCAGTCGAGCAACCGACCCCAGCCATTGGCCGGCCAGCCACTTTCCCCAGGATGACGTCCGACCCAGGGCCAACTGACCGGCACGCCGCCGCGGATCGCGCCGACCAGGGGCCAGTGCGCAGCGCACCACAGCCAGGGTTTCTGCCCGGAAGGTTCGAAATGCAGCAGCTGCGCGCCCTGCCGACTGAACACGGCCTGGCACTGCGCATGATTGATCACCAGCACATCACGCTGTTGGTAGCGTTCCCACTGAAAGGTCGGTTGCGGTCGCACCGAGGTGAAGAAACGCTGAAGAGGATGCTCGGTTGAGCCGGGGTCCCTGAAGGGCATCGTTGTGGCACTCCAGATAGCGGTCACTCGTCAAGCGAGAAAAAAATGCTCCGAAGGCGGAGCCATTGCTGCCGAATAAACAGCGCAAAAAAAACGGGCAGCCAGGCTGCCCGTAAAGCACACACGACCCTTGATCGTTAGTGGAGCGCGGAGGAGCGTCCGCTTTGACTTAGAACTTGGATTGCAGCTTGATACCCGCGACCAGCGCGTTGTCCACGTGGTCTGTGCCGCCTGGATGCATCACGTACTGCAAGTTAGGACGAATAGTCAGCCAATTGTTGACGTGTACGCCGTAGTAGATTTCCGAGTTGTATTCAGTGGTCTGAATAGGCAGGAAGTTCGGATCGTCGTAGTTATCCGCTCCGTTGACTTCGTTGAGCAGACGAGCACGATCACGAACGTCGCTGTTGACGTGGATACGCGACACGCCTACACCGATGTCGTCTTTAGGACGTGCATCGAACGGACCTTTGAACACCAGGCCGACGTTCTGGAAGTTGTCGACGAAGTTGGTGGCCTTGTCATGCACGGTAGCGTTGAAGAACACGCTCATGCCGCGTGATGCGTCGCCGCCAACGGTAGTCAACTGCTGTTGAGCCACAAACCACCAGCCGTGCTTGCTGCTGTGGGATTTGAACGCGGCACCGGTAAGCGCTTGCGGCTGACCGTTGACATCTTCTTCGAGGTCGTTGGCGCTTGGGCTGCTGTAGTACCAGCCAAGACGGTATTCGCCCGGGAGAGAGTTGACATTTGGCGACCAGACCAATTCAACAGGAACCAGCGTGCCCTTGGCGCCGCTGCCACTGAGTTTGAAGCCGTTGCCGGTTTCCAGGTATGAAGGGTTCTGCTCGTACACACCGATCTGCGCATACACTTGCGGCGTGATGTTGTACTTCACGCGCACGGCCCACTGGCTGACCGGCCAGTTGTACCAAGTGCTGACGTAGTTCGCCGCTTGTGTGCCGCAGAAGGTCAAGTTCTGGAAGTCGCAAGGGAAGCTACCGAAATCTTCGCCCTCGCCCATACGGCCGGCTTTGATATCAAGTGCGCCGTCGAAATACTTCTGTTTGACCCACATCTGGGTCAGACGCCAGGTCTGACCGCGACCCCAGACTTCCTGCGAGGAGCTGAGCGTGCCCACGCGTGGGTCGCCGAGACGGTCATTGGAGATGTTCTTACCGCTACGCTCGGTGACGGTCAGCTTGAATTCGGCATCTTTCAGACCGAACACTTTTTCGAGGTCGATTTGCGTGCCAATCGCGAACTGGTCCGAATAACGAGCCGTCTTGTCAGTGTCGTAGCCACCTTTGACGTTGGCGCCCACCTCGCCGACGTACTCGACGTTGAAATCATAGCCCTTGTCGTGCAGCTCTTGACGAAGCCCGCCCCAGTCGCCAGTCATGTGTTCGCTGGCATTGAAAGGCTCAAGGGCAAAAGCCGAGCCCGACGCTGTCAACGCACCCAGAAAAGACAGACCACCGATCAAACGTAATTGGTTAAGCGACTTGCCTTGTAGCTTTTTCATCCCTTGGATCCTCGTTTTATTGTTATTAGCTTTTTGAACAGCGTTGTAACCACGTACATCGTGTGCATGACGGGTTTGGTACGGCAGACATCGACCCGTCACAGGTGCTCGTTTGTGCAGTGCTCCTGCACGAGGGGATCAGTTGCGGTTGAGCCGCGTGACATTCCCCATGTTCTCCACCGACTGACTCGGTGCCAGCACGCCAAGGCGTTCGCCGGTTTTGGCGTCAAACAGCAGAACCTTCGCCGGATCGAACTGCAACGTCAAGGTCTCGCCCACAGCGGGTGCAATATCCGGCGCCAGACGGCAGCAGACCTTGCTCTCGTTGAGGGTAACGAATACCAGCGTATCCGGACCGGTCGGCTCCGTCACCTGGACTTCGGCGCGAATGGTCGGCAGACCGGCAGCGTCAGAGGACGCTAGCACGATCTGCTCGGGACGCAGGCCCAGAATCACCTCACGGTCCTCAAGGCCGGCGTCGTTCATGCTCATCGGCAGCTCGCAACGGGCCTGACCGCTGTCGAGCAGTGCGACGAGACGACCGTCCTTGCGTTGCAGGCGCAGCGGGATGAAGTTCATCGGCGGCGAACCGATGAAACTCGCCACGAACAGGTTCGCAGGATCGTTGTAAATCTGCTTCGGCGTACCGAACTGCTGAATGATGCCGTCCTTCATGACCGCCACTTTGTCGCCCAGGGTCATTGCTTCGATCTGGTCGTGGGTCACGTAGACCGTGGTGGTCTTCAGGCGCTGGTGCATCAGCTTCATTTCGGTACGCATCTCGACGCGCAGTTTGGCGTCGAGGTTGGAAAGCGGTTCGTCGAACAGGTAGATCTTCGGACGACGGGCCAGCGCCCGGCCCATGGCCACACGCTGTTGCTGACCACCGGAGAGTTGCCCCGGCTTGCGGTTGAGCAGGTGTTCGATCTGCAGCAGCTTGGCGACCCGCGCCACTTCGGCGTCGATGTCGGCCTGGTTCATCTTGCGAATCTTCAGCCCGAACTCGATGTTCTCGCGCACGCTCATGGTCGGGTACAGCGCGTAGGACTGGAACACCATCGCGATATCGCGATCCTTCGGGCTCATACCGCTGACGTCCTGGTCACCGATCATGATCGCGCCGCCGGTAATGTTTTCCAGGCCGGCGATGCAGTTCATCAGGGTCGACTTACCGCAGCCCGAAGGGCCGACCAGAATCAGGAACTCACCTTCTTTGATGGAGAGTTCGATGTTCTTCAGGGTGTCCGGCAGACCGGCCCCGTAAGTCTTGTTTACATTGCGTAGTTCAAGCGTTGCCATGATTACCCCTTGACTGCGCCGGCCGTCAGCCCGCGCACGAAATACTTGCCTGCGACCACGTAGACCAGCAGGGTCGGCAGCCCGGCGATCATCGCCGCCGCCATATCAACGTTGTATTCCTTGGCGCCGGTGCTGGTGTTGACCAGGTTGTTCAGCGCGACCGTAATCGGCTGCGAATCACCACTGGAGAACACCACACCGAACAGGAAGTCGTTCCAGATCTGAGTGAACTGCCAGATCAGGCAGACCATGATGATCGGCGTCGACATCGGCAGAATGATCCGGCGGAAGATGGTGAAAAACCCCGCACCGTCCAGTCGTGCGGCTTTCACCAGTGCCTCGGGAATACTCACGTAGTAGTTGCGGAAGAACAGTGTGGTGAACGCCAGACCGTAAACGACGTGGACGAACACAAGACCTGTGGTGGTGCTGGCCAGGCCCATTTTGCCGAGGGTGAAGGACGCGGGCAGCAGGACGGTCTGGAACGGCAGGAAGCAACCGAACAGCAGCAGGCCGAAGAACAACTGCGAGCCGCGGAAACGCCACATCGACAGCACGTAGCCGTTCAGCGCACCAATGGTGGTGGAAATCAGCACCGCCGGAACAGTGATCAGGAACGAGTTCCAGAAGTAACCCTTTACCGTCGCCCAGGCTTTGATCCAGCCAATGGCGGTGACTTCGGTCGGCCAGCTGAGCAGGTTGCCGCTGCCGATGTCTTCCGGCGACTTGAAGCTGGTCAACAGCATGACCACCAGCGGCACCAGGTAGATGAAGACCGCAACGATCAGCACCGCATAGATGGCGACGCGGCTCAGGCTCAGTGCAGGCTTGTTGGCGAGACTAGTCATTGCGCTTGGCCCTCAGCTCGGAATACAGATAAGGCACAAGGATGGCGAGAATCGCGCCAAGCATCAGAATCGCACTGGCGGAACCCATGCCCATCTGGCCACGGCTGAAGGTGAACGAGTACATGAACATCGCCGGCAAGTCAGACGAGTAACCCGGCCCACCTGCCGTCATGGCCGCAACCAGGTCGAAGCTCTTGATGGCGATGTGCGCGAGAATCATCACCGCACTGAAGAACACCGGACGCAGGCTTGGCAGCACCACCTTCCAGTAAATTTTCGGCATGCTCGCGCCGTCGATCTGCGCGGCGCGGATGATCGACTGATCGACGCCGCGAAGGCCCGCCAGGAACATCGCCATGATGAAGCCCGACGCCTGCCATACCGCCGCGATCACCAGGCAGTAGACAACGCGGTCCGGATCGATCAGCCAGTCCAGGCGAAAGCCTTCCCAGCCCCAGTCACGCAGCAGTTTGTCCAGGCCCATGCCCGGGTTGAGCAGCCATTTCCAGGCCGTACCGGTGACGATCATCGAGAGCGCCATCGGATACAGGTAAATGGTGCGGATAAAGCCTTCGCGGCGGATGCGCTGATCCAGAAATACCGCCAGCAACACGCCAACGACCATGCTGATGCCGATGAACATGCCACCGAACACCGCGAGGTTTTTGCTGGCTACCCACCAGCGGTCGTTGTCGAACAACCGTGCGTATTGCGCCAGACCCACGAATTTATAGGTCGGCAGGAAAGTAGAGTTGGTGAACGACAGAACAAACGTCCACAGGATATAGCCGTAGAAGCCCACCAGTACGATGAACATGCTGGGCGCCAGCACCAGTTTGGGTAGCCAGCGCTGCAGTGCATCGAACGGCGAGGCTTTGCTGAACACAGCAACAGAACTCATGGTGAAAATCCAATAAAGAGTGAAAGCAGCCGCAAGTCGCAAGCCTCAAGCTACAAGTCATAAGCCAATCATCGATCAGCTTGAGACTTGCAGCTTGCCGCTAGTAGCTGGCCTTTATTTGGCAGACTTGATCGCAGCGCCCAGCTTCTTCGCCGCGTCGGCCGGATCGGCTTTCGGGTCGTTGATGAAGTTGGTCACGACGTCAAAGAAGGCGCCCTGCACAGCCAGAGTTGTGGCCATGTTGTGCGCCATGCTTGGTTGCAGGCCGCCGGTTTTGGCGTCAGCCAGGAAGTCCTTGGCAGCGGTCTGAGCGCACGAGTCGAAACCGTACTTGCCCATGTCAGCCAGCATGTCGTTGCGAACCGGGATTGAGCCTTTGTTGATGCTGAAGACTTTCTGGAAGTTTTCACCCAGCACGATCTTGGCGATGTCCTGCTGACCGGCAGCAGTGCCGGCGTCTTTCTGCTTGAACACAGCCAGGGAGTCGATGTTGTAGGTGAACGCCTTGTCGGTGCCCGGGAACGCTACGCACTCGTAGTCCTTGCCGGCGACTTTCTTGGCGGCGGTCCATTCACTCTTGGCCCAGTCACCCATGATCTGCATGCCGGCCTTGCCGTTGATGACCTTGGCAGCTTCCAGGTTCCAGTCCTGGCCTTTGCCGTCGACATCCATGTAGGTGGCGACTTTCTTCAGTTCGGTGAGCGACTTGACCATCTCAGGGCCGGTCAGCGCAGCGTTGTCGAGGTCGACCAGTGCCTTCTTGTAACCGTCAGCGCCCATGACAGAGAGAACGACGGCTTCAAACACAGTGCTGTCCTGCCAAGGCTGGCCACCGTGGGCTAGAGGGATGAAGCCTGCCGCTTTGAGCTTGTCGCCTGCTGCGTAGAATTCTTCGAGGGTGGTGGGGGCTTTTTCGATACCGGCTTTCTTGAAGACTTCCGGGTTGATCCACAGCCAGTTGACGCGGTGGATGTTCACCGGGACGGCAACGTAATCACCCTCGTACTTCACGGTGTCCGAGACCTTCTTGTCCAGCAGGCTGTCCCACTTCTCCTCTTTGGAGACGTTTTTCAGCACGTCGGTATCAAGCAGGCCGGTAGAGGCCCATTCCTGAATGTCCGGGCCTTTGATCTGGGCAACACCAGGCGGGTTGCCAGCAACGGCGCGGCTCTTGAGCACGGTCATTGCGGTTGCACCGCCACCACCTGCAACAGCGCCGTCTTTCCAGGTGAAACCGTCTTTTTCAACTTGAGCCTTGAGCACATCGACAGCGGCTTTTTCGCCACCGGACGTCCACCAGTGCACAACTTCGACAGTGCCTTTGGCATCAGCCGCCATGGCGCTCAGAGGGAACAACGAGGCGAGGGAAATAAGTGCAGCGAGACGGGAAATCGAATTCATATCTGACCTTTCTTGTTGTTATGCATGAGCAAGTCGTGGCGCTTGCGCTGCGTGGATTCTAACCAAGGGGTTAGAGCGGACGGTAACGAAGGGATGCGCGAATGTCACAACACTGTGACATTCGGATAGCCACTCAATCGACTGTAGTAGCGCGCTTGCCCGCGATGGCGGGAGCCAATCCAACGAATCTTGTGTGTGCAGCACGATTTTTCGCGGGCAAGCGCGCTCCTACAGGGGGTTGAGGCGGCGGATTACTCTATGCCGCGCGGTAGGAAAAGCGTCACCCGCAACCCGCCCTCGCGCATGTTCTGCAACGTCACTTCGCCGCCGTGGCTATGGGCGATATTACGGGCAATCCCGAGCCCCAGCCCGTAGCCCTGCTGGTGTTTGCCGGCCAGCCGGAAATGCGGCTCGAAGACTTGTTCCATTCGCTGCTCCGGCACACCCGGCCCCTCGTCCTCGACGTGCAGGATGAACGCGTCGGCGTCGTCCTCCACAAGCAGGTGTGCACGGTCGCCGTACTTGATCGCGTTGTCGATCAGGTTGCCCATGCAGCGGCGCAGCGCCAGGGGCTTGCCGTAGTACATCGACATTGCCTTGCCCTGCAACGTGACACGGCCCGCACCGTCGGGAGAGAGATATGGCTCGATCAGGCAATCCAGCGCGTGATTGAGGTCGACCGGCTCGATGTTCTCGTGAATGTCGGTGTCCTTCACGCACTGCAACGCGCCTTTGACCAGCAGCTCAAGCTCATCCAGATCACGGGTGAATTTGCTCTGCATCTGTTCGTCTTCGAGCAGCTCGACGCGCAGCCGCAAGCGAGTGATCGGGGTGCGCAGGTCGTGGGAAATCGCACTGAACAGCTGGCCCCGCTCGGTCAGGTAGCGACTGATGCGATCACGCATGGTGTTGAACGCGCGGGTCACTTCCACCACTTCACTGCCGCCGCCCTCCACTACCGGTTCAACGTCGGCACCCAACGACAAATCCCGCGCAGCATGGGCGAGACGCTTGAGCGGGCCGCTCTGCCAGTGCACCAACAGGCCGATGAAAACCAGCAGAAAGATACTGGTCAGGGCGATGAACCAGACTTGCTGCGAAGGCAGACCTTCCGACTCGAGCATGGTGTAGGGCTCAGGCAGCAGCGAGGCGATGTACAGCCATTCGCCGGGCGACAGCTCGATCTGCGTGACCAGCACGGGCGGGTTCACCGGTTCGAGGGTCAGCGCGTAATGAGCCCACGAGCGTGGCAGCTCGTCGAGCCTCAGGCCGCTGTTGAAAATGCGCAGGTCTTCAGGGCGAACAAAGCGCACGAGGATGTCCGGATCGGCGCCGAGGTTCTGCCGCAGCACCTGACCGACCACATCGATAACCGCCGTCTTGCGCGCAGTAGGCTCAAGCACCTGCATTTCCAGCGGACGATCATTGAGCGATACGAAGAACCGCGTGCCGCCCATGCTGCGCAGCTGATCGAGCACCAGCGGCCGAAACGCGACCGGCAGCGAGCGGAAGTAACTCACGCTCGCCGCCATGGAGAAACCCAGGCTGCGGGCGCTGGTGACCAGGCCTTCCATCTGCGTCGCGCGCAACTGCGACAGCCAGATAAGGCTGGACAGGGTCTGCGCCAGCAACACGGCGAACAAGGTCAGCAGGAGCATGCGCCCGAGCAGCGAGCGCGGCACCGGCAAGCGGCGTTTCTTGTCGGTCACCATCAAGGACTAGTAACCGTTGCCGGCTTGCGGCAGCACATTGGCTGCCAGCAGATAACCGCTGCCTCGTACGGTGCGGATCAATCGCGGCGCCTTGCCGGTGTCACGCAAACGCTGACGCAGGCGGCTCACCGCCATGTCGACGATGCGCTCCAGCGGCATCAGCTCACGGCCACGGGTGGCGTTGCCGATGGTGTCGCGATCGAGAATCTGTTGGGGGTTGTCGAGGAACAGCTTGAGCAGCGCGAAATCGGCGCCCGACAAAATCACTTCTTCGCCGTCGTTGTGGAACAGCCGATGACTGACCATGTCCAGCCGCCATTCATCGAACACCAGCACTTCGCCGCCGCTGCGCTCCTGGCCGAACTGGGCGCGACGCAACAACGCCTTGATCCGGGCCTGAAGTTCACGGGGGCTGAAGGGTTTGGCCATGTAGTCATCGGCGCCGAGTTCCAGACCGATGACACGATCGGCCTCGTCAGAGCTGGCGGTGAGCATGATGATGGGGATATGCGGCTGACGCGGATGCTGCCTGACCCAGCGACACAGGCTGAAGCCGTCTTCATCGGGGAGCATGACGTCGAGGATCAGCAGATCGCTGGCCTCTTGGTTGAATGCCTGACGAAACTCGGCCCCATCGCCAACCGTGCGCACCTGAAAACCGGAACGGCTCAGGTAGGCTTGCAGCAACTCGCAAATCTCCTGGTCATCGTCGACCACCAGAATCGATTTACTGACAGCGTTCACATGGTCGTCCTTGTGAGCAATGGTGGGTAAGGCAGCTTCAAGCTTCAAGCTCAAAGCGGCCAGCGAGACGTACGCGGTCTTTGCTTGCAGCTTGCAGCTTATCGCTTGCCGCTAGCGCTCGTCGCATATTGATCCAGCGCCACGCCTGCGCCCATCAAGCCAGGGTACTCGGCCGTGACCAGCCAGACCGGCACGTCCTTGAAATAATCCTTCATCAATCCCTTCTCGGCGAACGCCTTGTTGAAGCCGCTCTGCATGAAGAAATCAACGAAGCGCGGGATCACGCCACCGGCAATATACACGCCGCCGCGCCCGCCGACAGTCAGTACGTTATTGCCGGCCACGCGACCGAGGAACACGCAGAACTGCTCAAGCACTGCGCTGGCGACAGGGTCGCCCTTAAGCGCCGCCGAAGTGATGGCCGCCGGGGATTTGAGTTCCGGCTCGATCTCGTCCAGTCCGCAGCTGACTTGATACAGCAGCAACAGTCCGGCGCCACTCAGAATCGTCTCGGCGCTGACATGCTCATGGGTCGCCATCAAACGCATCCACAGCAGGGCTTCGCGAGGCGTGCCGATCGGCAGATCAACGTGACCGCCCTCCCCCGGCACCGCAGTCCAACGCGCTTCGCCGCTGCGGATCAAGGTGCCGACGCCAAGCCCGGTCCCGGGCCCGATCACCACCCGCGCACCCATAGGATCGCCCTTGCCATGGCGCACGGTCAGGTACTCGTCGTCCTTCAGGCGGGTCATGCCCAGGGCCATGGCCGTGAAGTCGTTGACCAGGATCAGATGGTCGATCTTCAGTTCGGCGCAGAACGCCTGCCGGTTGATCTTCCAGTGACTGTTGGTGAAGTGAAAATCATCGCCGGTCACCGGCCCGGCCACGGCCAGGCAAAGGGAGGTGACATCACCGCGCTGCAATTCCAGGTCCTGCAGATAGACCAGCAAGGCCTTTTCAGGACTCGCGTAATCGACCGTTGCGAACACACGGATCGAATGCAACTGCTCGTCTTCCCAAATGGCAAAACGCGCATTTGTGCCGCCGATATCACCCACCATCGCCAATGTCACTTAAGCGTCTCCAGATTCGAAGTAAAGGCGCTGGCGCCCTTCTCTGCCGAGCTGAAGGCCATGCGCATGAAACCGAACAGTTCACGGCCGCTGCCCACGTTATGGGACAGGCGACCGATTGCCGGCTCTCTGGCGGCCAATTCTGCCGGTTCGACCAGAACTTGCAACGTTCCTTTCACGCCATCGACACGAATGAGATCCCCATCACGCACCAACGCCAGCGGCCCGCCGTCGGAGGCTTCCGGGCAAACGTGAATTGCCGCCGGGATTTTCCCGGAAGCGCCGGACATGCGCCCGTCGGTAATCAGCGCCACTTTGAAGCCACGGTCCTGCAACACGCCCAGAAACGGCGTCATCTTGTGCAGCTCAGGCATACCGTTGGAGCGCGGGCCCTGGAATCGCATGACCGCCACAAAATCGCACTCCAGTTCGCCGGCCTTGAAAGCGTCGGCGAGGTCTTGCTGGTCCTCGAAGACTTTGGCGCGCGCTTCAACGATCTGATGCTCCAGCGCAACGGCGGAGACCTTCATCACGCCGCGGCCCAGGTTGCCTTCCATCACCCGCAGGCCGCCTTCGGCCGAGAACGGACGTGCGATGGGGCGCAGGACGTTTTCGTCGAGGCTTTCGATCGGCCCATCTCGCCACACCAGCTTGCCCTCTTCCAGGAACGGTTCCTGGATGTAGCGACGCAGACCACGGCCCATGACCGTGTTGACATCTTCGTGCATCAGGCCCGCGTCGAGCAGCTCGCGGATCAGGAACGACATGCCGCCGGCGGCCTGGAAGTGGTTGATGTCGGCTTTGCCGTTCGGGTAGACGTGGGACAGGGTCGGCACGACTTCCGACAGATCGGCCATGTCCTGCCAGGTCAACTGGATGCCCGCGCACTGGGCAATTGCTGGCATGTGCAGCGTGTGGTTGGTGGAACCGCCCGTCGCGTGCAGGGCAACAATCGAGTTGACCAGCGAACGTTCGTCCACAATCTCTCCGAGAGGGATGAAGTCGCCGCTTTGTTTGGTCAGACGCGTCACCTGGAACGCCGCCTCGCGTGTCAGGGCATCGCGTAGCGGTGTGTAGGGATTAACGAAAGAGGCGCCCGGAAGATGCAGACCCATGACTTCCATGAGCAACTGGTTGGTGTTCGCCGTGCCGTAGAAGGTGCAGGTACCCGGACCGTGGTAGGACTTCATTTCCGAATCCAGCAGCTCTTCGCGAGTCGCCTTGCCTTCGGCGTATCGCTGACGCACATCGGCTTTCTCTTTGTTGGAGATGCCCGACACCATTGGCCCACCCGGCACAAAAATGGTAGGCAGATGACCAAAGCGCAACGACCCCATCAGCAAGCCCGGAACGATCTTGTCGCAGATGCCCAGCATCAGCGCGCCGTCGAACATGTTGTGGGACAACGCCACCGCCGTTGCCATCGCAATGACTTCTCGGCTGGCGATACTCAGTTCCATGCCAGGCTCGCCCTGGGTGACGCCGTCACACATCGCCGGAACGCCACCGGCAAACTGCCCCACCGAGCCAATTTCACGCAGCGCTTTTTTGATCTGTTCGGGGAAGTGTTCGTACGGCTGATGGGCCGAGAGCATGTCGTTGTAGGAGGAGACGATGGCGATGTTGGCCGCATTCATCATGCGCAGGCTGTTCTTGTCATCGGGACCACATGCCGCGACGCCGTGGGCGAAGTTGGCACATTGCAGCTTGCCGCGCATCGGCCCGTCGCTCGCCGCACCCCGGATCAATTGCAGGTAGCGTTGACGGGTTTCACGGCTGCGAGCAATCAGCCGTTCGGTTACCTCAAGGACGCGGGGATGCATGTCATGGACTCCAGGCTAGCGGATGGGGTCACCCGTTCAGGCGCTTTCACCAGGCTGCGATCAAATCCGGGGCTCAGACGAGAGCGGCGGCAAGCACTTGATTTTCAGCCAGTTGTGACGGCCAGACGGGTTTCTATTTGTAGATAAAACAAAATACTGCCACTAAAAGGGGTTGTTTTCTATTTTTATGAGAATAATCTTGTAATTCCAACAACAAATTCCTGAGGACGGGTGTATGACTCTCCGCATCGCAATCAATGGCTTTGGCCGAATCGGCCGCAACGTCCTACGCGCACTTTATACCCAAGGCTACCGTCAGGACCTGCAAGTCGTCGCCATCAATGACCTGGGCGACAGCGAGATCAACGCACACCTGCTGAAATTCGACACCGTGCACGGGCCGTTCGACGGCACCGTGGAGCACGATCAGGAAAGCCTGACCGTCAACGGTGACCGCATTGCAGTCAGCGCTATCCGCAACCCGGCCGAGCTGCCGTGGAAATCCCTGAACATCGACGTGGTGTTCGAATGCACCGGTCTGTTCACCGACCGCACCAAGGCCGCCGCGCATATCACCGCCGGCGCGAAAAAAGTGATTATTTCAGCACCGGCTAAAGGCGCCGATGCGACGATCGTCTACGGCGTCAACCATGACGTGCTGCGCCAGTCCCATCAGGTCATCTCCAACGCATCGTGCACCACCAACTGCCTGGCGCCGGTTGCCCAGGTGCTGAACCGTGAGTTGGGCATCGAGAGCGGTCTGATGACCACCATCCACGCCTACACCAACGACCAGAACCTGATCGACGTCTACCACACCGACCCGTACCGCGCGCGTTCGGCGACTCAGTCGATGATCCCGAGCAAGACCGGTGCTGCCGAAGCGGTCGGCCTGGTGCTGCCGGAACTGGCAGGCAAGCTGACCGGCATGGCCGTGCGTGTGCCGGTGATCAACGTGTCGCTGGTCGACCTGACCATTCAGCTCAAGCGCGATGCGACGGCCGAAGAAGTCAACGCGATCATGAAAGAAGCGGCGCAGCATTCGAAGATCCTCGGCTACAACACCCTGCCGCTGGTTTCCCACGACTTCAATCACAACCCGCTGTCGTCGATCTTCGACGCGAACCACACCAAGGTCAGCGGTCGCCTGCTGAAGGTGCTGGCGTGGTACGACAACGAATGGGGCTTCTCTAACCGCATGCTGGATAACTGCCTGGCGTTGATGAATGCCGAGTAAGTAACGGGATCGCCCTGTGTAGGAGCGAGCTTGCTCGCGAAGACGGACTTCAGCCTCTGGATAGTCAGCGGATGCAACGATCTCTTCGCGATCAAACTCCCTCCCTCGGTAATGACTATCGTCCCCAGACAACGCCCTTACAATCTGTGCAAATCCCTGCCTTGACCTGACCTCCAGATGATAAGCATTATCATCTGCTGAATTCTGGTCGGGTGTCCCCGTGACTCAGTCGCACTTCAATACGGTCTTTCTCGCCCGGCGAACCATGCTGTTGCGCACGCTTCAGCGCATGGTGCGCAGCCACACCACAGCCGAAGACCTGCTGCAGGAAACCTATCTGCGTGTCACCCGCGCGCTCGCCGAGCGAGCCATCGACCACCTCGAACCCTTCGTCTTCCAGACCGCGCGCAATCTGGCCCTGGATCATCTGCGCGCCAGGCGCGTTCAAGCGCGCACCATCATTGACGATGCGCCGATCAGCGATATCCACAATGTCGTTGCCCCCGACGCCGCGCTGGAGGATGCCACCCACGCAAACCGTTTGCTGGAAAGCCTGACCGCGAGTCTGGAAACCCTGTCGCCCCGGCAGCAGAAAATATTCACCCTCAGTCGGCTCCACGGCGTGAGTTATCTGCAGATCGCCGAGCAGTTGGGGGTCTCTACCAGCACCGTGCAAAAAGAACTCAAGCTGGTCATGACGCTTTGCATGACAGTGGCAGCGCGCCTGGATCACTGAACTTCATCCGTAAGAATTCGTCAGTTGGTGCTTCAGAGTGACGCTACACTGCCGCCCAAACCGTGGACCCCGAGGACGCTGCTTGACGGACGCCCAATCACCCCGCCCCACTCCGGAGGAGGCGGCACGCGCCAGGACGATGGATCAGGCCCTGACCTGGCTGATCGAGCTGGAAATCGCCGATGCGGCAACGCATGCGCGCTTTCTTGAGTGGCTCGAAGCAGATCCTTCCCACCACGAAGCCTTCGCCAGCGCCGAAGCCGTGTGGCACTCGCAACCGGTGTTCGATGCAGCTGCGGTACTGGCTGGGCGGAAAAAAACCTAGCGCCGGGTGATGTGCTGGCAAAAGATGTGTTGGCAGAACCAGCCGCGTGATTGCTCCAGAGCTGATGATCTCGCATTGACCGAAATTATTTTTACGCGATAGCCGCCCCCCGTACGTCTAGTCATAGCCAATGCAACTGATTCCTATTTGAATCATCTCGCAACAACTATGACGACCCGCACGACAGGGAGCGCTATCCATGCTGTCCAGCTTCAACCCCGCACCATCCGCCCCGCCCGCCACCACTCATCACCTCGGGCTTTCGTTGCTAACGATCGCCATTTTCGCCGCAGCGCTGCACAGCCCCGCCGCTGCCGCTGCCGAACAAAGTACCGCGTTGGAACTGCAGCAGATCACGGTCAGTGCCACACGTCAGGCGCAGTCGGTGGAGTCGGTCCCCGGTACGGTGACCGTCCAGGACCGCGGAGCGCTGGATCGACGCAACGTCAACAGCATCCGCGACCTGGTACGCGACGAGCCTGGCGTTTCCGTGGGCGGGGCCGGCCAGCGTGCGGGCACCAGCGGCTACAACATTCGCGGCATCGATGGCGACCGGATCCTGACGCAGGTGGATGGCGTTGAAGTGCCGGACAATTTCTTCCAGGGCCCCTTCGCCAACACTCACCGGAATTACGTTGATCCGGAGATCATCAAGCGCGTGGAGATCCTGCGCGGGCCAGCGTCGGCGCTGTATGGGAGCAGCGCCATCGGCGGCGCGGTGAGTTATTACACCCTCGACCCCGAGGACATCATCAAGCCGGGCAAGGACGTCGGCGCGCGCCTGAAAACCGGCTACAGCTCGGCGGACAACAGTTGGCTGAACTCATCCACGGTTGCCGGCCGGGCGGGGGACTTCGACGGCTTGCTGCACGTCAGTCAGCGCAACGGCCACGAGACCGAGTCCTACGGCGAGCATGGCGGGACCGGGCTGTCCCGCACGGCAGCCAACCCGGAAGACGCCCGCGCCACCAATGTGCTGGCGAAGCTGGGCTGGAACTACGGCGACAATGATCGCCTGGGGTTCACTTACGAGAAGTACAAGGACGACACCCATACCAATCAGAAGAGTGTGGTGGGTGGGCCGTTCGGCAATGGAAGGGCGCTGGGCATGTACCGCAGCAGGGAGGGCAACGACGTCATTACCCGCGAGCGCTTTGGGCTGGAAAACACGTTCGCGCTGGACAGCGTACTGGCCGACAACGCCAAGTGGAGCCTGAACTACCAGATTGCCAAGACCGATCAAAATACCTTCGAGCGCTACGTGCCCGGCAGTCGTGACGTCTGGCGCACCCGCGACACCCAGTACAAAGAACGCCAATGGATCCTGGACGCACAGCTGGATAAAGCGTTCGACATTGGCGACACCCAGCACTTGCTGACGTACGGCACAACCCTCAAGCAGCAGAAGGTGACGGGACTTCGGACGGGATCAGCCACCTGTGCGTCGGTCCTCGGAACCTGCCGCACCCTCGGCGCGGTAAGTGCCAGCGCAAGCGATATTGTGGCACCCACCAATGACTTCCCGAACCCGACGATCACCACCTACGCGCTGTTTGCTCAGGATCAGATCAAGTGGGGCGACTGGACCTTCATGCCCGGCGCCCGCTACGACTACACCGCACTCGAACCGCACGCCACGGATTCATTCCTGAAGAGCGTCAACCTGACCAGCAAGAGCGAGTTCGACGGCAGCACGAAAAAATGGCATCGCCTGTCACCCAAGCTAGGGCTGACGTATGCGTTCAACGACGCCTACACCGGGTACGGCCAGTACGCCGAGGGTTTCCGCACGCCGAGCGCAAAAGCGTTGTATGGCCGCTTCGAGAACACCCGGGGCAATTACGTCGTGGAGCCCAATCCAGACCTGAAACCGGAGACCAGTAAAAGCTACGAAACCGGGCTGCGCGGTCACTTCGACGAGGGCATGTTTGATCTCGCGCTGTTCTACAACACGTACCGCGACTTCATTAATGAGGACGCGGTGATTCCAGCCAACGCCACCACCACGACCTTCCAGTCCAACAACATCAAGCACGCCACGATCAAGGGCGTCGAACTCAAGGGTCGTTTGAATCTGGACAGCTTCGGCGCACCCGAAGGCCTCTACACCCGGGGTTCGCTGGCCTATCTGTACGGCCGCAACAACGACAGCGGCCAGCCCCTCAATAGCATCAACCCGCTCACCGGGGTATTAGGGCTGGGTTATGACCAGAACAACTACGGCGGTCTGCTGAACTGGACGCTGGTGAAGCGCAAGACGCGGGTCGACACCAGCAACTACTACGCCCCCGATGGTGCAAACCGGTTCAAGACACCGGGCTTTGGCCTCGTCGATCTGACGGGTTATTACAAAGTCGCCGAAGACGTCACGGTCAGCGGCGGCCTGTACAACCTGGCGGACAAAAAATACTGGCTGTGGGATGACGTGCGCGGCTACGACAGTGTCGGCGAAGCAGGTGCCACCGCCCCCGCCAACCTCGACAGGCTGACCCAGCCCGGCCGCAATTTTGCTGTCAACGTGGTGTGGAACATCTGACCGAATATCCGTCGCAGGAACGTGGTTTTTTCACGCCTGCGACGCTCGCTCGTCTTGTTAACAAGCGCCTCATTTACAAGGAAGACCCATGACCGACAACTCGATTCGTCGCTCGCAACGACTGAACCAGATCACCCATGCTCCCCATGAACAACTGGACAAGGCGGTGAAAGCCAACGCGCCGTTCGAAACGCTGGCCAGCTACAGCCGATTCCTCAGCGCCCAATACCTGTTTCAGGAAGAGCTGAAGAAGCTGTACACGCACCCGCAGTTGGTCGAGCTGATTGCCGACCTGCCTGACCGATGCCGCGCCGAACAGGCCAAGGCCGATCTGCTTGATCTTGAGGCTGGCATACCTGCCCCTGTCGCGGGCGCCGTCGATGGGCCCAGCCTTGCCGAGGCGCTTGGCTGGCTGTTTGTCTCGGAGGGCTCGAAGCTGGGCGCCGCCTTTCTGATCAAGCGCGCCGTGGCCTTGAACCTCAGCGAGACCTTCGGCGCTCGCCATCTTGGAGAACCGTCAGGCGGTCGAGCCGATGGCTGGAAACGCTTCATCCGGATCATTGATGATCTACCGTTCAACGCCGAGCAGGAGCTCGAGATAGACCGCGGTGCGGTGGCGGCCTTCGAACGTTTCAACGTACTGCTGCAGCACGCTTACGCTTCGGCGTCTGAAGCGGAACCCGCCTGACACCGGGTCTTTTGCGCCCGGCACTGATAAGCTGAGCGCCTTTGCGGGACGTGAAAATCCCGCAACACCTGCTCACTCTGCATTACCGAGACCATGACCAGTACTCCACCCGGCAGCAAACTGTCCCGCATCCTGTTTGGCATCCTCGCCTACGTGAGCCTGACGATCGGCATCATCGCGATTTTCATTCCGGGCCTGCCCACCACCGAATTCATTCTGCTGGCGGCATGGGCGGCGACGCGTAGCTCGCCGCGCCTGAGCGCGTGGCTCGAGAATCATCGGGTGTTCGGACCGATGCTGAGCAACTGGCGAAACGGCAAGATGATTGCGCGCAAGGCCAAGATCAGCGCCACGGTCACCATGCTGATCTGCGCGGTCATGATGCTGGTGGTGCTGAAACACAATTGGTGGATCTACTTCGCGGTGGCCGGCATGGTGCTGGTCAATCTGTGGATCTGGTCGCGGCCTGAGCCTTCGCGGCTTCAGCCGGAAAAGTGAGGTGTAGGACCGGCTTCAGCCGCGAAGAGGCCGGTTTGAACGTCCTCAATCCTGGGGCTTGACACCTGACGCCTTCCCGGCTGAAGCCGGTCCCACAAACAGCACTCGGCATATGAGCCTGAACCCGAGGCGGCCCCATGGGTCTGTCCTCTTACGTTCACCACCTTCTTCAGGAGCCATCGCCATGTTCGAGCCAGGTCATCTGCACATCGTCCACCCCGCTCTGCAACCACACGACGTCGGCTACGATCTTCATATCCGCTATGAGGTCAGCCAGACCGATTCGGGTCAGGGCATGCAGTTCACCCTGGAAGGCGACGTCAATGGCCAGGCGGTCAATGAAACGTTCGAACTGCCCAAGGACAAGGCCTACAACTTCGCCAGCGAGGCGTCGCGCAGACTGGAGAAGCATGGCCTGCCGAGAACCACCGACCTGCATGCGATGCACGGTGGATACGACCAGATGTTCGAAGACATCCGCCACAAGCTCGACATGAAGTCAGGTGATCCCGTGAAGCCGGAACATCTGGAATAGCCAGGCGCTCTTTCACGGTCTCGGGATGGGCGATGCGATTGCTGGCATAATCGTCTCCCTCACTCCCGCGAACCCTTTCCCTCCCCATGCGCATTCACGTCACGTTCATTGACCGCGTCGGCATCACCCAGGAAGTACTGGCCATCCTCGGCGCGCGCAACCTGAACCTCGATGCCGTGGAAATGGTCCCGCCCAACGTCTATATCGATGCACCGACGCTGAGCCATGACGTGCTTGAAGAACTCAAGGACCGGCTCTTTCGTGTGCGCGGTGTCGAAGCGATCACGGTGGTCGACATCCTTCCCGGCCAGCGCCGTCACCTGCAACTCGATGCCCTGCTGGCAGCAATGACCGACCCGGTGCTTGCCCTCGACAGCGCCGGCCATGTGTTACTGGCAAACCCGGCGCTGGTTGCGCTGTATGGCCGGGAACCCGCGGGCGAGTCGATTGGCGAACTATTTTCCGATGCAGGCCTGCAATCGGCGCTGCTGGAAAACGGCTTTCGTCTGCCACTGCGCGAAGTGACTCTGAATGGCGAGGCCTTGCTGCTGGACGCGACGCCGATCACCGATGCGGGCGCATTGCTTACCCTTTATCAGCCAAGCCGGATTGGCGAACGCCTGTCGGCACTGCACCACGATCATGCCGAAGGTTTCGATGCGCTGCTGGGCGATTCCGCGCCGATTCGCACGCTTAAAGCCCGCGCACAACGGGTCGCGGCACTGGATGCGCCGCTGCTGATTCAGGGCGAAACCGGTACGGGCAAGGAACTGGTGGCGCGGGCGTGTCATGCCGTGAGCGCGCGCAATGGAGCGCCTTTTCTCGCGCTGAACTGCGCGGCGCTGCCGGAGAACCTCGCCGAAAGCGAACTGTTCGGCTACGCCCCCGGCGCCTTTACCGGTGCGCAGCGGGGCGGCAAACCGGGGCTGATGGAACTCGCCAACAAAGGCACCGTGTTTCTCGACGAGATCGGCGAGATGTCACCGTATCTGCAGGCCAAACTGCTGCGCTTTCTCAACGACGGCAGCTTTCGGCGTGTTGGCGGCGACAAGGAAGTGCAGGTCAACGTGCGCATCTTGAGTGCCACCCACCGTGATCTGGAGAAAATGGTCGCCGAAGGCACCTTTCGCGAAGACCTGTTCTATCGCCTGAACGTGCTCAATCTGGACGTGCCGCCGCTGCGTGAACGCGGTCAGGACATCCTGATGCTGGCGCGCTATTTCATGGAACAGGCCTGCACGCAGATTCAGCGACCGGTTTGCCGCCTTGCGCCGACCACCTACCCTGCCCTGCTTGGGAACCGCTGGCCGGGCAACGTGCGCCAGTTGCAGAACGTGATCTTCCGCGCAGCGGCCATCTGCGACAGCTCGCTGGTCGACATCGGTGACCTCGACATCGCCGGTACGTCGGTGGCAAGGGGCAGTGATGGCGAAGTCGAAAGCCTGGAAGGTGCGGTCGAGGATTTTGAAAAGTCGCTGTTGGAGAAGCTCTACAGCCAGTATCCCTCGACGCGGCAACTGGCCGCGCGGCTGCAAACATCACACACCGCGATCGCCCATCGGTTGCGCAAGTATGGTATTCCCGGCAAAGCCTGAGAAGCAGGTCTGTGTGGGCCTCACGTCAAGTGCTGCACGACGCCTGGCTGCGAAGAAATGCGTCCGTAGGAGCCGGCTTGCTGGCGAATAGGTCTAACACCCGCGGCTATTTGGCTGCCAATAACGGGTTCGCCAGCAAGCCGGCTCCTACAAATCGCGTTCAACGAAGACGCTTGGCACGATATCGAAACACCGTATCGAAATCATTCCGGTCGCTCAACGTCGATACCCGGTGCCGCGGCCCTGGTCCCAGCCCCCCCCATGCACCCGGTTCGCGTATCGATTTCGTTCCAGCCGGGTCGCATCTAAATAGAATGCTCATCTCCACGGCCCAACGTTTACACGCTCTTCTCGACCTTGGCCGCAAACTTGCTATGCACTCCCCCCATTACGCCCGGGCATAACGGGCGATTTACCATCTGGGGAGATTCCATGAGCGAGTTGCGTTTTACCGAAGACCACGAGTGGCTGCGCGCCGAAGCTGACGGCAGCGTCACAGTCGGCATCACCGCCTTTGCGCAGGACGCACTGGGTGACGTGGTTTTCGTGCAACTGCCGGAGCTGCAGTCCTACGACAAAGGCGCCGAAGCGGCCACCGTCGAATCGGTCAAAGCCGCCAGCGGCGTGTACATGCCCCTCGATGGCGAAGTCGTCGAAACCAATCCCGCGCTGGACGCCAACCCCGAACTGGTCAACGAAGACCCGCTCGGCCAGGGCTGGTTTTTCCGCTTTATTCCTTCCAATCCCGACGCTGTCGGCCAACTGCTGACTCAAGACGCCTATGATCGTCTGATCAAAGCCAACGCCGAAGCCTGAGGAGCGCGCAATGACTGACCGTATTGAATTGAGCACCGCCAACGAGTTCATCGCCCGCCACATCGGCCCGCGTGCCGCTGATGAGAAAGCCATGCTCACCACCCTGGGCTATGACTCCCTCGACGCGCTGACCGCCAGCGTCATCCCTGAATCCATCAAGGGCACCAGCGTTCTCGGCTTGTCCGCCGGGCAAAGCGAAGCCGACGCGCTGGCCGACATCAAAGCCATCGCCAGCAAGAATCAACTGTTCAAAACCTACATCGGCCAGGGTTATTACAACACCCACACCCCGGCGCCGATCCTGCGCAACCTGCTGGAAAACCCGGCCTGGTACACCGCTTACACACCGTATCAGCCGGAGATTTCCCAAGGCCGTCTGGAGTCGCTGCTGAACTTCCAGACCCTGATCAGCGACCTGACCGGCCTGCCGATCGCCAACGCGTCTCTGCTCGACGAAGCCACCGCCGCCGCCGAAGCCATGACCTTCTGCAAACGCCTGAGCAAGAACAAGAGCAGCAACAAGTTCTTCGCCTCCGCCCACTGCCACCCGCAAACCCTCGACGTGCTGCAAACCCGCGCCGAGCCGCTGGGCATTGAAGTGGTCGTTGCGGACGAAGCTCAACTGACCGACGTCAGCGAGTTCTTCGGCGCGCTGCTGCAGTACCCTGCCAGCAATGGCGACGTGTTCGACTACCGCGAGCTGGTCGAGCGCTTCCATGCCGCCAACGCTCTGGTCGCCGTGGCCGCCGACCTGCTGGCCCTGACCCTGCTCACCCCACCGGGCGAGTTTGGCGCTGACGTGGCCATCGGCAGTGCGCAACGCTTCGGCGTGCCGCTGGGTTTCGGTGGTCCGCACGCGGCCTACTTCTCCACCCGCGACGCCTACAAGCGCGACATGCCCGGGCGACTGGTCGGTGTGTCTATCGACCGCTTCGGCAAGACCGCCCTGCGTCTGGCCATGCAAACCCGCGAGCAACACATTCGTCGCGAGAAGGCCACGAGCAACATCTGCACCGCGCAGGTGCTGCTCGCCAACATCGCCAGCATGTACGCCGTGTACCACGGCCCGCGCGGCCTGACTCGTATCGCCAACCGCGTGCATCACCTGACCGCGATTTTCGCCGAGGGCCTGAGCCAGCTGGGCTTGAAGGCCGAGCAGTCCTTCTTCTTCGACAGCATCACCCTGAACACCGGCGCCAAAACGGCCGACCTGCACGCCAAGGCCCGAGCCCACGAGATCAACCTGCGTGAAGTAGGTGCCGAGCGCCTGGGCGTTTCGCTGGACGAAACCACCAAGCAAGCCGACGTCGAAGTCCTGTGGTCCCTATTCGCAGCTGAAGGCCAGGCCGTGCCTGACTTCACCGCGCTGGCCGACAGCGTCGAAGCGCGCCTGCCTGCCGAGCTGAAACGCCAGTCGGCGATTCTCAGCCACCCGGTATTCAACCGTTACCACTCCGAAACCGAGCTGATGCGCTACCTGCGTCGCCTCGCGGACAAGGACCTGGCGCTGGACCGCACGATGATCCCGCTGGGCTCGTGCACCATGAAACTCAACGCCGCCAGCGAAATGATCCCGGTGACTTGGGCCGAGTTCGGCAACCTGCACCCGTTCGCCCCGGCCGAGCAAAGCGCCGGATACCAGCAACTGACCGACGAACTGGAAGCGATGCTCTGCGCCGCCACCGGTTATGACGCGATCTCCCTGCAACCGAACGCTGGTTCCCAGGGCGAGTACGCGGGCCTCTTGGCCATTCGTGCTTACCACCAGAGCCGTGGCGATGAGCGTCGCGACATCTGCCTGATTCCATCGTCGGCCCACGGCACCAACCCGGCGACCGCCAACATGGCCGGCATGCGCGTAGTCGTGACCGCTTGCGACGCCCGTGGCAACGTCGACATCGAAGACCTGCGCGCCAAGGCCATCGAGCACCGCGAACACCTCGCTGCCCTGATGATCACCTACCCGTCGACCCACGGCGTGTTCGAGGAAGGCATCCGCGAAATCTGCGGCATCGTTCATGACAACGGCGGCCAGGTGTACATCGACGGCGCCAACATGAACGCCATGGTCGGCCTCTGCGCACCGGGCAAGTTCGGCGGCGACGTGTCTCACCTCAACCTGCACAAAACTTTCTGCATTCCCCACGGCGGCGGCGGCCCGGGCATTGGCCCGATCGGCGTCAAATCGCATCTGGCGGCATTCATGCCGGGCCACGCCCGAATGGAACGCAAGCAAGGCGCGGTCTGCGCAGCACCATTCGGCAGCGCGAGCATCTTGCCGATCACCTGGATGTACATTCGCATGATGGGCGGCGAAGGCCTCAAGCGCGCCTCGCAGCTGGCGATCCTCAATGCCAACTACATCTCCCGTCGCCTGGAAGAGCACTACCCGGTGCTCTACACCGGCAGCAACGGCCTGGTCGCCCACGAATGCATTCTCGACCTGCGCCCACTGAAAGAAACCAGCGGCATCAGCGTCGATGACGTCGCCAAGCGCCTGATCGACTTCGGCTTCCACGCACCGACCATGTCCTTCCCGGTCGCAGGCACGTTGATGATCGAGCCGACCGAAAGCGAATCGAAAGAAGAGCTGGACCGCTTCTGCGACGCGATGATCAAGATCCGCGAAGAAATCCGCGCGGTCGAAAGCGGCGCACTGGACAAGAACGACAACCCGCTGAAAAACGCGCCGCACACCGCCGCTGAACTGGTGGGCGAATGGAGCCATCCGTACAGCCGCGAGCAGGCCGTGTACCCGGTGGCGTCGTTGATCGAAGGCAAATACTGGCCACCGGTCGGTCGTGTCGATAACGTGTTCGGCGACCGCAACCTGGTGTGCGCCTGCCCGTCCATCGAAGACTACGCTTAAAAAAGCCACGAGCCTCTAGCCGCAAGCCACAAGTGAAAGCCGATCGGCTTTTGCTTGCGGCTTGTAGCTTGCTGCTTGCTACTGCTTCACCTCCCGGAACCCCATCATGTCGCTGAGCGTATTTGACCTGTTCAAGATCGGCATTGGTCCCTCCAGTTCTCACACGGTGGGCCCGATGCGAGCGGCGGCACGGTTTGCCGAAGGCTTGCAGCGCGATGGCCTGCTGGAAACCATCATCTGCGTCAAAGTCGAGCTTTACGGCTCACTCGGTGCCACCGGCAAAGGCCATGGCAGCGATAAGGCTGTGTTACTGGGCCTTGAAGGTGAGCATCCCGACACCGTCGACACCGAAACCGTCGCGGCTCGCCTGCAGCAGATCCGCAGCACTGAACGCCTGAACCTGCTCGGCCGGCACAGCATCGAATTCATCGAAAAGCATCACCTGGCGATGATACGCAAACCCTTGGCCTTCCACCCCAACGGCATGATTTTCCGTGCCTTCGATGCCTCCGGCCTACAGGTGCGCAGCCGCGAGTACTACTCCGTCGGCGGGGGTTTCGTGGTCGATGAGCAAGCCGCTGGCGCAGACCGCATCGTGGAAGACCAGACGCAGCTGCTATACCCCTTCAAAACCGCACGGGATCTGATGGCGCACTGCACCGCCAGCGGGCTTTCGATCAGCCAGGTCATGCTCGCCAACGAAGCCGCCTGGCGCCCCGAAGCCGAAACCCGTCAGGGCCTGCTGCACATCTGGCAAGTCATGCAGGACTGCGTCGAAGCGGGTTGCCGCAACGAAGGCATCTTGCCGGGCGGCCTGAAGGTCAAGCGGCGTGCGGCAGCCCTGCATCGTCAACTGTGCAAAAACCCGGAAGCCGCGCTGCGTGATGCCTTGTCGGTGCTCGACTGGGTCAATCTGTACGCGCTGGCGGTCAACGAAGAAAACGCCAACGGCGGCCGTGTGGTCACCGCGCCCACCAACGGCGCGGCCGGCATTATCCCGGCGGTACTGCATTACTACATGCGCTTCATCACCGGGGCCAACGAGGATGGCGTCGTGCGTTTCCTGCTCACGGCAGCCGCCATTGGCATTCTCTACAAAGAGAACGCGTCGATCTCCGGCGCCGAAGTCGGCTGTCAGGGCGAAGTCGGCGTGGCCTGCTCCATGGCCGCCGGCGCGCTGTGCGAAGTACTTGGCGGCAACGTAGAACAAGTGGAAAACGCCGCTGAAATCGGCATGGAACACAACCTCGGCCTGACGTGCGACCCCATCGGCGGGCTTGTTCAAGTGCCATGCATCGAACGCAACGCCATGGGTTCGGTAAAGGCCATCAACGCGGTGCGCATGGCCTTGCGCGGCGACGGCCAGCATTTTGTATCGCTGGATAAAGTGATCCGCACCATGCGCCAGACCGGCGCCGACATGAAAAGCAAATACAAGGAAACAGCCCGTGGCGGGCTGGCCGTGAACATCATCGAGTGCTGACATCAGCCCCCATTCATAGGGTCCCTGCCCCGCGCGGGGAACCCGGAACCGCTTTCAAGGAGTGACCCATGACCACCGAATTGCTGAAGACCCCGCTTAACGCCCTGCACCGTGAACTCGGCGCGAAGATGGTTGAATTCGCCGGCTACGACATGCCTGTTCAGTACCCTGCCGGCGTCATGAAAGAACACCTGCACACCCGCGATCAGGCCGGCTTGTTTGACGTTTCGCACATGGGTCAGATCTTGTTGAGCGGCGCGGACGCAGCCAAAGCGCTGGAAACCCTGGTGCCGGTGGACATCATCGATCTGCCGGTCGGCATGCAGCGCTACGCGATGTTCACCAACGACAACGGCGGCATTCTCGACGACTTGATGGTCGCCAATCTGGGCAACGATCAGCTTATGCTGGTGGTCAACGCGGCCTGCAAGAACGATGACCTGGCGCACCTGCAGCAACACATTGGCAGCGAGTGCGAGATCACGCCGCTGTTCGACGAGCGCGCATTGCTTGCGCTGCAAGGTCCGCAGGCTGTCACAGCACTGGCGCGGCTGGCGCCGGAAGTCGCGAAAATGACTTTCATGCAGTACACCTCGACGAAGATCGACGGCATCGACTGCTACATCAGCCGCTCAGGCTACACCGGTGAAGACGGTTACGAGATTTCAGTGCCGGCGGATCAGGCAGAATCCCTGGCGCGTCGACTGCTCGCTGAGCCTGAAGTGGCGCCGATCGGCCTGGGCGCGCGCGACTCGCTGCGGCTGGAAGCCGGCCTTTGCCTCTATGGCCACGACATGAATACCGAAACCACACCGATCGAAGCCAGCCTGCTGTGGGCGATTTCCAAGGTGCGTCGCGCCGACGGGGCGCGTGCGGGCGGTTTCCCTGGTGCCGAGAAGATCTTTGCCCAGCACCAGAGCGGTGCGGCGCGCAAACGCGTCGGCCTGTTGCCACAAGAACGTACGCCGGTGCGCGAAGGCGCTGAAATCGTTGACTCCGAGGGAACAACCATCGGGAAAGTCTGCAGCGGCGGCTTTGGCCCGACGTTGAGCGCGCCATTGGCAATGGGCTATGTCGACGCCGGTTTTACCGCACTGGATACATCGGTATGGGCGATCGTCCGCGGCAAGAAAGTCCCGATGCACGTGACGAAAACTCCTTTCGTTCCGCCACGTTACTTCCGCGGCTAAGTAACATCGTCAAAAGCAGCGGCACCGCAACAGTGCATTAAACTGTGCGAGTGCCGCAGTCTGGCGCCAGCGTTAAGTGCATACAAAACTGTCAAAATATTGAACTTCGACACCCTTCTAAACATTAAAAACTATCGATCTTGCGAGCGTGGTTAATGTTTTCAAAAAAGCCGAAACCCCCTATGAATACTGGCCCAGACGGGGCTTGTTTTTTCGGCGAGAGTTAGCGTAGAGTTTCTCGACTGTGTTTGCATGGGTCGCTGGGATCGTGACCCGGGCAGTAGCGCCAAAAGCAATGCTACATCCCGCTCTACGTTTCTTCTTCCTGCAACCAGCCCAGTACTCTTTCTCGTGAAAGAGGCTGTCATTAATTTTATGCGCTTGGGAATAAGAAAATGTCTACACGTCAGAGCGGCACCGTTAAGTGGTTTAACGATGAAAAAGGTTTTGGTTTTATCACGCCTGAAAGCGGTCCGGATCTGTTCGTCCACTTCCGCGCTATTCAAGGCAACGGCTTCAAAAGCCTGAAAGAAGGCCAGAAAGTGACATTCGTCGCGGTGCAGGGCCAAAAAGGCATGCAGGCTGACGAAGTACAAGCAGAGGCCTGATTAGCCGACGCAAAAAGCCCCTGATGGCCAACATCAGGGGCTTTTTTATGCCTGCGATTCCGTAAACTGCCCGCTCACGTGTGAACGAGCGCTGCCATGACCTCAGCTAACGATGACGCGCAGGCGTTACGCCCCCAGGGCGACTTTCCCGCTGCGGGATTGGGCCGGCGCATGGCTGCGATCAGCTACGACGCGCTGTTGTGCGTGGCGTTGCTGATGGTCACCACCTTTCTCTACAAGTTGGTCTGGATGGGCTTTGTCGGCGAAACCAGACTGCGCGAGCTCTCCGATTCCGGCGCCCTTGATGCCGACCCGCTGCTGTCCTCGATTCTGCTGATCACGCTGTTCGGCTTCTTTGCCCACTTCTGGACACGCGCGGGCCAAACCCTCGGCATGCAGGTCTGGGGAATACGCGTGCAGAACGCCGATGGAACGGCCATCAGCCTTTGGCAGGCGCTGCTGCGCTTCATCGTCGCCATCGCATCGTGGCTGTGCGTCGGGCTGGGTTTCTTCTGGAGCCTGTTCGACAAACAGAAACGCTGCTGGCATGACCTGTATTCCGACACGCAGCTGGTGCGAGTGCCCAGAACCCACAAGTGAACCCGCCCTAAGAAATCCGCCGTTTACCTGAGAAATACGGTGAGTAGGAGCCGGCTTGCTGGCGAAAGGTGTGGGTCAGCCGACGTCAATGCCTCAGGAACAACGCGTTCGCCAGCAAGCCGGCCTCTAAGAGTTTCGCGTACATCCGGAGTTGATTACCCGCCGCAAATTCAGTGGAGAAACGCACTCGCGTACTCCCCTACCTGTGCAATGCCCACAAAAAAGCCGACCCAGGGGTCGGCTTTTCATACTCAGCAGGTATCAGCCCGCGCGGCGCAGCAACCAGATGCCCGCCAGGGCACACACACCCGCCGGCACCAGCACGGCGAAGAGTGGCGAGAAGCCGAACACAAGGCTCGACGGGCCCAGCAGATCCTGAGCGATGCGGAAGGTGAAGCCCACCAGTACACCCGTGAACACACGCTGCCCCAGCGTCACCGAGCGCAAAGGCCCGAAGATGAAGGAAATCGCCATCAGCACCAGCGCGACGGTGACCAGCGGCTGAAGAATTTTGGTGTAGAACGCCAGCCAGTACCGACCGTTGTTCAACCCTTGATCAGCCAGATAGCGCGCATAACTGTAAAGGCCCGTCATGGAGAGCGACTCAGGCGGCAGGACCACCGTGCTCAGCAACTGCGGGCTCAGCGCGACGTTCCAGCGTTCTTCAGGTGCGGTGACCACTTCGGTGCGACCGTCGTGGAAGACCGTCGTGGTGACGTCCTTCAGCAACCAGTAATCAGTCTTGAAGTTGGCTTGCTTGGCAAAACTCGACGTCAGCATGTGGCGCTGGTCGTCGAAATGGTAACGGGTCACGCCATACAGCAGACCGTTCGGTTGCACCGTGTTGATGTGGATGAATTCCTCACCCTGACGGTGCCACAGACCGTGTTTGGCACTCTGGGCGTCGCCGGTGCCTTGAGCCAGCGAGCGCGCGGCCTGGGCCGAGGCTTCGGTCACGGGCGCCAGGTACTCGCCGATCAACAGCCCGGCCACCATCAATACCAGCATGGGTTTCATGACCGCCCAGACGATACGGCCGATCGACACACCGGCGGCACGCATGATGGTCAGTTCGCTGTTGCTGGCCAATGCGCCGAGACCGATCAGGCAACCGATCAGCGCGGCCATCGGCAGCATGTCATAGAGCCGGCGCGGCGCCGTCATCACGACAAAACTGCCAGCATCCCAAAAGGTGTAGGTGTCGCTGATGTCGGCCATTTCGTCGATGAAGGCGAACAGCGAGGCCAGTCCGAGGATGATCCCCAGTACCGCAAGGATCGCCATGAACACGCTTTTGCCGATGTAGCGATCGAGCTTAACCATGAGCCACCCCCGACACGCTGCGGCGACTCGCAAGCTTCAGGCGCAGGGGCTCCCAGTAGAGCAATGCCAGTCCGATGGACAGGAACAGTGCATGCACCCACCACAGGCCAAGGCCCATCGGGATCTTGCCCTTCTCTAGCGCACCGCGCGCAGCAATCAGGATGGTGAGGTAAGCCATATAAAGAAGAATCGCCGGAAGAAGCTTGAGGAAGCGGCCCTGACGCGGATTGACCCGAGCCAGCGGCACCGCCATCAGCGTCACGATGAACACCAGAATCGGCAGCGAAACCCGCCATTGCAGTTCGGCCCGGTTGCGCAGGCTGTCTTCGCCGGTCAGCAGCTCGCTGGTGGAGATGGCATCGCGGTCAGTAATCTCGTCGCTGATGTCCGGCTTGGGCAGCAAGGCGCCGTAGGTGTCGTATTTGATCGCGCGGTAATCGGCCTGACCGGGGTTACCGTCGTAGCGATAGCCGTTGTCCAGAATCAGGTAGCGCGTGCCATCGGGCTTGATTTCCTGCCGGCCCTTTTCCGCGACCAGCACGGTGATGCCGTGGTCTTTCTTCTCGTCGAGCTTCTTCTCGGAGATGAATACGCCGCCCAGATTGATGCGATCGTCGCTCATGGTCTCGGTGTAGGTCACGCGGCTGCCGTCACGCAGCAGCTGGAAGCGACCCGGCACCAGCGTGTCGAACTCGGTCATCGCGTCCTGCTTGTTGATCAGCAGCTGAAACTGGGTCGCGCCCTGGGGGGCGAGGCTGAAGCTGAGCCAGGCCACCAGCAGTGAAACCAGCGCAGCCGGCGCCAGGGTGATCAGCAGCAGGCGTTGCTGGCTCATGCCGGTGGCGGCCAGTACGGTCATTTCGCTTTCGAGGTACAACCGGCCGTACGCCAGGAGAATCCCGAGGAATAACCCCAGCGGGAGAATCAGTTGCAAGAAGCCCGGCAGACGGAAACCCATGATCAGAAACAGCACACCCGGATCGAGTGCGCCCGATGCAGCCTGGGCCAGGTATTTGATGAAGCGGCCACTCATGATGATTACCAGCAGCACAGCACTGACAGCGCTCAGGGTAACCAGCACTTCTCGGGACAGGTAACGGAAGACAATCAAACCAGACACTCCAGGGTTGTCACGCTAAGGCGGCATGACAATGAAATGGATCAGCCATGATGCGCGCGACGGCGAACCACCAAAAAAATATGCGGCATTATCCTGTGATTGGGTGTGTCTGTCACTGCGCGCGCGGGATACTTCTGCAACCGGCACACACACGCGCCCGGACGGGGTTGTCATCCATTGGCTCGCAGGGTCAAACTGCGGGCCTTGCCGCAGGCATGCCGGTGTAAATACTTCCGCGCCGCTGCCGAGCCGTGTGCTCAAGTGCGATAACTCACAGTTTATTCGGGGACCCCGACATGGAATTGGTTGTTAAAAGCGTCAGTGCAGAAACCTTGAAGACCGCCACGCTGGTGGTCGCCGTCGGTGAAGGCCGCACGCTGAGCGACACCGCGAGCACCCTCGACACCCTGAGCGGCGGCGCCATCAGTGCCGTCCTCAAGCGCGGCGACCTGTCGGGCAAGATCGGCCAGAGCCTGTTGCTGCACAGCCTGCCCAACCTGAAAGCCGAACGCGTATTGCTGGTCGGTTCGGGCAAAGAACCGGAATTGAATGATCGTCAGTTCCGCAAAATCATCAGCGGCGCACTCAGCACCCTGAAAAGCCTGGGTGGCGTTGATGCCGGTTTCGACCTTGACCAACTGAACGTCAAGAATCGCGACGTCTATGGCAAGAACCGTCTGCTGGTCGAAACCCTGGCCGACGGCGAGTACGTCTTCGATCGGTTCAAGAGTCAGAAAGTCGATCCTCGCGCCCTGAAAAAAGTCACCCTGCTGACCGCCAAAGCCAACGTCGCCGACGTTGAACGCGCGGCCAAACATGCACAAGCCATCGCCGCCGGCATGGCCGTGACCCGCGACCTGGGCAACATGCCGCCGAACATCTGCCACCCGACCTATCTGGGCGAGCAGGCCAAGGCGATGGGCAAAGCCAACAAGGGCCTCAAGGTCGAAGTCTTCGATGAGAAAGACATCGAAAAGCTGGGGATGGGTTCGTTCCTGGCAGTTGGTCAAGGCAGCGCTCAGCCGCCACGTCTGATCGTCATGCAGTATTCCAACGGCAAGAAAAGCGAAAAGCCTTTCGTGCTGGTCGGCAAGGGCATCACCTTTGACACCGGCGGCATCAGCCTCAAGCCGGGCCTGGGCATGGACGAAATGAAATTCGACATGTGCGGCGCCGCGAGCGTGTTCGGCACGTTGAACGCCGTGCTCGAACTGCAACTGCCGATCAACCTGGTGTGCATCGTCGCGGCAGCTGAAAACATGCCGAGCGGCAACGCAACGCGCCCGGGCGACATCGTCAAGACCATGAGCGGCCAGACCGTCGAGATCCTCAACACCGACGCCGAAGGCCGTCTGGTGCTGTGCGATGCACTGACCTACGCCGAACGCTTCAAGCCACAAGCCGTGATCGACATCGCCACCCTGACCGGCGCTTGCGTCGTCGCGCTGGGCGGTCACACGTCTGGCCTGTTGGGCAACAGTGACGCGCTGATCAGCCAAGTGCTGGAAGCCGGCAAACGCGCCGACGACCGCGCTTGGCAGCTGCCGTTGTTCGATGAGTACCAGGAGCAACTGGACAGCCCGTTTGCCGACATCGCCAACATCGGCGGCCCGAAGGCCGGCACCATCACTGCCGCCTGCTTCCTCTCGCGCTTCGCCAAAGCCTACGAGTGGGCGCACCTGGACATCGCCGGTACGGCATGGCTGAGCGGCGGCAAGGACAAAGGCGCCACGGGCCGTCCGGTTCCGCTGCTGACCCAATACCTGATCGACCGCGCTGGCGTTTAAGCCGCTGCAAACGCGCCGGCCTCCCCGGTCGGCGCGTTCAGCGTTCTGGAATCACCCATGACCCAAGTCGATTTCTACATTCTGCCGAGTGCCGACCCCGTCGCGCGCCTGGACTTCGCCTGCAAACTCACCGACAAGGCCTGGCGCCTCGGCCATCGGGTGTACCTGCATTGCAGCGATGCCGGGCAACGCGAGGAACTGGACGCCCGACTGTGGCGCTTCCGGGGGGAAGCTTTCGTTCCCCATGGCGCGGCCGAAGACGACCAGGACGCACCCGTGGCGCTGGGTATCGGCAGCGACCCCGGCCAACATCAGGATCTGCTGGTCAATCTCGACTTGCGCATCCCGGAATTCTTCAAACGATTCGCGCGTGTCGCCGAGATCGTTGTCGAGGATCCCGCCATTCGCCTCGCGGCGCGCGAGAGTTTTCGCTTCTACCGCGAACAGGGCTATCCTCTGCAAGATCACCGGCTGCAGCGTCTTTGAGCACACGATGGATAATTCAAAACACCTGAAAGATTCAGCGCACCTGCTGGATGACCTCGAGTCCATTCGCCAGCTGTTGGGCGATGATCCGGCCCAGCCGCCCCTGCTGACGGAGTCCGTGCACAGCGACGAGCAGATCCCGCTGCTGTTTGACGTGGTCACCGGCCAGGCCGTGACGGTCGATGAGCACGAAGCCAACCTCAACGACATTCCTCTGCTCACGCCCGAGCCGGTTGCTGCCGTGACACCTGCCGCACCCGCGGCCAACGCGTCAAGCGTCAAGGCGCCGAACGCTGACGCGCTGCTGCACCTGGACGCGGAACTGCGAGCCGCTGCGCAGTTGATCATGCAAGACGTGATCGACGACTTCGCCCCGCACATCGAGAACGAAATCAAACGCCGTCTGGATGCGCGGATGGAACGGCTGTTGAGTCAATACAACAGCTGAACCTGTCCTCTTTGCCGACCCGGGATCGCGGGCAAGCGCAGTCCTACAGATGCCCGCGACGATTCAGGGCATCGCCGCTCGTAGCACCCGACCTAGCGCTTGTAGCTTGACGCCGCCTTGAAAAGCTATACTCGTCGGCTTTTCCGACTCAAAGCAGATCAGGTTCCCGCCTCGCATGGACAAGACCTACCAGCCGCACGCCATCGAAACTTCCTGGTACCAGACCTGGGAGTCCGAAAACTATTTCGCTCCGCAAGGCGCGGGCGACTCGTACACCATCATGATTCCGCCGCCGAACGTCACCGGCAGCCTGCACATGGGCCACGGTTTCAATAACGCGATCATGGACGCCCTGATCCGCTTCCGCCGCATGCAGGGTCGCAACACCCTGTGGCAGCCGGGCACCGACCACGCCGGTATCGCCACGCAAATGCTGGTGGAGCGTCAACTCGAAGCCCTGGGTCAGAGCCGCCACGACCTGGGTCGCGACAAATTTCTCGAAAAAGTCTGGGAATGGAAGGATCAGTCCGGCGGCAACATCAGCCGTCAGATCCGTCGCCTGGGCTCGTCGGTCGACTGGAGCCGTGAGCGCTTCACGATGGACGACGGCTTGTCCGAAGCGGTTAAGGAAGCCTTCGTGCGTTTGCATGAAGACGGCCTGATCTACCGTGGCAAGCGTCTGGTCAACTGGGACACCAAGCTGCACACCGCCATCTCCGACCTCGAAGTGGAAAACCACGACGAGAAGGGGCATCTGTGGAACCTGCGCTACCCGTTGGCCGATGGTGCGAAGACCGCCGAAGGCCTGGACTATCTGATCGTCGCCACGACCCGTCCGGAAACCATGCTCGGTGACGCGGCCGTGGCCGTGAACCCGAATGATGAGCGCTACCAGGCGCTGATCGGCAAGTTCGTCGAGCTGCCGCTGGTAGGCCGTCGCATCCCGATCATCGCGGACGACTACTGCGACCCTGAATTCGGCACCGGCTGCGTGAAGATCACCCCGGCCCACGACTTCAACGACTATGAAGTCGGCAAGCGCCACAACCTGCCGCTGCTGAACATCTTCGACAAGAACGCTGCCGTGCTGCCTGCTGCACAGGTGTTCAACCTCGACGGCACGCTGAACGATACCGTCGACGGCACCCTCCCTGCCGAATACGCCGGCCTCGACCGCTTCGAAGCGCGCAAGCAGATTGTTGCCGCCTTCGACGCTGCCGGGCTGTTGGTCAGCGTTGACGACCACGCCTTGAAAGTGCCGAAGGGCGACCGCTCCGGCACCATCATCGAGCCGTGGCTGACGGATCAATGGTACGTGTCGACCAAGCCGCTGGCTGAGCCTGCCATTGCCGCTGTTGAAGACGGACGCATCGCCTTCGTGCCCAAGCAATACGAAAACATGTACTTTTCCTGGATGCGCGACATTCAGGATTGGTGCATCAGTCGTCAGCTCTGGTGGGGCCACCGCATTCCGGCCTGGTACGACGAGTCCGGCAAGGTTTACGTCGGCCGCGACGAAGCCGAAGTCCGCGCCAAGCACAACCTTGGCCCTGACGTTGCCCTGCAGCAGGACAACGACGTGCTCGACACCTGGTTCAGTTCAGGTCTGTGGACGTTCTCCACCCTGGGCTGGCCGGAGCAGACCGATTTCCTGAAAACCTTCCACCCGACCGACGTGCTGGTGACCGGTTTCGACATCATTTTCTTCTGGGTTGCCCGGATGATCATGCTCACCATGCACTTGGTGAAAAACGAAGACGGGACCGCGCAGGTGCCGTTCAAGACCGTTTACGTGCACGGTCTGGTGCGTGATGGCCAAGGCCAAAAGATGTCCAAGTCCAAGGGTAACGTCCTTGACCCCCTGGACATCATCGACGGCATCGAGCTTGAAGCCCTGGTGCAGAAGCGCACCTCCGGCATGATGCAGCCCAAGCTGGCCAAGAAGATCGAGAAGCAGACCCGCGACGAGTTCGCCGACGGCATCGCTAGCTACGGCACCGATGCCCTGCGCTTCACCTTCTGCTCGCTGGCCTCCACTGGCCGTGACATCAAGTTCGACATGGGCCGCGTCGAAGGCTATCGCAACTTCTGCAACAAGATCTGGAACGCCGCGCGTTACGTGCTCGACAAAGGCGAAGACTGCGGTCAGAACGGCGAAGCGTTCGAGCTCTCGTTGCCGGATCGCTGGATCATTTCGCAGCTGCAGCGCACTGAAGCCGAAGTGACCCGTCAGCTGGATCAATTCCGTTTCGACCTCGCAGCACAAGCGCTATACGAGTTCATCTGGAACCAGTATTGCGACTGGTACCTGGAGCTGTCCAAGCCGGTTCTGTGGGACGAGAACGCGCCGATCGAGCGTCAGCGTGGCACACGTCGCACGCTGGTTCGTGTGCTGGAAGTCGCGCTGCGTCTGGCGCATCCGTTCATGCCCTTCATCACCGAAGAAATCTGGCAGCGCCTCGCGCCGCTGGCCGGCGTTGAAGGCAAGACCATCATGCTGCAACCGTGGCCGGTGGCGAACGAGGCACGCATCGACGTCGCGGCCGAAGGCGACATCGAGTGGCTCAAGAGCCTCATGCTCGGGGTGCGCAACATCCGTGGCGAAATGAACATCGGCCCGGGCAAGCCGCTGCAGTTGTTCCTCAAGAACGTTAGTGCCGAAGACCAGCGCCGCCTGAACGAGAACGAGCACCTGCTGAAGAAGCTGGCCAAGCTTGAATCGTTCACTGTGCTGGAAGCAGGCGCCGAAGCACCGCTGTCAGCGACCGCTCTGGTCGGTGAGATGGAAGTGCTGGTGCCGATGGCTGGTCTTATCGACAAGGACGCCGAACTGGCGCGTCTGGACAAGGAAATCCAGCGTCTGCAGGGCGAGGTGCAGCGAGTCGGCGGCAAGCTGTCCAATGCCGCGTTCGTCGACAAGGCGCCGCCTGAAGTCATCGCCAAGGAACGCGCGAAGATGGCCGAAGCCGAACAGGCGCTGGGCAAACTGGCCGAGCAGCACGCGCGGATCGCGAGTTTGTAATCCGATCAGATCAGCCGGCCTGAATCGCAGGCCGGTTGACGACCATGACCCCTGTAGGAGTGAGCTTGCTCGCGATATCGGTATATCAGTAACCCAACCGTTGCTGATACACGGTTGTCGCGAGCAAGCTCACTCCTACAGGGGTTGTGCTTTCACGAGAATGCATCACCGATGACCAGCGCCGACTCCCGCAACCCTCCACGCAATCCCCCACGCAAGAAAGCCAAGCCTGCGCAACAGGCCAAGCCTGCCGCACCGCGTGAGAAAGCCACCCTGCACCCGCGCAACCGCCATCAGGGTCACTACGACTTTCCGCGCCTGATCAAAACCAGCCCCGAACTGGGCAAGTTCGTAATCCTCAATCCTTATGGCAAGGAAAGCATCGACTTCGCCAACCCGGCGGCCGTGCGGGTGTTCAACCGCGCTTTGCTCAAGTCTTTCTACGGCATCGCCCATTGGGATATTCCGGCGGACTACCTCTGCCCGCCCATCCCGGGGCGCGCGGACTACCTGCACTTTCTGGCGGACCTGCTGGCGGAACGCAACGAAGGGGTCATCCCGCGCGGCGCGTCCGTCACAGCGCTGGATATCGGCACGGGCGCGAACTGCATCTACCCGCTAATCGGTCAGGGCGAGTACGGCTGGTCGTTTCTGGGCTCGGACATCGACAAGGTCGCCCTCGCCTCGGCGGCGACCATCGTCAAAGCCAACGGCTTGAACAAGAGCATCAGTTTTCGGGAGCAACTCAACCCCAAACACATCCTGACCCATCTGCTGCAGCCGGATGAGCGCTTCGACATCAGCGTATGCAACCCGCCCTTCCACGCCTCAGCTGAGGAAGCGTTAAGCGGCAGCCAGCGCAAATGGCGAGCCCTGGGCAAGGCAGACCCGAAACGCAAACTCCCGGTGCTGAACTTCGGCGGCCAGGCGGCGGAGCTGTGGTGTGAAGGTGGCGAGGCGCGCTTTGTGACGCAGTTGATCAGCGAAAGTGCTCAGGTGGCGACGCAGGTGTTGTGGTTCAGCACGCTGGTGTCCAAGGCGTCGAACCTGCCCCTGATCCAGAGCGCATTAAAAAAAGCCGGTGCCGTCGAAAACCAGACCGTCGAGATGGGGCAAGGGCAGAAACAGAGTCGCTTCGTTGCCTGGACCTTTCACGACACAGCTCGTCAGCAAGCATGGCGAGAACAACGCTGGACCGCGCGCAGGCCCTGAGCCTCAACGGCAGTGTCATTTCTGTCAGTAGACGGCAAACGCCCTCGTTCATAAGCTGAATCCTCGTTGCGTGCCCCGGCACAAGGAGGTCAGCCATGCGCGTTTCAGCCTGCCTTATCTGCATGTTGATGGTCTGGAGCTGCCCGTCGTGGGCAGTTGAATTGAAGGCAAACCTTGATCCGGTCGAAACGGTCAAGCGCATCAACGCCAGTTACAACCGCATCGACAATCATTGCAAAGAGCCGGACACCGGCGCCGCCCGGGGCCATTACTACTGCAGCGGCATCACCTTGCGCATGGTCAATCACGGCAACTTCAATCCCTGGGATTACAGCCCCTACGCCCTGCAAACAGGGGCAACGTCCTACACCTGGATACGCCGGGACCTGAGCACATCAGTGCTTGTTCACCCCGCAGGCTTCATCCTCAGGACGCCAACGGACGGGCTCGCGCTGCAGCTACCGGTCAAGCAGGAGGGCTGGGCCTGTATCTACACGTTCGATGGCTACACCGGGCCGGATCGCAAGTGGTACGGCTGCGGGCCCTTCAACGACGCTACCTTCGTTCCCCCGCCCGAACCGACAACGGCGAACAAGAACGCTCAATGGGCCTACGGCACCTGTGCCGATCAGAACGTAAACACGGCCGAGCAGTGGCAACAGAAATATCAGGGCGGCGCCCGACAACCGATTCAGACGACGCAGTGCTCGTGGAACGCCGAAGTGCCTGCGCAGTGGGACGCGATGATTCAGGCCCATGAAGCCAGAGTGACCACCACCAACGCCGACCCTTATTCACGCAAGGACTTCTTCAACGAATTCATGCTCAAGAATGCCGCCGGCGGCAGCGACATCATGGATGACATCGATGCATTTATTTACCGGGGCAAGAACACGTTCAACTACCCAGTCCGAGGCGACAACGGTAAAGCGGCCGTACAGCAGGACGGCCTGGCCAACGCGCGCACCTTCCAGCGCAAACTCTATGATCAGGGCTACGCGGTGCCCATTCTGAATGTCGATTTCACTCGGCCGCCAGAGCAACGCTTCACTTACAGCGCGGCCGATCAAGGGGTCTCGCTTAACCTCAGCCGCAACGTGACCGCTAAATACATTGCATGGAGCAACTGGGAGCAGCGCCTGGACCCAGGCACGGGAAAAGCGGAGTGGACGCTGAATGTCGTCCTGACTGAACTGGGCAAAAAAGTACAGGCGAGTCAGCAGCAAGACGTTTATCAGGAGCTATACGACTTGCGCGGATCGGACCAGCAGTGGCGCAATGAAGAAAGCGACTCAGGCAGCATGAAGCAGCAAATAGCCTGCATCGTGCGCAACTATCCGCAACGTGCCGACTGGAACCTGGAACCTTTCCGCCCGGTGGTATCCGAGGCAGTGGCGAAAGCGGCCGGCTGCAACCCCTTCAAGAAATAGCGGGCACAAAAAAACCGTGTCCGGATCGCTCCGTCACACGGTTTCCTCAACCAAGCAGCGTTTTCGCTTACTTGTTGACCGAGTCAGTCAGCACTTTGGCTGGTACGAACTTGACCACTTTCTTGGCAGCGATTTCGATGGCAGCGCCAGTCGAAGGGTTGCGGCCGGTGCGAGCTGGACGCTCGGTGACTTTCAGTTTGCCGATGCCTGGCAGAGTGATTTCACTACCGTTTTCCAGTTGGTCAGCGACGATTTGACCCAATTGGTCGAGAGCGTTGCGCGCGGTGGTTTTCGGCGCGTCGATTGCTTCTGCGATATCGGCGATCAATTGGTCTTTAGTCAGAGCCATGGTGGTGTTCCTTCCCTATCAAATTCGAATGGTTTGCAGAGTGTGGTACAGACGCGAAATGTAGATACTGTAAACGGCCTTTGGTTCGGCCGAACGCCCACAAACTGCACGCCTGGCGCGCTTTGGCGCTCAGGACCGGGCAAAACTAGCACAGCGCAACGCAAATATCCGCCCCTACCTACCCATTTGGTCAGCTTTATCGCCCGAGAGGCGTAAAAAAGTCATATTAATGTGCCCAGGTCAGCGTTTTCGGCCCTTCCAGAGCGTTCCGCCTCCCGTCTGCGGTACACTTGCCGACTTTCGCACGGGCCTGGTCTGGTCCCGTTCAGTTCCCCTTCAGCAGCCGAGAAATCCATGCCGATCCGTCACGCCATCGTCCACCTGATCGACAAGAAACCCGACGGCACACCCGCTGTGCTCCACGCCCGGGACTCGGAGCTCGCCGAGTCGCAGGCCATCGAGAACATGCTGGCTGACCTCAACGAAAGCTATAACGCCAAACAGGGCAAGGCCTGGGGTCTGTTCCATGCCGAGTCCGGCGCGCACCCGTTCAGTGGCTGGCTGAAGGAATATCTCGATCAAGGCAAGGATTTCACCCAGTTCAGCCGCATCGCGGTCGAACACCTGCAGAAGCTGATGGAAGAGTCGAACCTGTCGGTCGGCGGCCACGTGCTGTTTGCGCACTATCAACAGGGCATGACCGAGTACCTGGCGATCGCGTTGCTGCACCACAGCGAAGGCGTGGCGGTGAACGAAGCCCTGGACGTGACGCCCTCCCGGCATCTGGACCTGGGCCAGTTGCACCTTGCCGCCCGCATCAACATTTCCGAGTGGCAGAACAACAAGGCGTCCAAGCAGTACATCTCGTTCATCAAGGGCAAGAACGGCAAGAAGGTGTCCGAGTACTTCCGCGACTTCATCGGCTGCCAGGAAGGTGTCGACGGACCGGGCGAGACACGCACCCTGCTCAAGGCTTTCAGTGATTTCGTCGAGAGCGAAGACCTGCCGGAAGAATCGACCCGCGAAAAGACCAAGGCGCTGGTCGACTACGCCAGCAGCCAGAGCAAAATGGGCGAGCCCATCGCATTGGAAGAGCTGTCAGGCCTGATCGACGAGGACCGCCCGCGCGCCTTCTACGATCACATCCGCAACAAGGATTACGGCCTGTCGCCCGAGATCCCGGCCGATAAGCGCACGCTGAGTCAGTTCCGCCGTTTCACCGGCCGCGCCGAAGGTCTGTCGATCAGCTTTGAGGCACACCTGCTGGGCGACAAGATCGAGTACGACGAGGAGAAAGGTACGCTGATCATCAAAGGTCTGCCCACTCAGTTGACCGATCAGCTTAAACGCCGCTGAGCCCAGCCGAGGAGCCGAAACCGAATGTTCGTTCGTACCCTGAAGAAGTTCCTGCTCATTATGCTGGTGGTGGTCGTGTACCAGAACTGGGGCAAGATCGAAAACCTGGTTCACCCCTCCTCGGCTGTATCGGAGCACGCGCAGGCCAACGCGAAAGTGACGTTGTACGCCACCGACTGGTGCGGCTACTGCAAGCAGACGCGGCGTTTTCTCGACAGCCAGGGCATTCCTTACACCGAATTCGACATCGAAAAAGACGCTGCCGGGCGCAAAGCCTATGAGGCGCTCGGCGGTCGCGGCATCCCTCTGATCGACGTGAACGGCACGCTGATCAGAGGCTTCAGCGAAGAGCAGATTCTCGCTGCGCTGAAGTAACGCCAAACGCTTGGCCGCCCAGAGTCAAACCGGATTGCACCCCGCCGCCTCGGCCTTCTCTTCAGAGAGATCGGGGCGGAATGGCTCCAGGTTGAATGCATCCTTATTCCGCGCAATGCTGAAGTGGCAGACCAACTGGCGACGCATGCCACCGCCATCATTCTGTTTCCACTGATAATCATTTTTGTACTTGCGGACCAGTTCGGCATATACCGCGTCAGAGCCTGAAGAGCCCGTTTGCTTCTTACCCAATTCGGTCAGCACGACCGACAGTGACCACTCCTCTTCTCCCGTGCCCGGGTCAGGGCGTAACGTCCACGTGCCGGACTTGATATAGCGATCGATTGTCTTGCCCGTTTCAGAGACAGCCTGATCATCGGCATTACAGACAAACAGTGCATCTTTAGAGGGGGAATCAGGAAGTGTCATTTCGATAATCGGAACCCAGACACCGGTTTGTGAGTAATAACGTTGTTGATCAAATCGGGCATCGTCTTTACCGCCCCCAGGTTCGGGCAAAAAGAAAAAGGCTTGAATGGGCAAGTTTTTATCAGGTGTTTCATTACTCCAGGTATCCAGCCTGAGTTCATTCTGCTTATTGAACGACGTCTTTCCCATCTCGCGCATGGCGCTCAAACTGGCATTGAAGTTGTCAGTTGCGTGCCGGTCCAGCGGATCGCGCACATCAAACCCGCACTCGTTACGGTTATCGCCTTTGGTCTGCGTCTTGTACTGCTCTGCCCACTGGCGACCGGTCTCGATCTTTTGAGAAAAGCACTCAGCGCCTTTGCCTGGCGCGCTTGCTGCCGGGGAGGTGCCGCAGCCTTTGTCGATCCGCGAGTCAGTGCCGCCGTCCATCGGGAACGAACACAGCACGTTGTAGGCGCTTTTGCCCGTCGGCAGCTCCTGAATCGGAAAGAGCACGTAGCCATTGTTTTCATACCAAACGAGCCGGGAAAATTTGGCGTCCTTACGCAGATAAGAGAACGACGTACCGCCGCTCTTAACCGAGGCAGGGCTCGGATCCCACGAGTTGTAGTCGTCCGAGGGAATGGTCGCCCTGAAGATAACGCCGTTGCACAAGAACGCGGGTGAAGAGGCTTTGCCGCAGTTTTCCCTTGTATCGTGATAACGGCTTGCCAGTGCCCTGGCCGTATCAGCGCAACTGGCCGCATAAACATCTGCGGATTGGATTGCTAGAAAAAAAAGCGATAGCCCTAACGCATTGCCGTTTGCCATGACGTGCTCTCCTATCCCTGGAAATAAGCCGTCCGATGTCACAGAGCATTGAGAATATCGCAGGCACGAGGGGGGCTCAGACGCTCTCAAGGACCGGACGACTTTTGTTCAAGTTGAAAGAAGAGAGTAAACCCCGTGGCTTTTTTAACAACTGTCACAACTGACAGTGACGACCACACAGCGTTAATCCCTTAGATTGATGTGCAATTAAACCTAAGGGATTATTCAGCGTCGCGATAAAGCCCGGCGTTGCACCGGGCTCATTTCCACATTACAAATTCAAGCCGCCTTGATCTGAAAACCCAAGCGCGGGAAGTGCACATGCACGGTGCCCGCACGGTCGTCTTCGCGGCGCAGGATAATCTCTTCGCGCCCGCTGAACACCAACTCTCCCGCCACCGCGTCAACGCCGTAATCCACCGCAGACACGGTGACCTGCTGGCCAACGGTAAAACCATTGGGATCGGTAAACGCTTCGTCAGGCACCGGCGCCGGGGTGGCAGCACGCGCGATTTCAACGGCGTCACCTGAACTCAACTCACTCGGCGCACCATGGCCGAATGCGATAACGCGCTCGTACCAGCTCAACACGGCCGGATAGGCATCCACGAGCGGGGACGTGACAGGTGTTTGTTTCAGGAACCACAGGGTGTGGGCCACCGAGAAATCAGCAATCGAGGGCGCGCCCAAGAGGAAATCACCGTTGCGCTCAAGCTGGGTTTCCAGCCGAGCCATCAGTGTCGGCCATTGATGCTGAGCCACTTCCAGCGGCACACGATTGGCGCTGCCGCCATTGAACAAGGTGGCGCGGTCGGCAACGAATGCCTTCACAGCCTCAGGCGGGACCTTGGCGAAACGCGCAGCCATAGAGGCAGGTTGAAACACCAGGCTGACGGAATGCAGGAACAGTACTGAATCCGCCCACGCGGCCAGGCTTGCCGACGTGAACTCCTGACCTTCGGGGTAAAAGGTCGGTGAGGACTTTTCCTGCTCCAGCCGGCGGGCAATCAACGCGGTGTCGCAGTAGATGTCGGCGCCCACTTGCAGAACGGGGGTTTTGCGATAGCCGCCGGTGAGGGGCATGAGGTCGGGCTTGGGCATGATCGACGGGATGTTGACCGAGCGCCATGACAGGCCTTTGAAACCCAGCATCAACCGGGCTTTTTCGGCGAACAACGACATTGGATAGTGATGAAGAATCAAATCAGACATGCTTCGGGCCATCCGCAGGGGGAAAGCCCCAGCTTAGCCTCCTGCACGCTTACGGCAAACCCGCTCAGGCTGATGGCGCGGCATCACTTGGCTGGATGTAGCTGGCAGCCAGACATTCCTTGGCGCTTTTACGCAGTTTTTTGATCAGCCTCTCCTGCCGCAGGGCATCCCCCTTGTCGCGGCAAGCTTCGACATACACCAGCGCCACCGCGGGGCTGGAGCTGAAGAAGCGCGCGCCTTTGCCGCTCTGATGCTGAGCGAACCGGCGCTGCGGATCGTTACTGATGCCGCAGTACAACGAACCATTGGCCGCGCGCACCAGATACACGAACCAGGACTTGACCACAGCGGCGTCGGGTACGGGTGCGGTGGCGATTTCGGCTTCAGACATGCGGGACCGTGGAGCAATAGCGGAGGGAACGGATTCTATCAAAGCGTCAGCGGCTGGCCTGAAAAGCCTTCAGCCCCTTCTGACCCTGTGCACGGATGGCGTTTTGCACAAACGGTGCCCAGCCCAGTAAAGCGCCCTTCGTGCCGAGGGCCTGACGCGACCAGCGCCACAAATCGAACTGATCGTGGTGCTCGCAGATCTTGCCGTCCCGAAAGACAAACCGCGCCTGGATGTCGTTGACCACCGTGCGACCGGTCTGGCTGAACAGATAGGTCGCGACCCAGTGCGCAGCGCCGGTCGTGGCGTCCGCACGGACGTGATCGAAAACCACTGAGAAGTCACGGGCGCGGGAGGTCAGCATGCGCCACATGTCGCCGGCATCCCGCCCGCGCAGCTCGCCAAACACCGGGTCGGAAAACACCACGTCTTCGCTGTAGCACGCGGCCATTGCCTCAGCATCCAGACGACTGAACGCCTCGTAAAAGCGCGTGATCAGCGCGCTGTTGTGTTCGCTGGTAAAGGTTTCGCTCATGGGAACGCCGTCCATGGAAATAGGATGCCTGCACAATAAGCGGCTGCGCCCCGTTTTGCCACGGGCATTCCCATGGGAAATGCTGCCCCTCAGACTTTCTCGCTGGTCACGCCCACATAAAGCGCGCGCCCGGCGCCCAGGCCGGCGATGATCGCGGCAACGCCAATGATGCCGAAGATCCAGCCCACCGAGTCCCAGTTGCCGGTCCAGTCATGCACGACGCCTACCGCAAATGGGCCGAGGGATGCCAGGGTGTAACCGAAGCCCTGTGCCATGCTCGATAGATTGGCGGCGACGTGGGAGTCCCGCGAGCGCAGCACGATCAGCGTCAGTGCCAGGCTGAACGTCCCGCCCTGTCCCAGCCCAAGCACGATGGCCCAGGCCCACAATTGATCAAGCGGGGCATACAGGCAACCGAACAGACCGGCCAGGGTCAGCAGCATCACCAACACAATCGCAATCCGCTGATCCTTGCCCCGCGTGGCGAGCCATGGCGCAGTCAGCGAGCTGACCAGCTGCAGCATGATCGACCCGGACAGCAGCAGCCCGGCTTCAGTGGCACTAAGGCCACGACCGATGAGGATCGACGGCAGCCAGCCGAACACGATGTAGGCCAGCGACGATTGCAGGCCCATATAAAGGGTGACTTGCCAGGCCAGGGGGTCACGGCGCAGACCGCGCACCCGGTAGGCCACCTGATGCTGACCATGGCGCTGACGTGTCTGCGGCCACCAGAAGATCGCGGCGAGAATCGCCGGCACGATCCAGAACCCCAGACCCAAGGTCCAGTCGCTACCATTGCCGTTGCCAAGCGCTTCGCTCAACGGCACCGTGGAGCCCGCCGCAACCGCAGCGCCCAGGCACAGCGCCATGGTGTAAACGCCTGTCATGGCGCCTGCCTGTTTGGCGAAGTCGCGTTTGACGATGCCGGGCAGCAATACCCCGATAATGCCGATGCTGGCACCGGCCATGATGCTGCCGGCAAACAGACCGAACTCGCCCATCGAGCTGCGCAGAATGATCCCGCACGCCAGGGTCAGCAGAATGCCCAGCACCACGCGCTCGCTGCCGAAACGCCGCGCAAGAATCGGCGCAAGCGGCGCGAAAAGACCCAGGCACAACACCGGCAGCGTGGTCAGCAAGCCGGCCGTGGCCGCAGAAAGCCCCAGGCTTCGTGACACCTCACTCAACAACGGCGCCATGCTCGACAACGCCGGACGCAGATTCAGTGCCACCAGCACCAGGCCTAATAACAGAAACCATGGGCGTTTGAGCACAGGGGGTTGCCGCTGCACTTGCTCGTCATCGGCTTCTGCATCGATTAGCAGCTCGGTTATGTCGTGAGGGGTCGAAGGATTGGAACGGGGACTGCTCGCCGTCGGCGCCTTGGTCGTCATGAGATTCTCGTGGGGGCAGGAGGATGTAACAGCGCATTGCGCAAAGCACTAATCCTGTTGGAGATCGGCAGAGAACACAAGTTTTACGGGGATTGGGTACAGTTTTGCGGCAGACGTCAGGCGACCGGCCATAAAAAACCCGGGCACAGGGCCCGGGCTCTTTGTATAGCCGCTACTGACTCAGTGCAGAATCTGACTCAGGAACAGGCGCGTACGATCACTTTGCGGATTGTCGAAGAAGTCGTTTGGCGCGGCTTGTTCGACGATCTCGCCTTTGTCCATGAAGATCACTCGGTTGGCCACGGTGCGGGCAAAGCCCATTTCGTGGGTCACGCAGAGCATGGTCATGCCCTCTTCTGCCAGGCCGACCATGGTGTCGAGCACCTCTTTCACCATTTCCGGATCGAGGGCCGAAGTCGGCTCGTCGAACAGCATGATTTTCGGCTTCATGCACAGCGCGCGGGCGATCGCCACACGTTGTTGCTGCCCTCCGGACAGCTGGCCCGGGAACTTGTGCGCCTGCTCCGGAATACGCACGCGCTCCAGATAATGCATGGCGATTTCTTCGGCTTTGCGCTTGGGCATCTTGCGCACCCACATCGGCGCCAGCGTGCAGTTCTGCAGGATGGTCAGGTGCGGGAACAGGTTGAAGTGCTGGAACACCATGCCGACTTCGCGACGAATCGTCTCGATCTGCTTAAGGTCGGACGTCAGCTCGGTGCCATCGACCACGATGCGACCCTGCTGGTGTTCTTCCAGACGGTTGAGGCAGCGAATGGTGGTCGACTTGCCCGAGCCCGACGGACCGCACAACACGATGCGCTCGCCCTGACGCACGTTCAGGTTGATGTCTTTCAACACGTGGAACTGACCGTACCACTTGTGTACGCCTTCCATCCGGATCATGCCTTCGGCGCCCAGAGGCTTACTGATAGCTTCACTCATCACAAAACTCCTAACGCTTGTGGCCTGTGTCCAACTTACGCTCCAAATGCATGGAGTAGCGGGACATGCCGAAACAGAAGATCCAGAACACCAGGGCCGCGAACACGTAACCCTCGGTCGCCATGCCGAGCCACTTGGGGTCGGCGGCAGCTTGTTTGACGCTGTTGAGCAGGTCGAACAGGCCGATGATGATCACCAGACTGGTGTCCTTGAACAACGCGATCACCGTGTTGACGAGGCCGGGAATCACCATCTTCAGGGCCTGCGGCAGAATCACCAGACCCATGCGGCGCCAGTAGCCGAGGCCCATGGCCGCGGCCGCTTCGTACTGCCCCTTCGGAATGGCCTGCATCCCGCCCCGTACCACTTCGGCCACATACGCCGACTGGAACAGGATCACGCCGATCAGTGCACGCAGCAGTTTGTCGAAGTTCATGCCTTCAGGCAGGAACAACGGCAGCATCACTGACGACATGAACAGTACGGTGATTAATGGAACGCCTCGCCAGAACTCGATGAACGTCACGCACATCACGCGGATCGCCGGCATTTCGGAGCGACGCCCCAATGCCAGAATCACGCCCAACGGCAAGGCGCCCGCGATACCCACCGTGGCGATCACCAGGGTCAGCATCAAGCCGCCCCATTGACTGGTCGGCACGTTCACCAGGCCGAACACCCCGCCATGGAGCAGGAAGTAGGCAATGATCGGGTAGATGAACAGGAACGACAGGCCGTAAATCGCCTTGCGAGGCATCGCTTTGATGAACAGTGGCGCAACGCCAATGATCGCCAGCCAGACGGTCAGATCGACCCTCCAGCGTAATTCCTGCGGGTAGTAGCCGTACATGAACTGGCCGAAGCGCTGTTCGATGAACACCCAGCAGGCGCCTGCCTTGGTGCAGTCGGCGCGCGTTGTGCCGACCCAGTTGGCATCGAAGATGGCCCAGCTCAGCAGCGGTGGAACAACCAGCCAGATCAGATAGATCGCGAACAGGGTCAACAGCGTGTTGATCCAGCTCGAGAACAGGTTCTGGCGCATCCATGCCACCGGGCCGAAGACTTTGCTCGGCGGTGGCATGTCGGGTTTGAAAGTATGGGATGTCATGCGCGTTTCCTCACCGCTCGATCAGCGCAATGCGCTTGTTGTACCAGTTCATCAGCAGGGAAATGCTGATACTGATCGCCAGGTACACGCTCATGGTGATGGCAATGACTTCGATGGCCTGGCCCGTCTGGTTGAGCACGGTACCGGCGAACAGCGAAACCATTTCCGGGTAACCGATACCGGCGGCCAGCGACGAGTTCTTCGCCAGGTTCAGGTATTGGCTGGTCAATGGCGGAATGATCACCCGCAGCGCCTGCGGAATGATGACCTTGCGCAGCGTCGGCCCTGGACGCAGGCCCAGCGAGCGAGCCGCTTCGGTCTGGCCATGGCTCACCGACTTGATGCCCGAGCGCACGATTTCGGCGATGAATGCCGCCGTATACACCGTCAGCGCCAGGGTCAGTGCCAGCAGTTCCGGGATCAACACCCAGCCGCCCACAAAGTTGAAGCCTTTGAGTTCAGGCAGTTCCCAATGCACCGGCGCACCGAAGATCAGCGCGCAGAGCGCCGGGATCACGAGGAACAGCGCAAGGCCCGCCCAGAACTTGTGAAACGGCACGCCCGTGGCTTCGAAGCGCTTGTTCGCCCAACGCGTCATGAACACGATGGCAACAATGGCCAGTACCACGCTGATCACGAACGGCCACGCCGCATCGGTGGCAATCGCGGCAGGCATGTTCAGGCCACGGCTGCTGACGAAGAAGGACCCGAGAAACCCGTGGGCCGCCCGCGGACCCGGCAAGGTCAGGAACACCGCGAAGTACCAGAACAGGATCTGCAGCAGCGGCGGAATGTTACGGAAGACTTCAACGTAAACCGTGGCCAGCTTGTTGATGATCCAGTTGTTGGACAGACGCGCGACGCCGACGATGAAGCCCAGCAGGGTCGCGAGAATCACGCCAATGAACGTCACCAGCAGCGTGTTGAGCAAACCGATCAGGAAAACCCGCGCGTAGGTGTCCGACTCCGTGAACGGAATCAGGTGCTGCGCGATGCCGAAGCCGGCACTGTTTTCAAGGAAACCGAAACCTGAGGTGATACCCCGGTGTTGCAGGTTGGTCTGGGTGTTATCGAACAGATACCAACCCATCGCGACTACGGCGACAACCGTAATTATCTGAAATAGCCACGCACGCACTTTAGGGTCGCTGAGGCTGAGCCTCTGCTTGGGTGCGCTGATTTGATTTTGCATGGAGTGCCCCGGAAGAAATGCAACAAAGCGCCCGGCTGCGATTCACGCAGCCGGGTGCAGGTCAATCAACGCACTGGTGGTGCGTATTGAATGCCGCCAGCGTTCCACAGAGCGTTCTGACCGCGAGCAATCTCCAGAGGAGTGCCTGCGCCCAGGTTCTTCTCGAACATCTCGCCGTAGTTACCGACTTGCTTGACGATCTGCACGACCCAGTCTTTCTTCAGCTTGAGTTGCGGACCGTAATCGCCGTCGGCACCCAGCAGACGGGCCACGTCAGGGTTCTTGGTGGATTTGGCTTCGGCTTCAACGTTTTTCGACGTGACACCTGCTTCTTCCGCGTTCAGCAGCGCGTAGCCAACCCAACGAACGATGGTGCTGAAGTCTTCATCGCCACGGGCGACAACAGGGCCCAGCGGTTCTTTGGAGATGGTTTCAGGCAGAACGACGTAGTCCTTCGGCGAGGCCAGCTTGGAGCGCTGCGCGTAGAGCTGGGATTTGTCGGAGGTCAGTACGTCGCAGCGACCGGATTCCAGCGACTTGGCGCTTTCATCGGAGGTGTCGAACGTGATCGGGGTGTACTTGAGGTTGTTGGCGCGGAAGTAGTCCGACACGTTCAGCTCAGTGGTGGTACCGGCTTGAATACAGATGGTCGCGCCGTCCAGTTCCTTGGCACTTTTCACGCCCAGCTTGCTGTTGGCCAGGAAGCCAACGCCGTCGTAGTAAGTGACGAAGCCCGGGAACACCAGACCCATGCTCGCATCGCGGGAGCTGGTCCAGGTGGTGTTACGCGACAGGATGTCGATTTCGCCGGACTGCAGCGCGGTGAAGCGCTCTTTGGCGTTCAATTGGCTGAACTTGACCTTGGTCGCGTCGCCAAACACCGCCGCAGCGACAGCGCGGCAGAAGTCGGCGTCGATGCCCTGGATCTTGCCGCTTGCGTCCGGAACCGAGAAACCTGGCAGACCGTCGCTGACGCCGCACTGGATAAAGCCCTTCTTCTGAATGGCGTCCAGCTTGGCACCCGCTTGAGCGAACCCGGTCAGGCCGAGCGCTGCAGCGGCGGCCACTACAGCCAGGGTGGATTTCAACATCTTCATTCGAACCTCCAGTTTGCTCTTTGTTGTGTAGGAGCCTCAGCCCCGTCGCACCCTTGTGAGGCATTCATGACCCGTGCTGGCTTGTTTTTGGGTCATGCGACGTTGAACCCGTTTACCGCCACCGACGCCAGGCATCTGGTCATCGCGTGTCCGGCATGTTGCGAGCCCAGCAGACTGAAGCCCCATGATGTCCTTGAACCCCGAGGTTCAAAGCGAATCGTGCCGGGAATCCTGCTCGATGATTCCTTGCTGCCTCTGACGCAACACTTGGCTGTCTGCTTGATAGCCTATTAGTGTTACCGCCCGAGGTGAGCGCCTTCACTCCGCGGGTTATGTAGCAAAGCCCGTACCACCATGCTGGCAATGTCGAATTAGCGACAGGTCAAGATCAAAACTTGTAACCTTGCGACATCCTGAATTCCACATTGACGGCCCGACGCACCGCCTTAAAGCGCTGCGCCAAAGGCACCGCACACTAATGGAGCACACATGACTGAACCGTTGATCATCGAACCGGAATTGGCAGTCGATGCCTGCGTGATCTGGCTGCACGGCCTCGGGGCCGATCGCTACGACTTCCTGCCGGTGGCCGAGATGCTGCAGAAGACGCTGAAGACCGCGCGGTTCATCCTGCCGCAGGCGCCGACGCGGGCGGTTACCATCAACGGCGGCTACGCAATGCCCAGCTGGTATGACATCAAGGCCATGAGCCCGGCCCGCGCCATCGACAGCGGCGAGCTGGAAGGCTCGGCGCAAGACGTCATCAAGCTGATCGAACAGCAACGCGACAGCGGCATCGACCCGGCGCAAATCTTCCTGGCGGGCTTTTCCCAGGGCGGCGCGGTGGTGTTGCACACTGCCTTCCTGCGATGGGAAGGGCCCCTCGGCGGCGTGCTCGCCCTGTCCACTTACGCACCGACGTTCAGCGACGAAATGAGCCTCTCCGCCAGCCAGCAACGCATCCCGGCCTATTGCTTGCACGGCAGCAATGACCCGGTGGTTTTGCATGGCATGGGCCGAGCGGCTTACGAGCACTTGAAGGCCCAGGGCGTCACCGTGACATGGCAGGAATACCCAATGGAGCACGAAGTGTTACCGCAGGAAATTTCCGACATAGGTGTCTGGCTCGCGGATAAGCTTCGCTAGTCCACTCATTTGATCCTTCCAATTGCGTTGCGGATTTGCTAGGACACTACGCTGCGCCGGGTTCTTGCTTTACACTCCCCGGCGTACATTCCTAAATCAATCGATGAGATGACCGTGCTCAAAGCACTTAAAAAGATGTTCGGAAAAAGCGAGGCTGAGCCGCTCGCGCCTGCTGCTCCCCTCCCCGTCCGCCAGCAACAGACCGAAAGCGTCTCGCGGGAACCGTCAGCAGCAGAAGTGCACGTGCCAACGTCCGAGCATTCGGCAGCCACCGCACCGGCCGTTACATCGCCCGTCAGGCCCGAACGCCCGCGCCGTGAACGTGCGCCCAAGCCCGTCGTCATTCCCTGGAAACCCGAAGACTTCGTCGTCGAACCCCAGGAAGGCAAAACCCGCTTCCACGATTTCCCCCTCGCCCCCGAACTGATGCACGCCATTCAGGACCTGGGCTTCCCGTATTGCACGCCGATCCAGGCGGGCGTTCTGGGTTACACCCTCAAAGGCCGCGATGCCATCGGCCGTGCCCAGACCGGCACCGGCAAGACCGCCGCCTTCCTGATTTCCATCATTACCCAGCTGACCCAGACGCCTCCGCCGAAAGAGCGCTACATGGGGGAACCCCGTGCGCTGATCATTGCGCCGACCCGCGAGCTGGTGGTGCAAATCGCCAAGGACGCCGAGGCGCTGACCAAGTACACCGACCTCAACGTAATGACGTTTGTGGGCGGCATGGATTTCGACAAGCAACTCAAACACCTCGAAGCGCGCCATTGCGACATTCTGGTCGCTACGCCAGGTCGCCTGCTGGACTTCGCCCAGCGCGGCGAAGTGCACCTGGACATGGTTGAAGTCATGGTGCTGGACGAAGCCGACCGCATGCTCGACATGGGCTTCATCCCCCAGGTCCGCTCGATCATTCGCCAGACCCCGCACAAGGGCGAGCGCCAAACGCTGCTGTTCTCCGCCACCTTCACCGAAGACGTGATGAATCTGGCCAAGCAGTGGACGACGGATCCTGCGATCGTCGAAATCGAATCGCTGAACGTCGCCAGCGACACCGTCGAGCAGCATATTTATGCCGTGGCCGGTGCTGACAAGTACAAGCTGCTGTTCAACCTGATCAATGATCACGGTTGGGAGCGGGTGATGGTCTTCGCCAACCGCAAGGACGAAGTGCGGCGTATCGAAGAGCGCCTCGTGCGTGACGGCATCAATGCCGCGCAGTTGTCAGGCGACGTGCCCCAACACAAGCGCATCAAGACGCTGGAAGGCTTTCGTGAAGGCAAGATTCGGGTGCTGGTGGCGACTGACGTTGCGGGTCGCGGGATTCACATCGACGGCATCAGCCACGTGATCAACTTCACCCTGCCGGAAGTACCGGACGACTACGTGCATCGCATCGGCCGGACCGGTCGTGCCGGTGCAGATGGCGTATCGATCAGCTTCGCCGGTGAAGACGATTCGTATCAGCTGCCGTCGATCGAAGAGAAGCTGGGCCGCAAGATCAGCTGCGAAACACCGCCGACCGTATTGTTGCGCCCTGTGGTGCGCGTGCAGCGAGTGATTCCTGCGGCGGAATGATGGCTATTTGTGGGGGCGCGCTTGCTCGCGAACGTGGTGGGTCAATTGGCCCACCTGTCACAGACATACCGATTCGCGGGCAAGCGCGCTCCTACATTTACGTGCGTTTAGCCCTCCTGTTTCCAGCGATCCGCAGCCTTGTGATCGCTGGACCGCCCTTCAACCCAGCGCGGTCCTTCTGACGTGTTTTCCTTCTTCCAGAACGGCGCACGGGTTTTCAGGTAATCCATGACGAAGTCGCAGGATTCGAATGCCGCCTGACGATGGGCGCTGGCTGCCGCGACGAACACAATCGGCTCCCCCGGCTCCAGATTGCCCACCCGATGAATCACTTCCAGCTTGAGCAGCGGCCAGCGCTGCTGCGCTTCATCGACGATGTTAAGCAGCGCTTTCTCGGTCATGCCGGGATAGTGCTCAAGAAACATCCCCGCCACCTCACGGCCATCGTTGAAATCTCGCACATAGCCAACAAAGCTGACCACTGCACCTACGCCAACGTTGGCGTCGTGCATGGCGTTGACTTCCGCACCGGGATCAAACGCTGCGGCTTGCACTCGCACGCTCATATCAGCCTCCGGTGACGGTCGGAAAGAAGGCCACTTCATCGCCCGGCTCAACGGCCGTGTCCAGGGAGCACAGCTCCTGATTGCGGGCGCACATGATGCCTTTCTCGCTCAGCACGTCCCACACACCGCCGCGCTCGAGCAAATGCTGGCGCACGGCGTCGACGGTGGCGAACGCGCCTTCGAGCTTCTCGCTCTCGGTGCCGAGGGTTTCGCGAAAACGCGCGAAGAACTGGACTTGCACGTGAATAGTCATTGGGCGCTCACCTGTTCGTCGGCGATGAAGTGTCCGCTTTTGCCACCGAGTTTTTCGAGCAGCCGCACGTGTTCGATGGTCATGCCGCGGTCCACCGCCTTGCACATGTCGTAGATGGTCAGGGCCGCGATGCTGGCGGCGGTCAGCGCTTCCATTTCCACACCGGTCTGGCCGGAGAGTTTGCAGCGGGCAAGGATATGCACGGTGTCAGGGCTTTCTGCGGTGAGTTCGACCTTCACGCCCGTGAGCATCAACGGGTGGCAGAGGGGAATCAGATCGCTGGTTTTCTTCGCGGCCTGGATGCCGGCGATGCGCGCGACGGCAAATACATCCCCCTTGGGATGTCCGCCTGCGACGATCATTTGCAGGGTTTCGGGCAGCATGCGCACGCGCGCTTCGGCCACGGCTTCACGGAACGTCACGTCTTTTTCAGTGACGTCGACCATGTGGGCGCGACCTTGGGAATCGAGATGAGTGAGCACGGGATGACTCCTGAACAGGAGCGGGGATTGTAGGGAGTTAGGGCTAGAAGCCACAAGCTGCAAGCTAACGACCCTGAGCGGACGTCGGCTTGCAGCTTGAGGCTTGAAGCTGCTGCCACGTTACAAATGGCTCTCCGCGTATTCAGCCAGGATCGAGCGTGGAACACCTTGCAGACTGATGTGTACGCCGTTGGGGAAATCCTTGAAACGCTCCGTCAGGTAGGTCAGCCCCGAACTGGTAGCCGACAGATAAGGGGTATCGATCTGCGCCAGGTTGCCCAGGCAGACCACCTTGGAACCCGCGCCGGCCCGGGTGATGATAGTTTTCATCTGGTGCGGCGTAAGGTTCTGGCATTCGTCGATCAGGATCAGGCTCTGCTGGAAGCTTCGCCCCCGGATGTAGTTGAGGGATTTGAACTGCAGCGGCACTTTGCTCAGGATGTAATCCACGCTGCCATGGGTGTTTTCGTCGTCCATGTGCAGCGCTTCCAGGTTGTCGGTGATCGCGCCAAGCCATGGTTCCATTTTTTCTGCTTCGGTGCCGGGCAGAAAGCCGATCTCCTGGTCGAGCCCCTGCACGCTACGGGTGGCGATGATGCGGCGATAACGCTTGCTGACCATGGTCTGCTCGATGGCAGCGGCCAAAGCAAGAATGGTCTTGCCCGAACCGGCCGCGCCGGACAGGTTGACCAGATGAATATCCGGATCGAGCAGCGCAAACAGCGCCAGCCCCTGATAGATGTCACGTGGCTTCAGCCCCCACGCTTCCTGGTGCAGCAGCGGCTCTTGATGCATGTCCAGCAACAGCAGTTCATCAGGCTTGACGCCTTTGACCCAACCCACGAAGCCTTGCTCATCGATGATGAATTCGTTGATGTGGACAGACGGAATCTGCTCGATCATCTGCACTTTGTGCCAGGTACGGCCGTGGTCCTGACGGGTATCGACTTTGCTCACCCGGTCCCAGAAAGAGCCGGTCATATTGTGGTAGCCGCGGGACAGCATCGACACGTCGTCGACCAATTGGTCGGTGCTGTAGTCCTCGGCCTCGATACCACAGGCGCGCGCTTTTAGGCGCATGTTGATGTCTTTGGTGACCAGTACGATGCGCGTGTCCTTTTTCTGCGCATGCAGGTCAATCAACTGATTGATGATGATGTTGTCGTTGAGATTGTCGGGCAGCAGGCGGTTGGGTTCTTGCCGCTTGTTCATGAGGATGGACAGATAACCCTTGAAAACGCCTGTACCGCGATCGATCGGTACGCCTTTTTCGACCTCCTCCGGGGTCGCTTCGCCGAGTGTCTTGTCAATCAACCGGATCGCCTGCCGGCATTCAGCAGCCACCGAGTGTTTGCCCGCCTTGAGCTTGTCCAGTTCTTCCAGAACCGTCATGGGGAGTGCAACGTGATGCTCTTCGAAATTCAGAAGCGCATTTGGATCATGGATCAATACGTTGGTATCGAGCACGTAGAGGATTGGCTGGTTAGAGGAAGGGGTGCGTCCGTGGTCATCCATACTCGCTCACCTTTGTAGTAGCCAAGTGACGCAACACACAGCGATGCCGCGCCACGAAAAGGCCGCCGAGGCTTTCCCCTTGAGGCAGGAGAAAATTGCGCAAAGTGGGGTCTGGAAAGACGCCACCTGTGTTGCAGGTTTCGGCGGTCTGTTGTCGTAATACCGCAAAACCGATGACATACAAACGCGTTTCGGCGCTTTTTGAAGTTTATTTTTCAGGGGGCAAATTAGCCCTTGGCGTATGGATCAGCCGCGTTTACAGTCGGAAGTCCGGTCTGGGACAAATCCCCGGAAATTTCCGACATCTGTTTTCGTTATTCCCTTTCTTTCGCCGCTGGCAACGCCTGATCAACAGCTGTATCGGGCTGCTCGGTCGGGTCTTCCGGGGCGTCATCGTCGGGCGTCTCAGCCTCCTCATCCGGCACATCTTCTTCATCGGCCAACTGCTGCGGGTAGATATGGCAGTCCTCCCATATCACGCCGCTTTGCGCGGTATTGGCCATCAGCCATGGCACCGCCTGCTGCGGCTTGTCCGTGCTGTCATGGAACACCACATTGCCGCGCCGCCAGAGCAGCATCAGCGTAAGCACCCGGTTGGCAGCCTGCTCGGCGCTGATGCGTCCGGTACTGTCCTGGGAATCGATGTTCCACAGCGAAACCCGCAGCTGCTGATCGCGGAAGAACGGCGCGCTGTCGGCACGACGATGCCCGTAAGGCGGCCGGAACAGCGGCACGAAATTGTCCGGCAGCACCTGCTGAACCAGCGCGGCCGTACGCTCGATGGAGTCTTGCCAGTCGCGCCAGTGGGCATGGGACCTGAATTCCCAGCCCTGCAGGCCAACGCATTGCTGCCGGTAGACGTTTTGCAGCGCTTGGGGCGAGGTGCTGTCGAGACGACTTTGCAGGCTTTTGCCCAGGACGAAGAAGGTTGCGGTGATTTTCTGCTGGCGCATGAAGTCAGCCAGCCAGTCCGTCGCGCCATCAGCGACGGTAGGACCGCTCTCGAAATTGAGCAGGAAGGTCCGGTCCGGCATTTCCTCACCGCTGAGTTCGTCGGAGTTGTAACGCTCGATCTCGCTGCTGGTCTGCGGGAACAAGGCAGCCATACGCAACAGTTCGTTGAGATAGCGCTGGCTGAAAGCATCCGCGGGCGCTGCCCATTGCGCATAGAAGGAATCATCGGCCACTTTGTATTCCGCGGCGCGCTGGCGCAGCATCGGCACGTCGTCGACCAGCACGCAGAATGAGGCGTCGGCTTCACAGGTTTTTTCAGCGAACGTCCAGTTCTCGAACAGCCGCGTCCACAGCCGTGTGCGGATCAGGTTCACCGTCGGCAGGTTGATCTGGCGCAGGCCCAGACGCGCACCAAGCTGGGCATCGCTGAGCTTTTCGCTTTCCAGCAACTGATGGGCGAAGCTGAGAATCTGCGCGCGAGACGCGACGTCGAACAGCTGCGGCGTTTCCAGAGCCTCCGGCCAGACTGCGCGATCCAGCATCGCGATATCGCCCGTGGCCGCCTGTGCGTTGAGCCCCAGCAGACAGGCTCCGATCATTAACAGCATGCGCAAAACGACGTGCTCCCAATCCTTGATAAAGAGGCCGAAATCCGGCGAGGCACTATAGCGGATTTGCCCTGGGCCAGATTGCCGGATTCGGGCACCGCTTGCGCAGGATGGCGCCTATCGACACCATAGCTGGAGTGATCCGCACGCAACCCCTAGAATCGCCCGACGATTAAAGGAGACCTGCCCATGCTGATGGTGATTTCCCCAGCCAAAACCCTCGACTTCGAAACGCCGCCTACCACCAAGCGCCACACCCAGCCGCAATTTCTGGATCATTCCCAGGAGCTCATCAGCCAGTTGCGTGATCTGACCCCGGCGCAGATCGGTGAGCTGATGCACCTGTCAGACAAGCTCTCGGGCCTCAATGCCGCCCGCTTTGGCAGCTGGAATCCGGCGTTTACTCCCGAAAACGCCAAGCAGGCGCTGCTAGCCTTCAAGGGCGATGTGTACACCGGCCTCGACGCCTACACCCTGAGCGGCCCCGATCTGACTTACGCCCAGAAGCACCTGCGCATGTTGTCCGGGCTCTACGGGTTGTTGCGCCCTCTGGACTTGATGCAACCGTATCGGCTGGAGATGGGTACAAAGCTGGCGAACGCCAGGGGCAAGGATCTTTATGCGTTCTGGGGCGACCGCATCAGCGAGTGGCTGAACGAGGCGCTGAAAGAGCAAGGCGACGACGTGCTGCTTAACCTGGCGTCGAACGAGTACTTTTCGGCGGTCAAGCGTCCGGCACTTAACGCCCGCGTGATCGAAACCGAGTTCCGCGACCAGAAGAACGGTCAGTACAAGATCATCAGCTTCTATGCCAAGAAGGCCCGGGGCATGATGACCCGCTTCGTGATTTCCGAGCGCATCAGCAAGCCCAAAGACCTGGCCCAGTTCGATGCCCACGGCTATCGATACAGCAAAGAGCTGTCCTCCCCCGACAAGCTTATATTCCTGCGCGATGAGCAGGACGCCTGAGTCGCACCTCCCCTTCCCTGCGCCCAAACGCCTGCCCGTCTCCATCCATTGACGGGCGTCGTCACGCTTTTTCATCCCTGCTTCAGTGCACTTTTCAGTGCGCCCTCCTCGGTGTTTTAGTGCGATTAGCCAACACCACCATTCGAATGCGTCCATCCATCCAACCGAAAGCAAAGAAAAACAGTGACGCTGTTCGCAAATTCCCACACTTACTTAGTTCATAAGCTACAGTTTGCGCGGACGAACGGTAGTGCTGCCAGCTAATTGGCGCCAACTAACAGTCGAAAACTAACCGCTCTTTTTTTTCTCAAAAATTTAACAACTTTTTTTGCAGATTTTGGCTCAAGAATTTGAACTAGTGGCAGACCACCCTGGTACTCGACCAAAGCCCCATAAACTAAGGCTCAAACCATCATCGCCACCCTGCTGGACCCGCTAGAAATGGCCGGGTGTTACGAAAAATCTCAAAAAGAGGACGAGCGGCCCGGAACTTATGGGGAATGCCCACGCTCCTACATCCCGTAACAATTCTCGTCCCCCATGTAGGACATCTCTTACATGGCACATGGACAGATCTGGAAGTTGCTTCTCAACGAAGTTCGACCCACGGGTCAAGTGGTACGTACAAGGAGTCACGCACCAAACTAGTTGAAGTAAATTGAGCTAGCACCATTCGGGTGCCCGCAGTCGTGAACCGGGGCTGGTTCATCGGGAAACGGCCAAAAGCCTTGTCCTTGACCGCCTGAGCATGATGCGCAAATCATCCGTTGGAGTGCCTGCCACATCCCAGATCGGGAACCTATATAAATATGTATGGGCTACTCGACACTTTTGATCTGTAACATTCGGGTTTACCTTTCATCCAGGTAACTCACCCCTTAATTCTGCCTGTGCTTGTCACGCGACATTCATTTGCCGCGCATACGAGTGCGCGAAAGTTGTAAGACAGTTTTTATATTCGGCCAACTAATGGCGTAAACATCGAGGAGATTACTATGCGTATCAGCATCTTTGGTTTGGGCTATGTCGGTGCAGTCTGCGCGGGCTGCCTCTCGGCGCGTGGTCATGATGTTGTTGGCGTGGACATCTCTGCCGCCAAGATCGATCTGATCAACAACGGCAAGTCGCCAATCGTTGAGCCAGGTCTGGGCGAGTTGCTGCAAACCGGTATCAAGACCGGCAAACTGCGCGGCACCACCGACTTCTCCGAAGCCATTCGCGACACCGACCTGTCGATGATCTGCGTCGGCACGCCAAGCAAAAAGAACGGCGATCTGGAGCTGGACTTCATTGAATCGGTCTGCCGCGAAATCGGCTTCGTACTGCGTGACAAGAGCACCCGTCACACCATCGTCGTACGCAGCACCGTTCTGCCGGGCACCGTCGCAAACGTTGTCATCCCGATCCTCGAAGACTGCTCGGGCAAGAAAGCCGGCGTTGACTTCGGTGTCGCGGTCAACCCTGAATTCCTGCGTGAAAGCACCGCGATCGCTGACTACGACCATCCTCCGATGACCGTTATCGGCGAATTCGACAAAGCGTCCGGTGACGTTCTGCAGTCCCTGTACGAAGAACTCGACGCACCGATCATCCGCAAGGACATCGCCGTTGCCGAGATGATCAAGTACACCTGCAACGTATGGCACGCGACCAAGGTCACCTTCGCCAACGAAATCGGCAACATCGCCAAGGCAGTCGGCGTCGACGGTCGTGAAGTGATGGACGTGGTCTGCCAGGACAAGGCTCTGAACCTGTCGCAGTACTACATGCGCCCAGGCTTCGCTTTCGGCGGTTCCTGCCTGCCGAAGGACGTCCGCGCCCTGACCTACCGCGCCAGCACCCTGGACGTTGAAGCACCACTGCTCAACTCCCTGATGCGCAGCAACGTTTCCCAGGTTCAGAACGCTTTCGACATCGTCGCCGCCAGCGACACTCGCAAAGTGGCCCTGCTGGGTCTGAGCTTCAAGGCCGGTACCGATGACCTGCGCGAAAGCCCACTGGTCGAGCTGGCAGAAATGCTGATCGGCAAAGGCTACGACCTGAGCATCTTCGACAGCAACGTCGAATACGCTCGCGTTCACGGCGCCAACAAAGACTACATCGAGTCCAAGATCCCGCACGTTTCGTCCCTGCTGAACTCGGACTTCGACGCGGTCATCAACAACTCCGACGTGATCATCCTGGGTAACCGCGACGAGCGCTTCCGTGCACTCGCCAACAACGCGCCAGCCGGCAAGCGTGTGATTGACCTGGTGGGCTTCATGAAAGGCACCACCACCGAAAACGGTCAAATCGAAGGTATCTGCTGGTAACACACAGCGAGCTGCAAGCCACGAGCTGCAAGTTTCAGGCTTCATCCCTCCAGTCCCGGGCGTCACCGCCCGCGGCTGGAGGTTTGGAGCTTGCGGCTTGAGGTTGCAACTGACTTAGGGATACACACTATGCAAAGGCTGAAGCACGGCTTCCTCCAGGCCGCAGGTTGGCTGTTTTATCTAACTTTGCTGGCTGCCATTGCCATGGCGCTGCCTGCATCGCTGTTTGACTCGCACTCCAAAGATTTCATTTTCCTGATCGGTATCGTCGGCATCTGGCGTTACTCGATGGGCGCAACGCACTTCGTGCGCGGCATGATCTTCCTGTACATCGTCTACCCGCACCTGCGCCGCAAAGTGCGCAAGCTGGGCAAGGCAGCCGATCCGTCCCACGTATTCCTGATGGTCACCAGCTTTCGTATCGATGCGCTGACCACCGCCCAGGTGTACAGCTCGGTGATTCGCGAAGCCATCAACTGCGGCTTCCCGACCACCATCGTGTGCTCCCTGGTGGAAATGTCCGACGAGCTGCTGGTCAAGGCACTGTGGGCCAAGTACAACCCGCCGGAACACGTCAAGCTCGACTTCGTGCGCATCGCCGGTACCGGCAAGCGTGATGGTCTGGCGTTCGGTTTCCGCGCCATCTCCCGTCACATGCCGGACGACCGCTCCGTGGTTGCGGTGATCGACGGTGACACCGTTCTCGCTGAAGGCGTGGTGCAGAAAACGGTTCCGTGGTTCCAGCTGTTCGGCAATGTCGGCGGCCTGACCACCAACGAATTCTGTGAAGTACGCGGCGGCTACATCATGAGCGAGTGGCACAAGCTGCGTTTCGCTCAGCGTCACATCAACATGTGCTCGATGGCCCTGTCCAAGCGCGTGCTGACCATGACCGGCCGTATGTCGGTGTTCCGCGCCACCGTGGTGACGGACCCGATGTTCATCGCTGACGTGGAAAGCGATTCGCTGCAGCACTGGCGTCTGGGCCGCTTCAAGTTCCTGACCGGCGACGACAAGTCCAGCTGGTTCAGCCTGATGCGCCTGGGCTACGACACGTTCTACGTGCCGGATGCCGCCATCAACACCGTTGAACACCCGCCGGAAAAGAGCTTCCTGAAGGCCAGCCGCAAACTGATGTACCGCTGGTACGGCAACAACCTTCGTCAGAACTCCCGTGCGCTGGGTCTGGGCTTCGGTCGCCTCGGGGTCTTCACCAGCATTGTGCTGTTCGATCAGCGCGTATCGATGTGGACATCGATCCTCGGCCTGACCGTCGCCATGCTGGCAAGCCTCAAGTTCGGTATCGAATACCTGCTGGCTTACCTGCTGTGGATCGGTATCACCCGCCTGATCCTGACCCTGTTGCTGTCGTGCAGCGGGCACAAGATCGGTCCGGCGTATCCGATGATTCTCTATTACAACCAGATCGTCGGCGCACTGATGAAGATCTACGTCTTCTTCCGTCTCGACCGACAGTCCTGGACCCGCCAGGACACAAAACTGAGCCGCGACATGGCCAGCTTCCAGGGTTGGTTCAACACCTGGTCGTCGCGGACCATGACTTTCTCGGCTGGCAGCATCTTCGTTGCCGTGCTGCTGACAATGGTCTGACCGGGCCTCTGACCGAAACAATGGATCAACTCGATTAATCAGGAATTACAACCATGAATACAGCCGTGAATGCCAATGTCGTACATGAATCCGAAGCGCAGCGTCAGCACGCACGGGTCAAGATCCCGGCCAAACTGCGACTGCTCAATGGTCAGCCGAACGCCCCGCTGGTGCGTGTCGAAGACCTTTCCGCAGGCGGTCTGAGCTTTGTCGCTCCTGCCAACCTGCGTCCAGGCGTCGGTGAGGTCATCAAGGGTCGTTTGCAGTTCCTGATCGACAACCTCGGTCTGGCAATGGACGTTGACCTGCAAGTGCGCACCATCGATTCGAGCACCGGTCGTGTCGGCTGCCAGTTCCAGAATCTGGAATCGCAAGACATCTCCACCCTGCGCCACCTGATCACTTCGCACCTGTCGGGCGATCTCATCAGCATGGGCGAAGTACTGGCCACCCTGCAGCGCGATAACTTCACCAAGGCACGCAAATCCAAGGACGGCGGCAGCGGCCTCAGCGCTTTCGGTCGTCTGCGCGCCGTCACCTTCAGCGTCGGTATCTTCGCCGTCGGTGTGATCGCGTTCGGCTTCGTCGCCAAATCGGTCTATGGCATGTACTTCGTCAGTCACTCCACGTCGGGCCTGGTCAGCGTACCTAGCCTGGATGTCACCATGCCCCGTGAAGGCACCGTGACCAGTCTGGTGACGCCGAACGGCAACGTCGCCAAAGGCGCACCGCTGGCGACCTTCAACACCAGCATGCTGGACATGTTGAAAGGCAACCTGGACCCGGACGAAATGCAGCCGGCCAAAATCGAAGAGCTGTTTGGTCGTCAACTGGCCGGCACCATGACCAGCCCGTGCGATTGCGTCGTGGCCAAGCAACTGGTCGCCGACGGTCAATACGCAAGCAAAGGTCAGGTGATCTTCCAGATGGTCCCGCGCAACGTCGCCGCCAATGTCGATGCTCGCTTCACCTACCGTCAGTTCGCCGATGTACAGCCGGGCGCCCGCGTGACCTTCCAGGTCGCTGGCGAAGAAGGCGACCACACCGGCAAGATCGTCAGCGCCACGGCTCTGAGCCCTGCTGACCTGTCTTCCGACATCCGCGTTCAGATCCAGCCTGATGAAGCCATCAACAGCAGCCTGGCAGGTCGTCCGGTTGAAGTGGTGAGCACCCGCGGCCCGTCGCTGAACTGGTTGATCGATAAAGCCACGGCGGCAGGTTTCTAAACATGGCTAGCCCACTACGAAGCTTGTCAGCCCCTACATTGTTGAGCCTGGCGATTGCTATCGGTTTGGGCGGCTGTGCCGGCCTGCCCGATCAGCGCCTGGCCAACGAAGCCCTGAAACGCGGCGACACCTCGCTGGCGGAGCAAAACTATCGGCAACTGGCGGACCTGGGCTACAGCGATGCACAGGTCGGCCTCGCGGATATCCAGGTGGGTACCCGCGACCCGGAGCTGATCAAGCAGGCCGAGGCGACGTATCGCGCCGCGGCCGCCACTTCGCCTCGGGCGCAATCGCGTCTGGGCAAGTTGCTGGCGGTCAAGCCGAACTCCACCGAAGCCGAGCAACGTGAAGCCGAAGGTCTGCTGAAGAAGGCCTTCGCCAATGGCGAAGCCGGCACGCTGATCCCGCTGGCGATGCTCTATCTGCAATACCCGCACACGTTCCCGAACGTGAACGCGCAGCAGAAGATCAATGAATGGCGCGCGACCGGTTACCCGGAAGCGGGTCTGGCCCAGGTGCTGCTGTATCGCACCCAGGGCACCTACGACCAGCATCTGGCAGACGTCGAAAGCATCTGCAAGCAAGCGCTGCGCACCACCGACGTTTGCTACACCGAGCTGGCGACGGTCTATCAGAAGCGTGGCGAAGCCGACAAACAGGCTGCGCTGCTCGAGCAGATGCAAAGCGGCTACGCCATGGGCAGCGTGCCTGCCATGCGTGTCGACAGCGTCGCTCGCGTGCTGGCGGATTCGACCCTCGGCAAGCCGGACGAAAAGACCGCGCAATCGCTGCTGGAGAAAGTTGCCCCCGGTTACCCCGCTTCGTGGGTGAGCCTGGCGCAGTTGCTGTACGACTTCCCCGAACTGGGTGACGTCAACAAGATGATGGAATACCTCGACAACGGCCGTGCCGCGGATCAACCGCGCGCCGAACTGTTGCTGGGCAAGCTGTATTACGAAGGCAAGCTGGTCTTGCCGGATGCGAAGAAAGCCGAAGAGCACCTGACCAAGGCCGCTGCGACGCAAATCTCCGCGCATTACTACCTGGGTCAGCTGTATCGCCGGGGTTATCTGGGCCATCCAGAACCGCAGAAAGCTGTCGACCAGCTGCTGACCTCCGCACGCGGCGGCCAGAACAGTGCCGATTTCGCCCTCGCGCAGTTGTTCTCGCAAGGTAAAGGTATCAAGCCTGATCCGGTCAACGCATGGGTCTTCGGCCAGCTGGCACTGGCTCAGGGCACGCCGCAAGCGACGGATCTCGTGCAACAACTGAACGAACAATTGCCGCCTGAGAAGCGCGCCCAGGCGCAGAGTCTTCTCCAGCGAGAACAGCAGGTCCGTGGCACAACCGCGCAAAACGCGTTGGCCTTGCAGACACTGCAAGAAGACAAAGACGGCGGGGACGCACCTCTATGAAGCTTAAGTTGAACCCTCTGATGGCGGCCGGATTCGGTCTGGGCTTCTCCCTGATCTGGGCCACGCCGACACTGGCAGCCCTGACCGACACTCAAAATTTCGGCATCGAAGTCAAAGCGACCGGCCAGATGGAAGACGACCGTGACCTCGGCACCCGCAGCGGTGGCGACGTCAACGGTGTCGGTCTTGATCTGCGTCCGTGGGCGTATGGCGAGTGGGGCAACTGGAGCGGCTACGCGATGGGCCAGGTCGTCACCGCTACCGACACCATCCAGACCGACCCGCTTGATCAGCAGGTCACTGATGCAAACGGCCAGAGTGCCCAGCGCTCACGCAGCACGTCGAACAGCCGCAAGGTGGATGACAGCTATGCGGCCCTGCGCGAATTCTGGATCGGCTACAGCGGTTTCACACCGTACCCTGGCGAGATCCTGAAGTTGGGTCGTCAACGCCTGCGCAATGACGACGGCCAGTGGCACGACGTCAATATCGAGGCTTTGAACTGGACCTTCGACACCACCCTGCTCAAGGCAGAAGTGGGCGCCGCCCAGCGCTTCAGCGAATACCGCACCGACCTGACTGAACTGTCCGCTCAGGATAAAGACCGCTCGCACATCTTCGGCGACGTCGAATACCAGTGGACGCCGGGCCAATGGGCTGGCGTTCGTGCGCACCACAGTCATGACGGTGGCAGCCTGAAACATCAGGGCGAAGCCATTGATGATCTGGACAAGACCACACGCGGTGATCTGACCTGGCTCGGTCTGCAGGCCAACAGCGACGCGTACAACTACCGCAACCTGAACACCGTCAACTACTGGGGCAGCCTGACCTGGCTGACCGGCGACCGCGATCGTATTAGCAGTCGCTACGACGCCAGTCTCGATCAAGACGTAGCTGGCCAGAAGACCGACGAAAACGTGAATGGCTGGGCGACCGACCTGGGCCTGCGTTTCCGCCTGGACCCGATGTGGCAAGTGGGCGGCGCCTATTCCCGCGCCAGCAAGAACTACGAGCAGAACGGTCTGGAAAGCAACCGCTCGAACTGGACCGGTACCCGCTCGCGCGTGCATCGCTTCGGTGAAGCGTTCCAGGGCGAAATGGCCAACGTAGAGTCCGGCTCGCTGTTCGCCTCCTGGCAGATGCAGGACGAGTACGACGCCTCGCTGATCTACCACAAGTTCCGCCGCGTTGATGGCCATTCGGGTATCGGCGGCGCGGGTATCAACCCGGCTCAGGAAAACGTCGATGCCGACGGCGTCAGCACGTTTGCCTCGCTGCCGCTCGAAGACGGCCGCAAGGACCTGGGTCAGGAAATGGACCTCGTTGTGACCAAGTACTTCAAGCAAGGCCTGCTGCCGGCTGCGGTGAGCCAGTCGTTCGACGAGCCGTCGGCGCTGATTCGTCTGCGTGCAGGCGTGTTCAAACCGGGCGATGCGTATCACAGCGGTGTAGACAACTACATGCACCGCGCCATCGTCGACGTCATCTGGCGCTTCTGATGCAAGCCGCGATAGGAGTGCAATGAGATGAACAGTCAAGCAAGCAGATTGCGTCACCGGGCATGGCCGCATGCCCTGCTGGAAAGCTCTGTGCTGAAATGCGCGGTGTTGAGCAGCGTCATGCTGCTCTCCAGCACCGCGGCCATGGCCAACAACCCGTTGCCGGTGCCTGCCCCTGCGGCGCACCCGGCTGATGACAAGGAAGTGGTGGTCAAGGGCCTGCATCAGGCCAAGACTTACACCATCAGCAGCCCGCCCATCGAACCGCTGTTAATGGACAAGCCCAAGCTACCTGACCTCTCGGGTTACACCCGGGAGGCCATGCAGAAGAAGATCGTGCGCAGCAAGCCGGGCAAGGTTGCGATCAAACGCATGATGCAGGAAGACTCGCTGAAGGAATTCATCGGCGGTGACAACAAGATGGCCGAATGGGTAGCCCGTCAGCACGGCATCCCACAGGCAATCTTCATCGAAGACGGCTACATGACGTTGCAAGACCTCGCGAAAAAGGTGCCTAAACAGTACCTGAGCGAGACCTCGCCGGGCGTGTTCCTGGCTCGTCTGCCGATCGTTGTCGGCAAGAACGGCATCCTCGAAGTCGACAAGAAAACCACCGAGCTGCGCCTGTCCCAGGACGCCGGTGCGTTTCTGGTCAACGACAACCTGCTGTTCATGTCGGACACCAAACTCACCGGCTGGAGCGAAAAAGCCAACGGCCCGTCGACGTATAAAACGCCGAAGGAATTCCGTCCGTTCCTGCTGTCCTGGGGCGGTACCCAGACCTACATGTTCAACACCAAAGTGGCGAGCCTGGGGTACAACAACAGCAAGTCGTACGGCATCAGTATTTCCCAGTACACGCCGAACATGAAGGCTCAGATGAACCGCGCCGAGCCGACCGGCTGGATCGTCAACTCTGACTTCTCGGACATGTGGTACGGCTTCTACTGCTATGAAACCCGTGACTTCGTGGTCAAGGGCAGCACCTACCACGACAACATTATTTACGGCATCGACCCCCATGACCGTTCCCACGGTCTGATCATTGCCGAAAACACCGTTTACGGGACCAAGAAAAAGCACGGGATCATCGTCTCCCGTGAGGTGAACGACAGCTTCATCATCAACAACAAAAGCTACGACAACCACCTGTCAGGCATCGTCCTTGACCGTAACAGCGTGAACAACCTGGTGGCGTACAACGAGATCTACCGCAACCACACCGACGGCATCACCTTGTATGAGAGTGCCGACAACCTGCTGTGGGGCAACCGTGTGTTCGCCAACAAGCGTCACGGCATCCGGGTTCGCAACAGCACCAACATCAAGCTGTACGAAAACCTGGCCATCGGTAACGGTTTGATGGGCGTCTACGGCCACATCAAAGACCTGTCTGACACTGACCGCGACATCAAGCTCGACCCGTTCGATGCCGAAGTCTCGCTGATCATGGTCGGCGGCGAACTGACCTCCAACGGTTCAGGCCCGCTGTCCATCGACTCGCCTCTGAGCGTCGAGCTGTACAAGGTGTCGATGCTCGCACCGACCAAAGCCAGCGGGATCAGCTTCAACGGTGTACTGGGCGACCGTCAGGACGAAATCCTCGATCTGCTGGTGCGCCAACAGAAAGCCGTGTTGATCGACCCGGTCGAAAGCCAGAAACAACTCCGGGACTGAGGAAGATATTTCTATGCACGCACATTTGATCAAACTGCTCAGCCTCTCGGGCCTGACCGCTGCACTGTTCGCCGCCAGCAATGGCGCGTATGCAGCGGACACCACTGCCCCGAGCTTCACGGCCGAGCCTTGCTGCAGTCTGTGCCCTGAAGCGCACGACGAAAAAAACTACGTCAGCCGCTACCAGCAGAACTTCACCACGCTGGTTCAGGCCCAGGGCGACTGGCTGTTCCGGACCCGTGAAGATCTGCGCACCGAATTCGACACCACGCCTGAAGGCTATCGCCGCATGCAAATGCTGCACGACGCCTTCAAGAGCAAGGGTGTAGAGCTGGTGGTCGTGTATCAACCCACCCGCGGGCTGGTTGATCGCAACAAGCTGTTCCCGGCTGAACGCGACAAGTTCGACTACAACACCGCGCTGCGCAACTACCAGGCCATGCTCGGTCGTTTCGCAAAAATGGGCTACACCGTACCTGATCTGTCGCCGTTGACCAACGAGCAACAGGCTCACGATTTCTACTTCCGCGGTGACCAGCACTGGACGCCGTACGGCGCTCAGCGCACGGCGAAAATCGTCGCTGACTCCGTGAAAAAGATGCAGGCCTTTGCCGGCGTTCCGCGCCGTGAATTCGAGACCCATTTGTCAGGTCGCATGGGCAAGAAGGGCACTCTTCACAATATGGCTGGTCAATTGTGCGGCACGAGCTACGCCATCCAGTACATGGACCAGTTTGAGACGGAACCCAAAGGCGAAGCCGCCGACGGCGACCTGTTCGGTGACTCCGGCAACCCGGAAATCACCCTGGTCGGTACCAGTCACAGCGGCAAGAACTACAACTTCTCCGGCTTTTTGCAGGAATACATTGGTGCTGATGTGCTGAACGTCGCCTTCCCGGGCGGCGGCCTTGAAGGTTCGATGCTGCAGTACCTGGGCAGCGAAGACTTCCAGAAACACCCACCGAAGATTCTCATCTGGGAATTCTCGCCGCTTTATCGCCTGGATCAGGAGACCATCTATCGCCAGATGATGTCGCTGCTGGACAACGGCTGTGAAGGCAAACCGGCAGTCATGAGCGCCAGCACCACCCTCAAACCAGGGATCAACGAGTTGCTGGTCAACGGCAAAAACGGCATCAAGGATGTGCGCAACGGCAGTAATCAGATCGACATCAAGTTCGCCGACAACTCGGTGAAGACCCTTCAGGCGCGCCTCTGGTACATGAACGGTCGCCACGAAGACTTGAAGATCGAGAAACCTGAAACATCTGAAACCGACGGGCGCTTCTCCTTCGAACTGCGCGATGACAAAGACTGGGCTGACCAGCAATTGCTCGCACTTGAAGTGCAGGGTCCGGAAGCGGGCACTGCGCCACAGCAGGTCGAAGCGAAAGTATGCAAACGCAACGTGTTCCCGAATGTCGCGCATCAAACCGCGCAAGCCGGGTTATGAGGCTCATATGCACACTCCAAAACTGATGCTCCCTACCCTTCTGTCCCTGGCAATGATGTCCTCGGCACTGTTCGCCACTGGCGCCAGCGCTGCGTCGACACTCGTGCCGCCGCAGGGCTACTACGAAGGTGTCGAGAAATTCAAGACAGGCCAGGGCAAGTTCAGCTGTGACTCGATTCCGCAGCCTTACACCGGTCCGCTGCAGTTTCGCAGCAAATACGAAGGCTCGGACAAAGCCCGCGCCACGCTGAATATGGTTTCCGATCAGGCTTTTCGTGACGCGACCAAAGACATCACCACCATGGAGCGCGCCACCAGCAAGGTGGTGATGCAGTACATGCGTGACGGTCGCCCGGAACAGCTCGATTGTGCGCTGAACATGCTGACCACCTGGGCCAAGGCCGATGCGCTGGAGTCCACCGACTTCAACCACACCGGCAAGTCGATGCGCAAATGGGCATTGGGCAGCATGTCGTCGGCCTATCTGCGCCTGAAGTTCTCCGAGTCGCATCCTCTGGCCACCCGCCAGCAGGAATCGCAGGTGATCGAGGCCTGGTTCAGCAAACTGGCGGATCACGTCGTCAGCGACTGGAACAATCTGCCGCTCGACAAGACTAACAACCACTCGTACTGGGCCGCCTGGGCCGTGATGTCCACGTCAGTCGCGACCAATCGCCAGGACCTGTTCGACTGGGCAGTGAAGGAATTCAAGATCGGCGCCAATCAGGTTGACCCGCAAGGTTTCCTGCCGAACGAGCTCAAGCGCAAACAGCGTGCGCTGGCGTACCACAACTACGCGCTTCCGCCGCTGGCCATGATCGCGAGTTTCGCCCAGGCCAACGGTGTCGATCTGCGTCAGGAAAACAACGGGGCGCTCAAGCGTCTGGGTGATCGCGTGCTGGCTGGCGTGAAGAACTCAGGCAGCGAATTCGCCGCCCGCGATGGCGAAAAGCAAGACATGACGGACCTGAAAACCGACATGAAATTCGCCTGGCTGGAACCGTACTGCTCGCTCTATGACTGCGGCCCGGATGTGCTTGAGCAGAAACACAAGATGCAACCGTTCAAGAACTTCCGCCTCGGCGGCGACATGACCCGCACCTATGACCCGACGCACGACAAGGGTGATAAGGGCGGTTCGTAAGCGCAAGCGCTCCGGTTGGGTTCGCTGTGAATTCACAGCGAACCCACTGTAGGAGTGAGCTTGCTCGCGATAGCGGTGTATCTGTCAGAGCGGCATCAACCGGACTGACACATCGCGGGCAAGCGCGCTCCTACAGAATCGGCGTCGGTCGTTCGGATTTACGTTTCACCCCTCCATTTTTCGTGGGGGGTTTGGGGGGGCTTCGGCCCTTGATGTTGGACAAATGGAGAGATAAAGGATGGTTTTCTCATCCAACGTGTTCCTGTTCCTGTTCTTGCCGGTATTTCTCGGCTTGTACTACCTGAGCGGGCAACGCTATCGCAACCTGCTGCTGCTGGTCGCCAGCTACGTCTTCTACGCGTGGTGGCGAGTGGACTTTCTGGCACTGTTCGCAGGTGTGACGCTGTGGAACTACTGGATCGGCCTGCGCGTGGGCGCTGCCGGGGTCAGAACCAAACCGGCTCAGCGCTGGCTGCTGCTCGGCGTGGTGGTCGACCTGGGCATCCTTGGCTACTTCAAGTACGCCAACTTCGGCGTGGACAGCATCAACGCAATGATGACGTCGATCGGTCTTGAGCCGTTCATCCTTACCCACGTGTTGCTGCCGATCGGTATCTCGTTCTACATCTTCGAGTCCATCAGCTACATCATCGACGTCTACCGTGGCGACACGCCAGCAACGCGAAACCTCATCGACTTTGCAGCGTTCGTGGCGATTTTCCCGCACCTGATTGCAGGCCCGGTACTGCGTTTCCGCGACCTGGTCGATCAGTTCAACAACCGCACGCACACCCTCGACAAGTTCTCCGAAGGCTGCACGCGGTTCATGCAGGGTTTCATCAAGAAAGTCTTCATTGCCGACACGCTGGCGGTGGTCGCCGACCATTGCTTCGCCCTGCAGAACCCGACCACGGGTGACGCATGGCTTGGCGCGCTGGCGTACACCGCTCAGCTGTACTTTGACTTCTCCGGCTACAGCGACATGGCCATCGGCCTGGGCCTGATGATGGGTTTCCGCTTCATGGAAAACTTCAAACAGCCGTACATCAGCCAGTCGATCACCGAGTTCTGGCGTCGCTGGCACATCAGCCTGTCGACCTGGTTGCGTGACTACCTGTACATCACGCTGGGCGGCAACCGTGGCGGCAAGGTCGCGACCTACCGCAACCTGTTCCTGACCATGCTGCTGGGTGGTCTGTGGCACGGCGCCAACATCACTTACATCGTCTGGGGTGCCTGGCACGGTGTGTGGCTGGCGATCGAAAAGGCCATCGGCCTGAACACCGCGCCGCGCACCTTCAACGTCGTTCGCTGGGCCTTCACCTTCCTGCTGGTGGTCATGGGCTGGGTCATCTTCCGCTCGGAAAACCTGCACGTTGCCGCCCGCATGTACGGCGCGATGTTCAGCTTCAGCGATCTCGGTCTGTCGGAACTCAACCGCGCCAGTCTCACCGGTCTGCAAGTGGCGACTCTGGTCGTGGCGTACATCACCCTCGCCTTCTTCGGCCTGCGTGATTTCTACCGCAATCGCGCGCCGGTCAAGCCGACCGACAAAGCCGTGCATGCCGAGGGCCCTGCCGCTGCCGAGCCAGGCCTGATCAAGGCCGTGCCGGGCGACAAGCCAGGCAGCATCCATCAACCGGGTTACATCGTCGGCACCGAAGCGCAGGTTCAGCCTGCCTACTGGACCGCCGACTGGTCGCGCTATGCCATGCGCGCCCTGATCCTGCTGATGTTCGTTGCATCGATCCTGAAACTCTCGGCGGCCAGTTTCTCGCCGTTCCTTTACTTCCAGTTCTGAGGAGCCTGACATGACCCGTTCATTACGTTTCCTCTACATCTTCCTGTTCCTGGCGATTCTGCTTGTACTGGGCCTGTGGTCGCTGCGCAGCTTCAGCGGTTTCTCGACGTCGAAAGAAACCACCGTGCTCAATGGTCACTGGACCAAAGCAGTGGAGACCCACTACGACGAAGAATTCCCGATCAAGCGTCTGGGCACCAACCTCTGGGCCGCGCTGGACTACAAGGTGTTCAACGAAGGTCGTCCGGGCGTGATCCTGGGCAAAGACCAGTGGCTTTACACCGACGAGGAATTCGACGCCGTTGCCAACAGCGAGCAGAACGAAGCGGACAACCTGGCGATCATTCAGGGCGTGCGTGACACCCTGAAAAAGCAAGGCACGCAGCTGGTGCTGGCAATTATTCCGGCCAAGACCCGTCTGTACCCGGAGCACGTCGGAGACAACAAGCCGGCAACGCTGCACACGGATCTGTATCAGCAGTTCCACGCCCAAGTGAATCAGGCCGGCATCCTTGCCCCGGATCTGCTGACGCCGCTGCAAAGCGCCAAGGAGAAGGGCCAGGTATTCCTGCGCACCGACACTCACTGGACGCCGATGGGCGCGGAAATCGTCGCCCGCCAGTTGGGCGACGTGATCAGCAAGCAATTGCCGCTGAACGTTGAACCGCAGAACTTCGTCACCGAAGCCAAGTCGACCGAACCCTACAAGGGCGATCTGACCAACTTCCTGCCGCTCGATCCGCTGTTCAGCAATCTGCTGCCCAAGCCGGACGACCTGCAACAACGCAGCACCAACCCGGCTCAGGCTAGCGCCGAGGGCGGGGACGCCCTGTTCGCTGACGACTCGGTTGCAGTCGGTCTGGTCGGCACCAGCTACAGCGCCAACCCCAACTGGAACTTCGCCGGTGCGCTTAAGCAGGCCCTGCACGCAGATGTCGTGAATTACGCCGAAGACGGCCATGGCCCGATCCTGCCGATGCTGAAGTATCTGCAGACCGACGCCTTCAAGAGCAGCCCACCGCAGGTGCTGATCTGGGAGTTCCCGGAGCGCTACCTGCCCGCTCACAACGACCTGACCGAGTTCGATCCGCAGTGGATCGCTGAACTCAAGAAGGCCCGTGACGCCCAACAGAATCTGGCGGACAACGCCAACAACTCCAAGTCGCCCAACCGGGCGCAAAACTGAGAGGACTCTTTGACTATGACTTCGCAGAACCCTATGCCAGTTCGTTCGAGCAAAACCAATCTGCTGAAAACCTGCGTGCTGGCCGCGAGCCTGGGCTTCGTATCCCTTTCCGCATTCGCCGGTGGCGACGCCGCTCTGTACGGCCCTACCGCACCAAAAGGCTCGACCTTCGTGCGTGTTTACAACGCCAGCAGCAGCGAAATCTCCGCCAGCGTCGGCAACACCAGCCTCAACGAAATCGGCCCATTGGCCAGCAGCGACTTCGGCTTCATGCCACAGGGCGACTACACCGCCAAAGTCGGCAGCCAGTCGCTGCCGGTGAAACTGGCCAGCGATCACTACTACACCATCGTCAACAACACGTCCGGCTCGCCGCAACTGGTTGAAGAGCCGCCGTTCAAGAACAAGCAGAAGTCCCTGGTTCGCGTACAGAACCTGAGCGACAAGGCGCTGACCCTGAAAACCGCTGACGGCAAGACCGACGTGGTCAAGGCTGTGTCTGCCAAGGGCACCGGCGAGCGTGAAATCAACCCGGTCAAAGTCAGCTTCGCGCTGTTTGACGGCGACAAGAAAGTCGCTGACCTGAAGCCGGTTGCACTGGAGCGCGGTGAAGCCGCCGTGCTGTACGTCACCGGCAGCGGTAGCAGCCTGTCGCCAGTCTGGGTCAAGCGCCCTACCGGCACTCAGTAACAGATTTGAGTCTGGCCGAGAGGCCACAGGCAGCGCGCGTGATCACCCGCGCGCTGCCACGGATTTACGGGATTAAGCGTTCGGCGTCAGGCACTGCGGAGCAAGCAGACAGCCAAGAGGGTGCCGAGCGATGCAAGACAAAAACCAGAAAGACCGAAAAGACCTACAGCCCATTCGAACGATTTTTGCTTAACGGAGAAACAAAATGATTCCAGTGATCTTGTCAGGTGGCAGCGGTTCCCGACTCTGGCCTCTTTCGCGTAAACAGTTTCCAAAACAGTTCCTGGCACTGACCGGCGAACACACCCTGTTCCAACAGACCGTCGAGCGCCTGCAATTCGACGGCATGCAGCACCCTGTCGTGGTGTGCAACAAGGACCACCGCTTCATCGTCACCGAGCAGCTCGGTGCATTGGGTCTGGAAACTCAGGCCGTGATCATGGAACCGTTCGGTCGCAACACTGCGCCTGCCGTAGCCATCACCGCGATGATGCTGGCCAACGAAGGTCGCGACGAGTTGATGCTGGTGCTGCCAGCCGACCACGTGATCGACGATCAGAAAGCCCTGCAACGCGCACTGGCCCTGGCCACCGTTGCTGCAGAGCGCGGCGAAATGGTCCTGTTCGGTATCCCGGCGACCAAGCCTGAAACCGGCTACGGCTACATCAAGTCCACTGCGGACGCGCTGTTGCCAGAAGGCGTCAGCCGCGTACAGCAGTTCGTTGAGAAGCCTGATGAGCAACGCGCCCAGGAGTTCGTCCAGGCCGGCGGTTACTACTGGAACAGCGGCATGTTCCTGTTCCGCGCCAGCCGTTATCTGGAAGAGCTGAAAAAGCACGATCCGGACATCTACGACAACTGCCTGCTGACCCTTGAGCGCAGCAAGCAGGAAGGCGACAGCATTTCCCTGGACGAGGCGAGCTTCGCCTGCTGCCCGGACAATTCCATCGACTACGCCGTCATGGAAAAAACCCAGCGCGCGTGCGTCGTACCGCTTGATGCGGGCTGGAGCGATGTCGGCTGCTGGTCGTCCCTGTGGGACGTGCACGCCAAAGACGAGAACGGCAACGTTGCCAAAGGCGATGTCGTTATTCAGGACAGCCGCAACTGCATGATTCAGGGCAACGGCAAACTGGTCACCGTGATCGGCCTGGACAATATCGTTGTCGTCGAAACCAAAGACGCCATGATGATCGTCCACAAAGACAAGGTTCAGGGCGTCAAGCAACTGGTCAACACGCTGAACGAGCAAGGCCGCAGCGAAACCCAGAACCACCTCGAAGTCTATCGCCCGTGGGGTTCGTACGACTCCGTGGACATGGGCGGCCGTTTCCAGGTCAAGCGCATTTCCGTCAAGCCGGGCGCCAGCCTTTCGCTGCAGATGCACCACCACCGCGCTGAGCACTGGATCGTTGTATCGGGTACCGCTCAGGTCACCTGCGACGACAACGTGTTCCTGCTGACCGAAAACCAGTCGACTTACATCCCGATTGCTTCGGTTCACCGTCTGCGCAACCCGGGCAAGATCCCGTTGGAAATCATCGAAGTCCAATCGGGCAGCTACCTGGGCGAAGACGACATCGAACGTTTCGAAGACGTCTACGGCCGCTCCACCCCAGGCATCGAAGCCGGCGTGAAGACTCAGACCATCGCGCGTTAATACCGCTTCACCCAGTAGTACTAGCCCCCGTTAATCCTCTGCGTATTCCCCATCCGCAGAGGGTTTTCGGGGGCTTTTTTTTGCGTTCCATGCCAGCGAATCCAAATCAACTTAACCACCATTAGCCCAATCCCCTCCCCTTTCGGTACGATGCCCTCATCTGCAATCGCGAGATCGACACGATGATTTTCGGCGCCGTACTCCTGTTCACCTGGCTGGTCCTGCTTCTTCGCTATCCCTCCAAAGCCTTGCCCGTTTCCCTGGCAGCAGCGGTTGGTCTGGGCGTCGTGGCGGCGTTTGTGGTCTGGGAAGACAGCCGCGATGAGCAGCGCCTTGAGCGCCTGCAACTGCGCGTGAACTATGCGCCCCAACAATGCCCGACGGGTCGCCCGTTACTGGTGCTGATCGATAACGGCAACACCGTTTCGCTCACCGAACTGCGCTGGAAAATCGCGGCCTACGCGCCGGGCGACACCGTCAATCTGGCCGAAGACACCTACACTGCGCCGCGCTATCGCGGGCCGGGCGACTTGCTGCCCGGCAGCCAGTGGCAAGATTGCTTGCCCATGCCGCCGCTGCGCCCGGGTTATCGGCCGCAGACCCTCGAGTTTCGTGCCGAACGCCTGCAAGGCACGTTCTCTGGCTGAGCGCTGCCCCTCTCTTTTTTCAAGGACTGAACCATGTCTGTGGTGTTGATCACCGGGTGTTCCAGCGGCATCGGCCGCGCCATGGCAGATGCCTTCAAAGCGGCAGGCCACGAGGTCTGGACGACGGCACGCAAGCCGGCCGATGTGCAGGCGCTGACCACGGCGGGTTTTCGTGCTGTCACGCTTGACGTCAATGACAGCGCAGCGATTGATCGACTGGTCGCCGAGCTTGATCAACACGGCAAAGGGCTCGACGTGCTGATCAACAACGCAGGCTACGGCGGCATTGGCCCGCTGCTGGATGGCGGCGTCGAGGCCATGCGCAGGCAGTTTGAAACCAACGTGTTTTCCGTGGTCGGCGTGACGCACGCGCTGTTTCCATCGCTTCGCCGCAATAAGGGGTTGGTGGTCAATATCGGCAGCGTTTCGGGCGTACTGGTGACGCCTTTCGCGGGCGCGTATTGCGCGTCCAAGGCCGCCGTCCATGCCATGACCGACGCATTGCGCATGGAACTGGCGCCCTTCGGGATAAGGGTGATGGAAGTCCAGCCGGGCGCCATCGACACCCACTTCGCGCAAAACGCCAGCCACGAGGCCGAGCAAGTGATTCATCAGGCTTCGCCGTGGTGGCCGTGGCGGGAAGGCATCCGCGCGAGGGCCAATGCGTCACAGGGCAACCCGACCCCCGCCGCCGATTTCGCCCGCGACGTACTCAACGCCGTGCAACGCATTCATCCACCGCGTCTGTTGCGCTCCGGAAACGGCAGCCGCGCGCTGCCCCTGATGGAACGGCTACTGCCCAAGGCACTGCTCGAATGGATTCTGAGCAAGCGTTTCAAGCTGGATAAAAAATACTGATCGCTGCGCCACGCGCCTGCATCCTCCGGCAGGCCGCGAATCTGCTGTGTGACGCTGCTCAAAGTGTAGGAGCGCGCTTGCCCGCGAAGGCGCCAGCATGGACGACAGAGATGCGTCGGAAGTACCGGCCTCTTCGCGGGCAAGCGCGCTCCTACAGGTGTTGTGTCGAGCCTTGTGTTTCGGGATTCACAATCACCGTGCAGGTAATCCCCGCTGCCAGCACGACGCCTTCCGGCACGTGATCCAGGTGAATGCGTACCGGCACGCGCTGGGCCAGTCGTACCCAGTTGAACGTCGGGTTGACGTCGGCGATCAGCTCGCGACTCTCAGGGTTATCGCGGTCGTAGATGGCGCGGGCGATGCTCTCGACGTGGCCCTTCATCACCTCGCCACTCATCAACTGCATGTCCGCCGGATCGCCGATTCTGACGTGGGGCAGTTTGGTTTCTTCGAAGAAGCCGTACACCCAGAACGAATTCATATCGACGACGGCCATCTTGGCCTCGCCGATGCGCGCGTAGTCGCCGCGATGCACGTTGAGGTTGGTGACGTAACCATCCACCGCCGCCAGCACTTTGGTACGTTTCAGGTTCAGTTGCGCGGCGTCGAGCTGGGCGACCGCCAGTTGATAATCCGCCTGGGCAGAGGTCGCGACATTCCCGGCGTCTTCGCGGCTTTCGGCGGAGATCACCAAGGCGTCCATGTCCTTGCGCCGATTGGCGTTGACCTTGCGCATCTCCCAGGTCGCCTTGCGTGACGCCACCATCGCCTCGGCCTGCTTCACCGCCAGCTGATAATGCTCAGGGTCGATCTGCATCAGCAGGTCGCCTTTTTTCACCGGCTGGTTGTCCTTGACCGGCACATCGATCACCACGCCGCTGACATCGGCGGCTACGTTGATCACGTCGGCGCGCACCCGGCCGTCGCGGGTCCACGGCGTGTCCATGTAATGAATCCAGAGCAGCCGGCCGATCCCGATGGCCAGGGCCAGAATCAACAACGTTGCGATCAGACTGAAGAGCTTTTTCATCTCAACCAACGTGCCTCATCGGTAAACAGTGAGCGCCATGGCGCCGAAAATGCAGCTGAACAGGCTCAGACGCAGCAGCGCCGGATGCCAGAAAAAACGGTACAGGTCGAGCCCGGACATGAAGCGGTCCAGCGCCCAGGAAAGCACCATGGCGACCATAAACATGACGGTCACGGTCGGCATGTAAACGCCGTGGAAGGCGAGTTCACGAGGCATTGAGTTGTCCTTGGGGCGAGGCCACAGATGCCGGCTCTGACGGAACGCCCGCCAGCGGCGATTGCGGGTCCAGCAGGCAGGTGCGGATGAAGTGCAGGTAGCTTTTTACCCGGCGCAGCGCCGAAGTGTCGAAGTGCGGCGCGAAGGGCTCGTCGGTGTTCTGCACGCAGACGATGGCGTGATCGACGGCCGACAGGCTGCGCGCCAGGTTATGGCGATCGGGCTGGATGAACAGACGAATCAGCGAGCGCCCCATGGCGCGAATCGCCTGGCGCCAAGGTTGCGATTCGGCGTAACTCGGGTGCACCGGCAGGATGTCCTGCTCGCGGCGCAGCTCGATGATCGCGTGGCCGATCTCCAGCACCACGAACATCCAGCGCAGCAGATTGCGTTGCACTTCGGGTTTGCCGGCGGCCAGTCCATACGCTTGATGCATCAGATCGCGGGTGCGGCTTTCAAAACTGGAACGAATCCCGCGCAGCGGCGCGCTGATGGCAAAACTCACTTGCTGACGCAGATTGGCCTCCAGCCGCTGCCACAACCAGCGACTGTTCGGCGGCAGAATGATCGCCCCCGCCGCCGCGCACAGCAGCATGCCGAGGACCATGGCGATGTAGTCATTGATGAACGCATAGGGGTTGTAGGCCGTGAGGTTGTCCGGCGCCGAACCGATGCTGAAGAAAATCAATAGCCCCAGCCCGTAGCCGACCCACTGCGGCCTCGTGGTCAGGAAGGTGCCGAGCACGAACACCGGCGCCAGCACCATGCACAGCAAGGGAAAACCATCGATGCGCGGCAGCACGAAAAAGGTGATGAAAAAGCCCAGTACGGCGCCCAAAAATGTCCCGCAGGCCATCTGAAACGACATGCGCCTCGGGTTCGGCGTCGTCGCGGAAAGCGCCACGGTGGCGGCAGACACCAGGGTCATCGACGCACCGCTCGGCCAGGCCGTCGCGACCCAATACACCGACATCACCGCGAGAATAAACGTCGCGCGCACGCCGGAGGCCAGCGACGACAGCCAACTGGTGGTGGACACGAACGGCTCGACCCATTTCTCCCGCGCATGGCGGTGATCGGCCAGGGACGCGTGGGTCTGGGCGTAGTCATGCATGTCGTCGACGAAGCGATACAGCAACTCATACGCGGTGTGGAAATCCAGTAGGTCGTCGTCGCCGGGCTCGGTCTTGACGAACTCGGCCCGCAGGCTGCGCACGTGTTCGGGCAAATCGGCCTTGTACACGCTCAACCGATTGGCCAGCAGCGCGGCATCGGCGTTGGTCAGCGCGCGCCCGGCGAAAGGCTCCAGCAATCGAGTCAGCGCATTCAGGCCCGGCTCGATGGCCTGAACCGCCGGGGTCACACCGCGCCGACGCAAGCGTTCGAGCAGTTGATGCAAGGCGTTGAAGCGCGTGGTGATGGTCATGAATTCGCTGTTCAGGCGATTCAGTCGACCGTTGCGACGGCGCATGTGCGGGTCTTCGAACACGGTGACGGCGCGCAGGCCTTCGAGCCCCACGGCGTCGGCGATGAAGCGCACATTGCTGGCTTCGAAGGAGGCCGGATCGCTCTCGCCGCGCAGGCCAGTGATGACGAACTGGGCGAAGGTGCCGAAGCGCTGGTACAAGGTATTACGCATCGCCGCGCCGGCACTTTGCGGCAGGATCGCGGCGCTGACCAGGGTCGAGCAGACGATGCCCAGGGAAATTTCCAGCACCCGCCACATGGCCGCCATGAACGAGGTGTCCGGATGCGCGAGCGCGGGCAGTCCGGTCATCGCGGCGGTGTAGCCGGCCAACACAAAACCGTAGGCGCGGAAGTTGCGATAGCGCGCGGCACCGGCGCAGCAGAAGCCGACCCAGATCGCCAGACTGCCGAGGAACAGCTCGCTGTTTTGCGCGAACAGCGCCATTAGCGTAACCATCACCACGGAGCCGGCGAGCGTGCCCAGCAGCCGGTAGAAACTCTTGGCAAACACCTGCCCGCTCTGGGGCTGCATGACGATGAACACAGTGATCATGGCCGTGCGCGGCTGCGGCAGCTCCAGGCGCATGGCGATCCAGTAGGTCAGGAATGCCGCCATCAGCACCTTGCCGATGTAGATCCACGTCACGCCATCGCTGCGCGCCCAATCGTTGAGGCCGCGGCGCCATTCGAGGGATTTGAGCCAGTTGAAACCCAAGTTCATCGCCAAGTCCTGTAGGAGCGTGGCTTGTCCCGCGAACTGCCGGGAACCGGCAGCAAGATCGGTACATGTGGTGAGTCGGGCCAAATCGAGTGGGCAAATTTGGCGACCGGTTCCCGGTCGATCGCGGGACAAGCCACGCTCCTACAGCCGGAAAGTTTCATTAATCAAACACCGCCAACGACACCGGCGTTTTCGGCGCAGCGGTCCTTTCCGGCGCAGGCGAGTCATGGCCCGCCATCAACCCGCCGCCCAGCGCCACCGCCAGCTCTGCATGCACCGTCAGGCGCTCGGCCTGGACGTGTTGCTGCACCTGCTGCTGATGGAACAACAGCGTCTGCGCGTTGAGCACATTGAGGTAATCGGTCAGGCCGCGTTGATAGGCAACCATCGCGATGTCGTAGGTTTTCTGAGCGGCGGCCACCGATTGATCGGCGAACTGCTGTTGCTTGTTCATCGACTCGCGACGAATCAGCTGATCGGAAATGCTCTTCAGCGCCATCACCAGGGTCTGGTTGTACTGCGCGACGGCTTCGTCATAGCCCGCCGACGCCACGCCCAGCTCCGAACGCAAACGCCCGCCGTCGAAGATCGGCAGGGTGATCGCCGGGCCCACGCTGTAGTTGAATTTCTTGCCGGCGAGGAATTCCAGCATGCCGCCGCCAGTGGCCATGTAACCGAGGCTGCCCATCAGATCGACGTTCGGATAAAACCCGGCATGAGCGACATCAATGCCCCGCGCCTGCGCCGCCACCCGCCAGCGGCTGGCGACCACGTCCGGACGCTGCCCCAACAGTTCGGCTGGCAACGCCGAAGGCAACTTCAACGCGGCGGAAAGCGACAGCGTCGGGCGCTGCAGACTCGCGCCCTCGCCCGGGCCTTTGCCGGCCAGCGCCGCGATCTGATTGCGGCTCAAAGCAATCGCCTCGTCCAGGGCGTCAATCTGACGATGGGTTTCGGGCAGCGGCGTTTCCGCCTGGCTGACTTCAAAATGGGTGCCGATGCCGCCTTTCAGGCGACGCTGGGCCAGATCAACGATCTGCTGCTGTTGCGCGAGGGTCGCTTCGGCAATGTCACGCTGGGCGTAGTTGAGCGACAGCTGGATGTACGCGCGGACGATGTTGTCCTGCAATTCCAGCTGCGCCTGACGCTCCTGGGCCGCACTCATGTGCGCCATGTCCAGCGCCTGTTCGGAGTGATTGCTCTCCTGGCCCCACAGATCAAGGGAATAACTCAGACCCAGCGAAGCGTTGTTGTCCCACGTGCTGGTGTTCGACAGCTCACCCGGGCCGTAGAACTGATCCGTCGGCCAGTTGTGTCGTTTCAGGCTGCTGTCGCCGGAGACGTGCAGGGATTCCGCCGATTCCGCGATGCCCGCCATGGCCTTGGCCTGACGCACCCGCGCGGCCGCGATCGCCAGGCTGGGGCTGCCCAGTGCGGCCAGTTCGATCCAGCGATTGAGTTGCTCGTCGCCATAGGCCCGCCACCACTGACCGGCCGGCCAGCGGGCGTCTGTGTCGGCCGCCTTGATGGCGTCGTCGGTGGCCAGCGCGTCGGGCGACAACGCTGTGCCTTGTGGGGCAATTCCGCCAGTTCCGATGCAGCCGCTAATGAGTAACGTTAAAGCCCACACACTGAGGGGCTTGAGCCCTCTGACGAGACGACGCGGCACTGCTGCAATTACCTGAATGGAGGGGGAATCGATGATGCGGCGATTCTAGGGGGCGTCTAGCCCGGCGATAAGCCGGGACTTCTGCGAATCTTTGTTACGCAACCGGAGATAATCCTTTGGTATGGCTGACATGGATCAGTTACTTCATGTCACAATTTGCTATCTCACCTGAGAACGGCCAATGGACACTCTGCAAAACATGCGCGCCTTCACTTGCGTGGCGCAGGCGGGCAGCTTCACCGCTGCCGCGGCGCAACTGGACACCACCACCGCAAACGTTTCGCGCGCTGTCTCCAACCTTGAAGCCCACCTGCAAACCCGACTCCTGAACCGCACCACGCGACGCATCGCCCTGACTGAAGCGGGCAAGCGTTACCTGCTGCGCTGCGAACAGATTCTCGGCTATGTGGAAGAAGCGGAAGCCGAAGCCAGCGACGCCCATGCGCGCCCGGCCGGGCAACTGAAAGTCCATTCGATGACCGGCGTAGGCCAGCATTACGTCATCGACGCGATTGCCCGCTACCGGCGCAATCACCCGGACGTCTCGTTCGACCTGACCATGACCAACCGCGTCCCGGACCTGCTCGAAGAGGGTTACGACGTGTCCATCGTGCTCGCCAGCGAGCTGCCCGATTCGGGCTTCGTGTCCCAGCGACTGGGCATCACCTACAGCATCGTTTGTGCCTCGCCCGCCTACATCAAGGCGTTCGGCATGGCACACCGGCCGGCTGATTTGCTCAATCATGCTTGCCTGCGCCTGGTCAGCCCGGTATTCCCGCTGGAAAAGTGGGCGTTCGACGGCCCCGAAGGCCAGGAAACCGTGACCATCGGCAACTCACCGTTTCTGGTGAATTCGGCCGACGCCATGCAGGCCGCGATCAGCAGCGGCATGGGCATCGGGATTCTGCCGATCTACTCCGCCATCGAAGGCCTGCGTAATGGCACGCTGGTGCGGGTATTGCCGCAGTACCGTTCCCACGAGCTGAACCTGTACGCGATCTACCCGTCGCGACAGTACCTGGATGCGAAGATCAAAACCTGGGTCGAGTACTTGCGCGGTTCCCTGCCGGAAATCATGGCCGCCCATGAAGCCGACCTGCAGACCCATGTGTTGCCCGCGACGGTTTAACGCTCTGCCGCAACGCGCGACGTATCCCTCTGCCTCGCCAATCCCTCGGCAAGAATGTTAGCGTGCTACGCAATGCCCTTCTGAACTGCCGAGAGAAGCTATCCGATGAAAAAGACCGTCCTTGCCTTCAGCCGCGTGTCCCCGGAAATGGCCGAGCGCCTGCAGCAAGACTTCAACGTGATCATCCCCGACCCGAAAAAGGGTGATCTGAACGCGCAGTTCAACGAAGCCCTGCCCCACAGCCACGGCATGATCGGCGCCGGTCGCAAACTGGGACGCGAGCAACTGGAAAACGCCAAACAGCTGGAAGTGGTGTCGAGCATTTCGGTCGGCTACGACAACTACGACGTGGCCTACCTTACCGAACGCGGCATCATGCTGACCAACACCCCCGACGTGCTGACGGAAAGCACCGCCGACCTGGGCTTCTCGCTGATCATGAGCAGCGCCCGCCGCGTCGCCGAACTGGACGCCTACACCAAGGCCGGTCACTGGAAACGCAGCATCGAGGCGCCGCATTTCGGCACTGATGTCTACGGCAAGACGCTGGGCATAGTGGGCATGGGCAACATAGGCGCAGCGGTCGCGCGACGCGGTCGTCTGGGTTTCAACATGCCGATCCTGTACAGCGGTAACAGCCGCAAGACAGCCGTTGAGCAGGAACTCGGCGCGCAATTCCGTACGCTGGATCAGTTGCTGGCCGAATCGGACTTTGTCTGTCTGGTGGTGCCGCTCAGCGAAAAGACCACGCACCTGATCAGCACCCGTGAGCTGTCGCTGATGAAGAAGAGCGCCATTCTGGTGAACATTGCTCGTGGTCCGATCGTCGACGAACCGGCGCTGATCAAGGCGCTGCAGGACGGCACGATTCGCGGCGCCGGTCTGGATGTCTACGAGAAAGAGCCGCTGTCTGAGTCACCGCTGTTTGCGCTGAGCAACGCGGTGACGCTGCCCCACATCGGTTCGGCGACGGACGAAACCCGCCAGGCCATGGCCGACCGCGCCTACGCAAACCTGCGGGCCGCGCTGCTGGGCGAGAAGCCACAGGACCTGGTGAATGCGCAGGTGTGGAAGGGCTGAACCGCCCGTTTGATGATCGTTCCCACGGTCCCCGTGGGAATGCCGCTCCCGGCGCTCCGCGCCATTTGAGCGGGAATGACGCGGAGCGTCACAGGCTGCATTCCCACGCGGAGCGCGGGAACGATCAGCTCTCTCAATCCAGTCTGTGATCGTTCCCACGGTCCCCGTGGGAATGCCGCTCCAGGCGCTCCGCGCCAGCCAGCCTCTCACGCCAGTTTCGCGCCCACCGGCACAATCACCCTCGGCTTCCTGAATACCAGCACGTTCCCGGCCATCACCAACACCAGCCCCATCAGCGCGGGGGCGGTCCATTGGTAGCCTTCGGCAAATGCCGACACATTCAACGCCACCACCGGAAACAGCACCGTGCAATACGCCGCGCGCTCGGGGCCCATGCGGCCGACCAGGGTGAGATAGGCGGTAAAGCCAATCACCGATCCCGGCACCACCAGATACAACAGCGAGCCGATGTACCGCGCATTCCACTCAAAGGAGAACGGCGTACCGCTCAGCAGGCAATACACGCAGAGCATCGTCGCGCCATACAGCATGCCGTAGGCATTGGTGGTCAGCGGGCGCAGGCCGGCTTTCTGTTGCAGGCTGGACAGCATATTCCCCGCCGAGAAGCACAGCGTGCCGAGCAGGGTCAACGCCAGGCCGATCAAGGTCTCGCGACTGGCGCTGTGCCCCGCCAACTCGGGCCAGAACAGGCACGCCAGACCGATCAGCCCCAAGGTGCCACCCATCACCACGTTGCGCGCGATTTGCTGCTTGAAAAAGATCCGGGCGTTCAGCGCGTTCCATAACGTCGCGGTGGAAAACACCACCGCGACCAGACCGGTGGGGATCCACTGGCTGGCGGTGTAGAAGCACATGAAGTTGACGCAGAACAGGCAAAGCCCCTGCGCGAGGCAGATGAGCTGACCGCGACGATTGACCTTCTGCAATTTCCCGGTCACCAGCAACAGGGCGAAGATGATCAGTGCCGCGAGGCCAAAGCGGTAGACGATCGACACTGGAATGGCGACCTCGCCCAGTTGCAGTTTCAAGGCGATCCAGGTCGTGCCCCAAATCAAAACGGTCAGCAGATACAACGTGATGTTCATGTCGGGCTCCCCAGTGAAGCCTCAGTCTGGCGGCGCGGCTCTGCGCTCACTTGCAGAAACTTGCGCATTTGATCGTTACTCCGCTGGCAGGGGCCAGCGCTCGGAGTAGGATGCGAGGCGCAGAGGAGCTCCCATGTCGTCACTCGAAACCATCCAGGTTTTTCAATCCCTGAACAGCTCGCCCCACGCGCAGCTGGAGAAGTGCGCGCCCCTGGGTGACGGGGTGATGGCGGCGCTGTGGAACAACCGCCACGACGCGCAGAACTACCACGCGCCTACCCACCACACGTTGTCGTGCTACATCGATGGCGGCACCGGGACCTTCCGCCGCGATCAGCCGGACAGGAAAGGCGCCCCGGACAAGATCTGCACGCTGCCCGCCGGCCATCAGTCCTCCTGGGTGGTGAACGGTGAAATCCGTCTGGCGCATTTGTATATCAGCCCCGAACAGTTCGCCCTCAACTGCGTCACGCTGCTAGATCGCGAGCCCCGCCAGCTGGCGTTGCAGGAGCACACGTTTCTGGATGATCCGCTACAGGCCGAGCGCTTTCATCGCCTGATCCGCATGGACTGGAGCGAGCCCGGCGAACGCATGCTCACCAGCAGCCTGGCCCATGAGCTGCTCGATCACATGGTCCTGCGCCAGGTGGGGCTGCGCGAAGGCTTGCGCTTGAAAGGCGGACTGGCGCCGCACTTGCGCCGTCAGTTGGTGGAGTTTATCGAGCAGAATATGGCCGATCCCTTGAGCCTCGGCCAGTTGGCGGGCCTGTGCGCGCTGTCGGAATACCACTTCGCGCGGATGTTCCGCGAAAGCTTCGGCCTGCCGCCCCATCAATACCTGCTCGCTCGACGCCTCAACCGCGCCCGGGAACTGCTGCGCTCGACGCACAAGCCGTTTGGCGAGATCGCCCTGGAATGCGGCTTCGCGAGTGCCAGCCACTTCAGCAACCGGTTCAAACAGTCAGTCGGCGCAACGGCGGGCGAGTACCGGGCTGCGTTTCAGTAAATGCTCTTCGAGTGTCACTCATATTTAACGGGGCAGACCCATATCAAACTGTAGGAGTGAGCTTGCTCGCGAAGACGCCGGCACATCCAGTGATTTTCCGTGGGCTGAAACAAAGCCTTCGCGAGCAAGCTCACTCCTACAGGGTCAAGCGTCTACCGGCATAAACGGGGCAGTCTGTAACGGCTTAAAACTCCAGCGTCGTTGCCATTACCACCTGCCGCGAATCCCCCAGCGACACGAAATAACGGCTCACCGCCGAGCTGTAATAGGTGCGATCGAACAGGTTTTTCACGTTCAACTGAAACTTCACTTTTTGCCCGTCCAGACGGGTTTCGTAGGTCGCGAAGGCATCGGCGACGGTGTAGCCCGGCAGATCAAAATCGTTGTCCGGATTACCCGCGCGTTCGCCGACGTAATGGGCGCCCGCTCCCGCCCGCAGCCGGCTGGCGCCCAACACCGCGCCAAAGTCATATACAGCCGAGACCGAACCGCTATGCCGGGGCACGTTCTGCAAGCGCTTGCCCTTAAGCGTCGGGTCCTCAATCACCCAAGCGTCGGTGAAGGCGTAGCCGCCAATCAGGCTCCAGCGGTCTGACAGCTGCCCGCTCACGTCCAGCTCCACACCCCGCGAGCGCACCTGACCCGCCGTGGTGTACACCGTATTCGCCGTCAGTGAGTCGAAATTCGCCACCAGCACATTGCGTTTTCTGATGTCGAACAGCGCCAGCGTCGCACTGATGCCATCGGAGGAATCCCACTTGGCACCCAGCTCCCACGCTTTCGATTCTTCGGGCAGCGTTGCCGAATCCAGCACGGTGCCGCCCGCCAGCGTGGCGATGCTGGAGTTGGGCTTGAACGCCTCGGTGTAGCTGCCATACAACGACAGCTCGTCGCTGTAGCGGTAAACGAGGCCCGCTCGCGGAATCCACTTTTGCCCGTTCAAATCGGTGTTGCGCGTGAACGGCGAGCCTTTGCCAGCCTGCTGATCGAACACTTGATAACGCGCGCCCGCGACGAAAATCCAGCGATCGGTGAGGTGCACGGAGTCCTGAGCAAACACCGAGTCGCTGCGCAGGATGTCGAGCTGATGGCTGTCCGCCGCACTGACCTGAGTACCCTCCGTTTCCTGGCCATACACCGGATTCACATAGCTGAACGTGCCCTGGCTTTTCTGGCGGATCAGTTCACCCCGCGCGACTTTTCGGTATTCGTCGTCGACGCCGATCAGCACCTCGTGTCGCACGCCGGCCAACGAGGTGTCACCGCTCAACGTTAGCGTGGCGAAGCGGTCGGTGCTCAGGGCGTTGCCGGTGCCGTCGATGGAGCGGGTCATTGTGCCGGCTGCCGGGTCGACGGCGGTCACGCGCACTTGGCTGGCGTCGTAGGTCTCGCGGTTGTAGCTGTAACCAAGGTGGCCTTTCCAGGCGTCGTCGAAGGTGTGGTCGACGTCGAATCGATACAGGTCCGAACGCCCTTCCATGTTGTTGAAGGGCTCGTCCAGGCGCCGGGTCGCGGGGATGTTCAGCGGGTGATTGGTGCGCGGGTCGATTGCCGTACCGCGATCAAACGGCGAGAGAAATTCGCGATGCTCGAAGGACGCCAGCACTTCGGTGTCATCGCCGTACCAGGCAAGAGACGGCGCCACCAGCGACTCGCGGTGCACGCCGTAATTGCGCCAGTACTCTTCGTCTTCGTGGTCGACGATCAAGCGGTACGCCAGACCGGTCGACGCCCCTTCAGCGCCATCAATCGCGCCAGTGCTATCGAACGTGCCGCCGCTGCCGTTCTTGCCTGCGCCGTAGCTTGAACCTCGGGCCGTGAGGGCGTTGGCCGACTGCAACTGCGGGCGCTTGCTGACCACGTTGATCACCCCGCCCGGGTCCTGAATGCCATACAGCAGCGAGGCCGGCCCCTTTAGGACCTCAACGCGCTCGGCCGTCGCATTCAGGTTGCGGCCCTGCACCACCGGCATGCCGTCGCGCATGATCGAACCGTCCCGGTTGTCGCCAAAACCTCGCTTCATCAGCGTGTCTTGTGTGCTGCCGAGGGTATTGCCCTGGGTCACGCCACTCACGTTGGCCAGCGCATCGTCGAGGTTGCGCGGCACCTGATCGCTCAGCGCTTGCGCCGGAACCACGCTCACCGCCTGGGGGTTTTCCAGCGACGGCGTTGCGCTGCGCATCACCGATGTCACAGCAGGCGGCTGATAGTTGTAGGAGCGCGTGGAATCGATCTGCGTCTCGCCAAGGGTGACCGCACCGTCAGCGGGCCGGGCTTGCAGCGTGAAGGTGTCGTCAGTGGCAAGGCGGAACGTTAGGCCGGACGTGCTCAACAGTACGCCCAACGCCTGTTCCGCACTGAACGATCCCATCAACGCCGGGGCATCGACCGCATAGGGCGCATCCTGGGTGTAAATCACGCCCAGCCCCGTCACTCGACTGAAATCCCTCAACGCCTGGGGCAGCGGTTTGGCCGGGATCGAAAAGTCGTAGGCCGGCACGGCTGCCTGGACGCACGCGCTCCAGACCGCCACCACCGAAACGCCACACCACCTTCTCACATCGATTCACCCCGCTTGACTGCGATACATGTCAACAGCTCGCCTGCGATCAACGGATCACAATGACCCGCCCGAGCGCTTCGTACTGCTGGAAACCAACGACGGATTTCAACGCGGCCAGCACGGCCTGTGGATCGCGACAGGGGAAGCTGCCGCTGACGGTCTTCGCGGCCAGTTGATCGTTAAGCAAAATGATCCGGCCCGGGTAATACCGGTTCAGGTCGTTGATCACATCGGCGAGGGGCGTGCGGGCGTAATTGAGCCAGCCCTGACGCCAGGCCAACTGGCTTTCGCTGTCGACAGACTGCGGAGCGCCGGTTCGCTCGCGGTCATAACGGGCCTGCTGACCTGCCGTCAGGATCTGCTGCGGCGCATCGGCGGTGGCCTTCACACCAACCCGCCCGGAAAGCACAGTGACTTGCGCGCCGGCAGGTTGCAGGCGCACCTCGAACTGCGTGCCCAGCACCCGGGTCTCCCCGCGTCCGCCATCGACCACAAACGGCTCGCCAGTGTGGGTAACCTGGAAGAATGCGGCGCCACGGCGCAACTCGACATGCCGTTCTCCGTCGTCAAAATGCACGTCGATCGCGCTGTCGGCGTCCATCGTTACCTGCGACCCGTCTTCCAGGATGAACGTGCGGACCTGCCCCGGTGCCGATACATAATCGGCGCCCAGATCATCTGCCCAGCGCTGCGGATTCAATCCCATCGCGACGCTCACCATCAGCACCAGGCACGCCGCCATCGCCAGCGCCGCTCCCCCGTGCGGCAGCTTTCGCGCGGTAGGCGTGTCCATTTTTCGCAATAAGGCATCGAGCGCGGCGGCGTCCTCGCCGGCCAGTGTGGTGGCAGGCTCTTCACTGAGTTCCCACAGCACTTGTGCCTGAGCGTAGGCCTCGGCATGGGCAGGATCGGCGTGCAGCCAGCGACTGAAACGCGCCTGATCGGCAATCGTGGGTTGGTTGTGCAAGACACTGAGCCAACTCAGGGCCACGGCGTGGTGATCGGCATTCGAATCAGCATTCGGATCAGGAAAGGCCTTCATGGACGACCACCTCCGGATCTCCGGACAAAGGGCACAACCCGAGGGACGTCCTGATTGACACTCGCCTTGCAGGCTTGCAGGGCGCGCATCATGTGTTTCTCCACCGCACTCTGCGAAAGCTCCATGGCCTTGGCGATTTCGGCGTATTTGCGCCCGTGGATACGGTTGAGCAGGAAGATCTGCCGGGTTTTTTCCGGCAATCCGCGCAATGCCGTTTCGATGTGGCGCAGATCATTGCTCGCCTCCAGCGCCGCCTGGGGTTCGTCAGTCTCGGGCCGATGCGCATCAGGCAGCAGATCCTCGCTGAGCCGGGCGCGGGTGCTCTCATTGCGCAGGTGATCAATGGCGATATTGCCGGCGCAGCGCAGCAGGTACGTGTTGAGCTCCTCGACCTGCACCAACGGACGCCGCCAGAACCTGAGAAACAGGTCCTGGACCAGGTCAGCCGCTGTCGCCCGGCAACCCACTCTTCTGCTAACCAGCGCCTCCATTTGAGGACGCTGGGACAGAAACACCTCCAGAAACCGCGCGCGCGCAGCCTTGGGCGCCTCGTGGTCGAGGTCCTGACACGCTGAGTTCGAGGACGGAGGTGGATCGATCATAGTTAAGGCACGAGGTTGAGGGAGGATGCGAGGCGCGATATTAATGATAAATATTCTCATGCGCAAAAGATGTCCGACGAATCTCGCAACAAATCTGCAGCGGCTGAAATCAGGCGGTGAAAAGGCGCAGCCCAGCAAAACTGGACTTGCCGGTCGAGTTCCCGCATCGGCGAAATATATTCTCGGTTCCAAGGGGTTGAATTGTTCGTGGATCGGCGCCAACACTGTGAATGAGGGCAGACGAAAAACACCTCGTCCAGACTCTCCCGAGCAAGCCAAAGTAAGGGAAGAACTATGCAAATCCAGGTCAACAGCGATAACCACATCGAAAACAGCGTCCGTCTGGAGGAGTGGGTACGAACCACGGTTGAAACTACGCTCGAACGATACGAAGAGGATCTCACCCGCGTTGAAGTCCACATCAACGACGAGAATGGCGACAAGCCCGGCCCCCATGACATCCGTTGCCAGATGGAAGCCCGGCCAAAAGGACACCAACCTATTTCCGTGACCCACAAAGCCGATTCGATCGATCAGGCAGTGGATGGCGCAGCGGTCAAACTGGACCACGCCCTGGAACATCTTTTCGGAAAACTGCGCGGCAACAAACGCGGCGCGGCTCCGGTGATTGCTAGCGATCTGGACGACGAGCCCGTCAGCGCCGATGCGTTGCTCGAAGAAGAATTTCTCGAGAAGGATGACGCGTTGCACGGCTGATGCAGCAGCCTTGAGACACTGAACTGCTGAACGAGGGGCGGGCCGGGAAACGGGCCCGCCCCTTTTTTTGCGCGTTCATTAAGTCCCAAGGGCTCGACTGAAGAGCCGCGCCAAACACGCGGCAAGTCCACTCGCCAAACTTACGCACACAAAGAACGCATGGGGCGCGCTAATGGTGCTGGCCGGGAATTGGTCAAGCAGTTGGCCAGTACAATTTGGACATCGGAACCGTGATCTGCTTCTCGATTCAGCGCACCACGGTCCACCTGTTGGGCGCATTTGCACCTTTCGTCCCTTGTGGCCCAAACCCTGCAAGCTTTGTATCGTCGAGCTTACACCTCACCTGTAAGCCGCAAGCCTGATGGCTTCCGGCTGAGTGACTCGCTCAATGAGACGACGTTTCAACGGACCACTCAGGGATACCACCGCGACTTCAGCGAGAGCGGCCAGGGCAGGAATCATTAACCGTTGATCGACTTCGAGAACTAAAGGGATTCCCCCCCAGCCAATTCATGCAGATCGTTAATAGGTAACAGGCCATGGATAACCCTTTTCAACAGATCACCGATGCTTTCCATCCCGACTATCGGGTCAATCTGAGTATTCAGGGCCTCGACGGGACCATCATGCTGACCCTGTCGAATGAGTCAGGCGTCGTCGCCAAACGCTTGCTCAGTGCCGAGCAACGCAACTCGCCCAAGCGGTTACGTCGTTTGATCGAAAGCATCCAGTTCGGCATCGCCATTGAACAGGGCCACAGCGCCATCAAGATCCTCGCGGCCATGACCGACGGCGACCTCAAGCAACTTTCGCCGCCGCCCACCCGAACCAGCTTCCTCAGCCGTCCGCAGCCGACTGCCGGTCTCTGATGACTTGATGCCCATGGTATGAGGCGACACCTATCGCCTCTCCAGCGCAACCTCTTCGGAGCGTCATTCCCGATGCGCTCTGCTCCCCGCCGACGATCGCCAACTTCCTGTAATTCCCGCCGATTCAGCCCCCAGACAGAAAGCACCTGTTACAACAAACCTGTAGCAAGCCGGCTGCCCCGTTACACAACAAGACGGCGAGCAGCAGAGTCTGGACAAGTCTGAGGTGACGATATGTCTCTACGATACATAGCGCTGATTGGCGCGCTGGCGCTCGCGACCGGCTGCGTGGAAGAAAGAGTGGTGCACGAGCGCCGAGTGGTCGACCGACCCGCGCCGCGGGCCGAGTACGTTGAAGTCGTCGCCCCGCAAGCGCCGCCCGTGCGCGTCATCGAAGAAGAACCCGCCCCGCGCCAGGGCTATGTCTGGTCCCGCGGCTACTGGCGCTGGAACGGCAACCGCTACGTCGCCGAGCACGGCCACTGGGAAGCGGTACGGCCGGGCTATCGCTATCAACACCCTTACTGGGAAAGCCGGGGCGATGGCTGGCATTACCATGTGGGCGTCTGGGTAAACTGACGACCTGCCCCACGCAAAAATGCCCCGCTGAGACGGGGCATTTTTTATGGGTTTGCTGGTGGATAGCTCATCGAAAGCAGTTCATTGGTTGCAAGCAATGGTCTCCAGGGCGCGCTGAGGCTTTCCTAAGCAGAGTCGCACCAACCTCAGCATTTGGGCAATATCACGGGAATTGCGACAAGGCAGATGACGGCGGTCAGCTAAAGTCTGCAGCAAAGCGAAATCGGCAATCAGGACTGATATGGATATTCAAGCGTTAAGACAAGCCGCCATAGAACTGCGGAAACAACTGGAACTGTATAAAGAAAAAGAGCCAGCGGCACCGGCCTTGTACGGACAAATGGAGCATTTGATATCCGCCGCCGAACGAGGTGAGATCACTAGCCAAGTCGAAGCACGAGACATACCAGGCCATCGAATTATGGATGAATCAAACCTCCGAAAATATCGTGATCTCTCTGGAGCGTATAGCAATTTTTATATAGAACTTATCGAAGGCCGTGACATGCTCAAAATGGTAGAAGAAATTGCTAAAAAGGCAAGAATGTAAAAGAGCTATATCCGGGCAATCGTGGACCGATATGAACGCTGCGGAAACGTATCGTGACTTCTCGGCGTTGGCTGCTAACCGCATTCATACCAAAAGCCAAAACCTATGCCGGGCAAACGGTAGATGAGTCCTAAACAATAAGGACTCATCCCATCCCTACTCCACTTTCTCCTGCACCGACGGATACCTCGACGAGGAATACCTCACGACCAGAATCGAGAACGCCAGCAACAGCACCCCGCCACAGACATAGATAATTCCCAGATCGGGCGCCTTATGGTGCGACACGTCGCTGATCAGCAAGCGAATCAAAGCGGTCACCCCGATGTAGAGCAAGAAGCGCAGCGGCATGTGGTTGGTCTTGAAATAAATCCCGACCATCGCGCCCAACTCGAGGTAGATGAACAACAGCAAAATATCATCTACGGCGATGTACTCCTGCCCAAGCATGCCGATGAAGGCTTTAATCGCGGCGTATGCAGTGACCGCCCCAATACCGAACAGCGCCAGATAATGAAACGCTTCAACGGCCAGATTGCCCAGGCTGTTGGCGCCGCCATGAAGCTTCGCCCGCATTCGATCTGCCCATCTCACACCCGCCATCCCTCACCTCCCCTGACCAAAACAAAAGTGTTCATAACGAGCGCTGCGATTGATCGCTGCAGTGTATCTGTCGACGCAGGGCTATGACCGCATTGATGTTCACGATGTACTTCCTTGGGTGACCTGGACCGGATAATGCTCTACGCGCATGACGGTTTGCTCGTGCGCAGCCTGGTTGCAGGCAAGCATTAATAGGGCCATCGGCTATGGTTGAGAACGTGACCAGATGTCGCAAGGCCGCGACTGGCAAAAAAAGTGAGCGCACACCCCCTACCCAAGCTGCGGCGATTCACCTATGCTGCGCACTGTATAAATAAACAGTAAAAAGACGGAGTACGCTGTCTTTGCATCATCCGTCGGCCGAAGCGTTGAGCGCCCGGGCTGATCCCTTACAACTCTGGAAATGACGACGAGGCCAACAATGGCTGTTGAAACCCTTTACCGCAGTACCCGTGATTTGGAGACTACGTTCGTGGACCGCAAACTCGCCGATGCCCATGATCAGATGCTGGAACTGGCCGAACTGCTCACCGATGTGCTGATGAAGAACGTCGCCGGCCTCTCAGAAAAACACGCAGAAGATGCCAGCATTTTCATGGCGAAAAACCGCGCCGTTTTCGCTGCCGCGTTCAAGAGCAATGCGCTGGCCCTCAACGAGCTCGCACCCGCGGCCGAGCCGGCAGAGTAATCAGGCCCGCGACTTCGGCTTCAGCCAGCTGAAGGCAGGCTTGCCACCATAGCGATTCAGTCCATGTCCAGCAGCCGCTCTGCCAGCTCATCTGCAACCCGCGCGGGTGAGCGCTTTTCAGCTTGCGCATGGGCGAACACCTCGGTCAGCCGAGTGCCGATCTGAGACAGATGCGCGGTGATGTTGCCCGGGCTTTGCCCCTGATGATGCAGCGCGACATAAATCAGGCCGCCGGAATTGATCACGTAATCCGGCGCATACAGAATGCCGCGTGCTTCCAGTTGGTCGGCGATCGCAGCGCAGCTCAGTTGGTTGTTGGCGCCGCCCGCGACGGCGGCGCAACGCAACTTGGTCACGCTGTGGCTGTTGAGCACGCCTCCCAGCCCGCACGGCGCAAGGATGTCGCAAGGCGTGCTGAGGAGCGCTTCGCTGGCAATCGGTTTGGCGCCCAATTGCTCCATGGCGAGCTGCACCTTGCCGCTGTCCAGGTCTGCAACCAACAACTCGGCGCCCGCTGCATGCAGCTGTTCCGCAAGCGCATAACCCACATGCCCCAGTCCCTGAATGGCCACGCGCAAACCTTCGAGGTTGTCGCTGCCCAGTCTTGCCATGGCCGTGGTGCGAATCCCGGCGTACAAACCCAGCGCGGTGTGCGCTGACGGATCGCCGACCGCCGTGGTGCTGGTGACATGCTGGGTGGATTGGGCAATGCAGTCCATGTCTTCCCTTGAAGTGCCGCTGTCCATGGCCGTGACATAACGTCCGTCGAGGGTCTGCACGAACCGCCCGAAGGCCTCGAACAAGGCAGCCCGATCAGGCACGTGGGCCGGACGCATGATCACGGCCGTTCCACCGCCCAGTGACAACCCTGCAAGCACGGCTTTGTAGCTCATGTTCCGTGCCAGCTGAATGGCGTCCTCGATGGCGCTCTCTTCATTTGGATAGGAGAGGTAGCGACAGCCTCCCATCGCCGGACCTTTCTGGCTGCTGTGGATCGCGATCACGGCCTTCAGGCCGGTGCGCGGCTCAACCATCATGTGCAGTGATTGCACGCGAGAGCTTTGCATGAGTGCGAACATGGGCACTGCTCCGCTTTTTCGTACTGGCGAGTATAGGCGCTGAATGAAAAAAAGAAGGCCGGCCGAGCGGATCCGGACGAAGGACTGCCGTTGGCCACGCGGGATGAATCATCGCTGGACGAAGGCCGCGGCCGAGGCTAAAACAGAGTCATCCTGTAGTTCTTCTCAGCCGTCTTATCCTGCCGGAGAAGTCGATGAATCCGCGCCAGCAATGCATTGCCTGTCTAGAACGGAACCCGCCGTCTACCTTCGAAGCCGCTTCGTGGATCGCCACAGAGCACGACGGGCAAGTTGATTTTCAGGTTATCCGCGACCAGCTCACCGCTCTGGAACGCATCGTCAGCACCTCGCTTCCTTTGTTGCCGGCCGCAGAGCTTGCCCAGCCGTTGCTGCGGCAACTGGCGGCGCTGGGGTTCCAGCAGGACGATGCCGCTCAGCCCAAACCCCAGGCTGCCTTGATTCACAAAGTGCTTGAACGTCGTCGCGGCCAGCCGCTGGGCCTGGCACTCATTGCGCTGGAGATCGCACGGCGTCTGGAAATCCCCCTCGAGGGCGTTAACTTTCCCGGACACTTTTTGCTGCGCGTGCCCGGCGCCGACCATACGCTTGACCCTTGCGGCGGGCGCAGGCTCTATCCGAAAGACTGCCGGGAATTGTTGCTGCGCCAGTTCGGCGCGGACATGCCGCTCAAGGCCGAGCACATGAAAACGGCGACGCCAGCGGCGATGCTGCAGCGCCTGTCGCGAAACCTGCGGTACCTGCATCAGCTAAACGACGACTTGATCGCCTCACTCAAAGACGCGACCCGCGTGATGGAACTGGGCCAGGCCAACACCAGCGATTACCTCGCTCGTGCCAGCCTGTATCAGCATCTGGAATGCCCGCAGGCCGAACGGTTCGACCTGGAGCATGCATTGATGTTGAGTGATGACCCGGTTCAACGGATGCGGCTCACTCAGCGACTGGTTCAACTGCCCGGCATGGGCGCGCTGCACTGAAAATCAGGAACGCGCCAGCGAGCCGGTGGTGTTTTTCGCCTTTTCCAGCTGCTTCAACTTCTCGGCCTTGCGGATCGATCGTATCTGCCGGCCCGCCTTGAATGCACCGAAAGCCGCTTTGGCGAAATAGCCCCGCGCCCGCGCTCGGTCGCCATCCTGGTAAGCCTGAACGCCGCGATACAGATCCACCGAAGCGTGAAGGGCCGTCCACACCAGTTTAGTCATCGGGTTAAGGTCAGCCAGATAGCCGCCGTATTTACGTATGAAGGTATACGTGTTGAGCAAGCGCCGTTCGGCAACGCTTTCGGTTTGCGCATCGATATCAACGATCAAGTGCTGCACGGCGATACCGTGCAGCCCTTCCAGGCTTCTGATCGAAGTTGAATAGCCGACCGTATACCGCTTGCCATCTACCTCCGGTGACATCTCAAGCTTTTGCATGAGCGTGCCAATGATGCGCTGGGCTCTGTAAGGGACCCGGTCGTAGTAATAACGACTCATACCTGGCCGGGCGACGGATCGCACGACGTCCTCTTCCTGACGGAACAGGTGGCCGTCCGGCGCCCCGGGGGTGTAAACCCATGCTCCCAGACGAGCATTGTCCTTGTCCGGTCTGAAGACGTAGATACCGGCAAAGGTTTTCTGCTCCATCATCAGGATATGGAGGGTCCCGGGCGTTTGAGCAGTATTTCCGACAATGCTGGTGTCCAGGCTTGCGGCCATTCTGACCAGCCACATGTACTGATCGGGCGTCAGCCGGCCTGCGATGTACTCGTTCAGCGCATCACGGCGCAGCTCATAATGTGTCTTGCGCGCGAACAGGGCGCGAACCCTGGGTGGCGGGGAGTTGGTCAGCCCTTGGGTATGCCGGCGCAACGCGGTGATGTATTTGTCGGCGTAATTGGACCCACGGATCATCTCATCCACGAACGCACCCGAAAGCGCGGACACATCCTGACCAATGGAGGAATACACCGGCGCATCGGGGGCGAACGCGTAGTCTTCTTCCGAGTAACCCACCATGAACAGGTCGGTCAGGCACCGGAGCGTTGTGTACCGCCCAAAATCCGGTTCCCCATTTCCCGTGCTGCCTTCCAGATCAAAAAACACCGTGTCCGGGTCTATGCGTCCTGGCACCCCCGAGGCTTTCAGATGCTTGTCGATCAAGCGCTCGCACTCCTGACGAGCAGCGGCGCGCCATGGCATGACGCCGAAACTGTCATAGGCTTTCTGCAGTGCCGAGATCCGCTGCTCCAACACCACGGCCGCCATCCGATCCTTCCGGGTGATGTGGGGCGCACGCGTGCTGGAGACGAATCGATTACGGCTCAACATCTGCTCGATCTTGTAGTGACTCAAGCTCGACAACGCCCCGTTGAACGAGGAAGCGTCGACGGTGACGAACAGCACACTGTCAACATTCCAGGCTGAAGGCTTCAACCGAAGGCTTTCAATGTAGGGCACCACGTGCTGATCGGCGTTGACCACGGTCTGATCCAGCAAATACTGGGCCCCGCGAGCAGTGGCCGTCCAGCCGCCGACTTCAAACGACAACTTGCGCCAGCTGTCGAAATCGAACATGTCGCGCCCACTCGGATGCCCCGGGGCGTAGAGCACATAAAACGCGTCATCACCGTCGCCTTCCCTGATGACCACAGCATCTTCCAGTCTGCGGTCACCACCCTTGAGGTACAGGCCACCGACACTTAATGCGTGGGTATTTCCAAGGCTCGACTGCGCTCGCTCGATCAACGCCAGGCCACGATCGGAAAGATGACCCTGGAGTTTCGCCGCCCACGCACTCAATGCGATGGTGCTGGCACGTAGTGCTGCCATGGCGTCCAGGGTGGCCTGCTCGCGATAACGGTGCTCCAGCTCGCTTTCGAAACGTTGTTTCAGATCAAGGTCTTTCAGCAAACGACAGATGAAGTCGAAGTCCAGTCGCGGGTGTGAATACGCGGGATCAACCTCGACACCGGGGCTAAGTTGCTGATCGAGCTCCGGCAAGCCATCAAGGGCAAACCCTAACAATGTATGGGTGTACACAGCGTTGAGCGGCCCGCTGGCGAACGCCATTTCGTCCGGCAGATTAATCGTCACTTTCGCCGGATCGAGGGTAAAGCCCAGATGCTTCATCAGATAAGCAGCGATTTCGCTGCGAGCGTAGATTTCGGGCGACTCGGTGCCGGCCATCTGCGCCTGCATGAGCACCTCACATCGTGACTGCTCGGCGGCGAGTGTGTCGTAACGATGACGATCTTCAGGGGCCGCGAACCGGATTCCATCGGGCAGACGTCGCTCCTGGATGAACGCCAGCAGCTCAAGGTAGCGGACGTTAAGGGCCTCATCCAGGTCATCAAGGCGGCCGGCATCATCGAACATTTGCAGCCGTGCCTGGGGCTCGGCATCTATTGATGGCGCGTAAGCGAGCAGGTGGTTGAGATCGCCCAGCTGTTTTTCACGCAAGCGAGTTATCCAGTGGCTCCCGGGCTTTTCTTTGAGCAGCGAGTACTCCACCTGCAACGCGCCCGCCGGCGTGCTTTCCAGCGACGCCTGATCCTCAAGGGACAGGCACCCTGCCAGCATATACCGAGTGGAATCCTGCTCAAGACGGTGCGTCAGCGCCGCGCTCATTGCACTGACTGTGGTGAACTTCTCCACCCCGGCCGCCGGGCTGAACAGGTAGACGCCCGCATGGCTGCCATCGTCAGTCAGCGGCATGGCATCGATATCGTCCGCAGTCGCTGCATAGACCCCTGCAAGGGGCAGCAGTGTGCCTTGTGAGGTGCGCAACGACAGGGCATAGCGACCCTTGGCCTCGGTGTCCCCGACAACGCGCGATAGACGTGTTTCGTCTTGAGCAACCAGCTCGCCGCGGCCCACGGCCAATCGTATGGCGTGCCCGTAAACCCAGGACTGCAGCGTCGCGAAGACCTCCTTGCGTGTACCGCTAACGGCACTCTCGCCGGGTATGGATTTGAACGTCGGCTCATCCACTTCCCAATACGCATTGAGGTTGAACTTCAAAATACCAGGCAGTTGAGTGATCAGGTCCTCGCACATTGCTCTGAACGCGCCAATGCCAAACCCCGGCAACGTATAGGCGACATGGGAGGAGTCTTTACGCGTAGAGAGAACGGCCTTTGGGTCATCCAGGTAAACCCTGTCTCCGATGAGGGCGTGCAGCAGGGCATCGGTCAGACACCGCGGGGCGGGATCTGCCTCTCCGGCATGCTCCCTGTGAATGAAGAGCGCGTCAGGGTTAGGGAATGGCCTGAGTTGGCGAAGTTGCTCGACCAGCAACTGCCTGGCAGCCTCGCGCAGTGTGGGGGCGTGACGCAGATGCGAAACGATCAACGCTGACAGCTCCGCCTCGTTATTGGCGTGATCGAGCAACGAGCCCGGGTTTGGGCGGGGATGATTGTTGAAAATATGATCAGTCATCTTTACAGCTCCATGATGACCGCCCGCGCCACCCAGGCATCCAGCCAAAGTGTGAAATACGTGAGCAGTCCAAAAGAGCTGTTATTAAAAGTGCTGCATCGCTCACCGATGGAATAACTATTGATGCCATGAGGCACCCTGCGCCGACGAGCTATGCAGGAAAAAGCGTCATCCGCTGATAATCCGCCGCGCACTCCTACTGTTGCTGTGGCTGTAACACTGCTTGTCAAAAAGCCAACTGTTTCAGTAACAGTAAACCCCTTAACCTTCGCGCCATCTGAGCACAGCCCCCAAGGCCTTCGCAGGAACGCTGTTTTTGCACGGACTGGATGTGCTCGCCCCTCGTCCCCGACGTTGTGTTTTGAAGCTCCTGGATTCAACGTCTTATTTGGCCGCTGCGATTGCAGCGGCTTTTTTTTTGTTGACGGGTCGGGCCACAAAGGAAGGCTTAGGCGCGGATGTTCACCAGCGATCGTTCGCGTGGCGTGTTTGCATACTCGGCAAGCGCCATCACCACAGCAATGACTGTCTTCAGTTCGACCAGCCCACCCTTGGCCACATCATTTTCCTGGGTCATCAGGTCATGAAGCGCGCCCAACTCCTTCTCGAAAAAGGCATAAGCATTCACTTCGCGCTCCATGTTGATTTCTTTTCCATCGGCGTCGAATTCGATATTGATGCTGGACATCGCATCAACAAGTCCTTCATCGATGAGTCCGCGCTCCGCCAAGACCGCACCGATCTCCCTCAACTGCTTGTTGTTGGTCCGGGTAGGGTCGAACCCGGCGATATCAAGATTAAACCCTTGTAATTTCTTGATGTTGGAAAGACTTTCATCTGCCCAGTACTGTCGGACTTTTTGTTTGACTGCCTGCTCTTCGGAACTTAGCCCGGAGCTGGCCTCGAAGCGTTTGTAGGGCGCGGCCATATACACACTCAGCTGCTCTTGCACCTTACTCAAATTGCCAATCATAGAACCTCCTGAAAATCGGTTGATCCTCAGGAGTGTCGGGCGACCTCTGGTGGGGTTGAGGCTGAAAAAGTGAAGACGGAATCATTGCCTGATTCAGAGACCATTCCTACATCGCCGCAAGTAAGCCTCCTACAAAAACGGCCCGTCCGATCACCCGAACTGGCCGCTGATTGATCGAACACGGATCAGCCAAATGTCTGCAAGTTCGCCATCATTTCCTTGAGCGCTTCGACGTTGTCAGCCGGGTGTACCGCATCGCTGAAGTCACTGATCGTTTGCCACTGCGCCGCGACGTCCTCCGGTGAAAAGCCTGCGTGTGGGTCGAAGCCGGCGCCCAGACTGCGTTCCCAGCGGACTTTGCCGATCCAGCCGCCACCCACTTCATACAGGCCGGCGCTGTCCTGGCACTGCTCGCTGCCCAGATACACCACAAGCGGGCTGACCAACTCGGGCTTGAGCAGCTCGAACACGCTGGCCGGGATCAGGCCTTCGGTCATGCGGGTGCCGCCGGTCGGGGCGATGGCGTTGACGAGGATGTTGTTTTTGCGCCCTTCAACCGCGAGCGTGCGCGTTAGACCGTAAAGGCCGAGCTTGGCCATGCCGTAGTTGGCCTGACCGAAGTTGCCGTAGATGCCGGAAGTGGACGAGGTGAAGATGATGCGGCCGTAGTTCTGGTCCCGTAAATGGGGCCAGGCGGCGTGGGTGACTTTGTAGGCGCCTTCGACATGGACGCGGTAAACCAGATCCCAGTCGGCGTCTTCCATTTTGGCAAAGCTTTTGTCGCGCAGGATGCCGGCGTTGTTGACCACGACGTCGACGCGGCCGAAGGCATCGAGAGCGTTCTGGACGATCTTGTCGCCGTCGGTGACCGAATCATGATTGGCAACCGCCTCGCCGCCTGCTTCACGAATTTCCGCAACCACCCGATCCGCCGCCGAGGCATTGGCGCCTTCGCCATGGGCGGAGCCGCCGAGGTCGTTGACGATTACCCGCGCGCCGTGTTGCGCGAATAACAATGCGTGGGCTCGCCCCAGTCCGCCGCCCGCTCCGGTGACGATCACCACTTTGTCTTCGAAACGCACGGACTCGCTCATGTTGCTCTCCTCAATGATGAAGCCGGCTCTGCACTCGCTGCCCTTGACTCATCAGGAGCCACCAGGTGTCAGCGAAAGCAGGAGCGGGCGTGATGTCATTGAGTGTCAACGACTCGGAGCAGGCTCACAATCAACACGGGACACGCTGAATAGTGGTCGATAACGTCAAGGGATGGCCTGGTCGTTTCCCGGTGCCATAACCGAGCCGTTAACGGGAGGTCGCGGCGACGGTGTCGTCAAACGCTTGGTCAGCTCCGAGCACGGGGCTCGCCGTTCAACCGTTCAGATGCCCGATAAACTCTGCCAGCCACGGCTCGGCATCACTTTCCGGGGTCACGGTTTCGCTGGCGTCCAGACGCAACATCGCCTGCACCTCACGGATCCCCAACTCGCCGAACAGCTCTCGCATCAACTCGCCTCCCGCGCAAAACGTATCGCCGTAACTCGCGTCGCCCAACGCAATCACACCGCCAGGCAGCCCCCGCCATGCCGCAGGCAATACATCACGGATCTGGTGATAGAGCGGCTGAATGTTGTCCGGCAGCTCGCCCATCCCGGTGGTCGAGCTCACTGCCAGCAGTGCCTGGGGTGCAAAGGCTTGCAGATCGGCAAGGGTGGCGCGTGGATTGAACAGCACCTCGTGCCCTGCATCCTTGATGATCTGCTGGGCGTGGCGGGCGACCTCTTCAGCCGAGCCATACACCGAGCCCGCAATAATCGCGACTTTCATGGGTTAATCCTGTGACGGGTAAAATCGTGCGGCATTATGCCTCAGCTCGACGCGATGTCTTGGACTCCCGACCTTGAGCTGCCAAACGACATCTCAGGTGATGAGGGCGGCGTTGATGAAGATGAGTTTCAACGATGCTGCAAATCTCCTGTCCGATCTCTATTCGCTGGACTACCGTCAGATCAGCACTCCATGCCGTCAGCGATCAGCCATACGCCCGGCGGAAAGAGGTCGAGTTAAATGCCCAACGGGCGCAAGCTCGGCTGGAGAATGAAATCCTGAAGGGGTAACATCCTGCAACTGACGAACGGTCGCAACCTAAAAGCGAACCATCTGTCTGCTCTTTCAATAACCGGTTAATCGAGCCTGGCCATGCAGCGCGACAATATCCTCACGCCGGATGAACTGGAGTTCATCCAGAACATGCAGCACAACCCCACGCTGAATCTGGGCGACAAATCCAGCAGTCTGGTGGTGAACGGCGGCGTGCAGATTCAGGATCTGCTCACTCGTCTGGCGGCCCATGAGCAAGTCACGATCCAGGCCCAGTTCGATAATCAGCAAATGACCTTCCCGCTGCACCTCGTCGAAGACGAATTCCATGCACTGCATCTGGAGCTGGGCGCGCCGAGCATTTTCGAGGAAGGTCCGCGCATTCGCCCCTGGCGTCTTACGCTGCCTGAGCCGGTGCAGCTGGAGACCGAAAAGGGTTCGCTGACCGCACTCTGGGTTCATGAAATCTCGTTCAAGGGCATCCTGCTGGAGATGCGCAAGCAGACCAAGCCGCCGAAGTCCTTTGCCGCCTGGTTTACCCCCCAGGGCTATGCCCCAATCGCCTTGCGTGGCACCTTCGAACGCTTGAACCATCATGGTCTTGCGGCGTATCGGCTGAGTCAGAACAGCAAGGAAGACACTGAACGCCTGCGTCAGTACATTCTTCAGGAACACCGCAAGATTCACCCCTCGATGCACCTTTAGGATTGTCTGATCAGGCGATCCCCTGCGACACCCTCCCCCATCCGACAAACGCCGCTGGCTTTATCGCAGGTTTCAGGAATAATCCTTGCTTGCTTTTTCCAGTGAAGCTGACGCATCGCCACCACCCCGGCGCCGCGTCATGTGATTTCCCTACCCGGGAAGCTCACGTGTTTATCGGAGATACACAATGTCTACCTCACCCGTCACGCTGATGGTTGCCCGTCGCGTCGCCCATGGCCGCTATCAGGAACTGATGGCCTGGCTGCAAGAAGGCGAACAACTCGCTACAGACTTCCCCGGCTATCTAGGGTCAGGCGTCCTCGCGCCGCCGCCAGGGGATGACGAATTCCAGATTATTTTCCGCTTTGCCGATCAGGCCACCATGCACGCCTGGGAGCATTCTGCCTCCCGACGCTCCTGGCTGGTGCGCGGCAGTGGCCTGTTTGCCAAAAATTCCGTACACCGCGTGAGCGGCATCGACGGCTGGTTTGGCGCAGTCGGTCAGCGCCCGCCGCGCTGGAAGCAAGCCGTTGCCATCTGGCTGGCGTTCTTTCCGGTGTCGCTGATCTTCAACTTCGTGCTGGGGCCGCTGCTCAGTCAGCTGGATCTGTTCCCGCGCATCATGATCAGCACGTTGATCCTCACTCCGCTGATGGTGTTCTGGTTCATTCCGCTGTCGACCCATCTTCTGGCGGGCTGGCTGAACACCAACACGCCTGCGCAGGTCAGCGGCACTGAGCCGGTGTCCAACAGCTAGCGCTCAGCGACAAGCGCTTTCCCGATCCGGGCGCCGCCGACCTGCCTTGCAATGCCCGGTCTTTCGCCGATTCAAAAACATGTACAGCCCTGCGGTGTTGTACAAGAACCGACCGTTGGGGTAACTTTGCCCCACGGTCGTTTTCGATGGTGCACGCGAGCATCCACTGTTCGCCATTCAGCACCGACTCGCCCGACCTCTCTCCCCCGTTGATGAATGCGTGACGACCATGGCCTGCTCCCCTGCCCCTGTCTTGATCACTGGTGCCAGCCAGCGCGTCGGCCTCTATTGCGCCGAGCGTCTGTTGGCGGAAGGCCAGCGGGTGATCATCACCTACCGCAGTGAGCGGCCGGGCGTGCAGCGTTTGAAGACGCTGGGCGCGGTGGTACTTCAGGCCGACTTTTCGTCGGAGACGAGCGTCCTGGACTTCATCGGCCGGCTCAAAGAGCAGACCGACAGCCTGAGGGCCATCGTGCACAACGCATCCGACTGGCTGGCCGAGACGCCTGGGGACGAGGCGGAGGTGTTCATGCAGATGTTCAATGTCCACATGCTGGCGCCCTACCTCATCAATCTGCACTGCGCCGAGCTGTTGCTGCGCTCGGAGACGGCCGACATTATTCACATCAGCGACGATGTCACCCGCAAGGGCAGTAGCAAGCACATCGCTTACAGCGCGAGCAAGGCGGGGCTGGAAAACCTGACCCTGTCCTTCGCAGCCCGGTATGCGCCCCATATCAAGGTCAACGGCATCGCTCCGGCCATGCTGATGTTTCAACCCGACGACGATGCGGCATATCGCGCGCGCACGCTGGAAAAATCGGCACTGGGGATCGAACCCGGCGCCGAGGTGATTTACCAGAGCCTGCGCTATCTGCTCGACAACCCATACGTCACCGGCACCACTCTGACCGTAAACGGCGGACGGCACGTCAAGTAAGCCGCCCCGAGGAACCATTGATGACCCAGTCACTGCCACAGCATTACCGTGAAATCCTCGTCGGCCTGGGTGAAGATCCTGAACGCGAAGGCCTGCTGGATACGCCCAAGCGCGCCGCCAAGGCGATGCAATACCTCTGTCATGGCTACGCGCAGACGCTGGACGAGATCGTCAACGGCGCGCTGTTTGCCTCCGCGAGCGACGAGATGGTGATCGTCAAGGACATCGAGCTGTATTCGCTGTGCGAGCATCACCTGCTGCCCTTCATCGGCAAGGCCCACGTCGCGTATATCCCCACCGGGAAAGTCCTCGGCCTGTCGAAAATCGCGCGCATCGTCGACATGTTTGCGCGGCGCCTGCAGATTCAGGAAAACCTGACGCGGCAGATCGCCGACGCGATTCAGGACGTGACCAAGGCCGCAGGCGTGGCCGTGGTGATCGAGGCTCAGCACATGTGCATGATGATGCGCGGCGTTGAGAAGCAGAACTCGACCATGAACACCTCGGTAATGCTCGGCGCCTTCCGCGAGTCGACGACGACCCGCATGGAATTTCTGCAATTGATCGGACGGAGCAAGTAGTCCATGGCAAGACTCGAACCCGGCACCGCACGCATCAGGGTCAAAGACCTGCGCCTGCGTACCTTTATCGGCATCAACGAAGCGGAAATCCTCAACAAGCAGGATGTGCTGATCAACCTGACGATCCTGTACGCGGCCCAGGAAGCGGTGCGCGACAACGACATTGATCACGCGTTGAACTACCGGACCATCACCAAGGCCATCATCCAGCACGTCGAAAGCAATCGCTTCGCCCTGCTTGAGCGCCTGACCCAGGAAGTGCTTGATCTGGTGATGACTCATGAAGAAGTGCAATACGCCGAAGTCGAAGTGGATAAGCCCCACGCGCTGCGGTTTGCCGAATCGGTGTCGATCACCCTGGCGGCAGCGCGCTGATTCCTGCGCTCGCCTTTGCGGGCGCGCGCTTGCCCGGCCTGACTGCCACTCTTATCATCCCGCCCATCTTTACTTCCGACAGAGCACACCATGACCGAGCAACAACGTCTTGAACTTGAAGCCGCCGCTTTCCGCCGTCTGGTTGCGCACCTGGACAGCCGCAAGGACGTGCAGAACATTGACCTGATGAACCTCGCCGGTTTCTGTCGCAACTGTCTGTCCAAGTGGTACAAGGCCGAGGCCGACGAGAAGCAGATCGACATCACCCTGGATGACGCCCGCGAAGTGGTTTACGGCATGCCGTACAGCGAGTGGAAATCCACGTACCAGAAAGAAGCCAGCGCCGAGCAGCAAGCCGCGTTCGCCAAGGAACCGAAGCATGACTGACCTGAACGCCCTGCGCGCCAGCCTCGCCAGCGGCAATCACTTGTTCGCCGACACGCTGGCCTTCATCGCCGCGCATTACGATTATCAGCCTCAGGCGTTCAGCAACGGCCCGGTGGAAAACGCTGCTGGCCAGAACGAAGGCTCGTGCAAGGCCCTCGGCCTGGCGCTGCTGGAAGGCCTGAGCGATGAAGAAGCGTTGCTGGCTTTCGGCGAACACTACCGTTCTGTGCTCGATACACCGGAAGGCTCCGACCACGGCAACATTCGGGCGCTGATGGCCAACGGACTGGCCGGCGTGAAGTTCTCGGCCGAGCCGCTCAAGCCCAAGGCATGACCGCAGGTTTTTCGGCGATAAGGCGCGTTTGCCAGACATAAAAAAACCGGCTCAATGAGCCGGTTTTTTTGCAGCTGAAGATCAGGTCAGAACGAAACGTTCGCCAGGCCGTCCAGATAGCGCTCGACGTCCAGTGCAGCCATGCAGCCTGCGCCAGCCGACGTGATCGCCTGACGGTAGACGTGATCCGCCACGTCGCCGGCAGCGAAAACGCCGTCAACGCTGGTGGCTGTCGCATTACCTTCGCGACCGCCTTGAACGACCATGTAGCCGTCTTTCAACGCCAACTGACCGTCAAACAGGCTGGTATTCGGCGTGTGGCCAATGGCAATGAACACGCCGTCGACGGTCACTTCAGCATAGCTGCCGTCGTTGTTCTTCAAGCGCGCACCGGTCACGCCCATGTTGTCGCCCAGGACTTCGTCCAGGGTGGCGTTGAGTTTGAGCTCGATCTTGCCCTCGGCAACGCGTGCATGCAGCTTGTCGATGAGGATCTTCTCGGCGCGGAAGGTATCGCGACGGTGAACCAGGGTGACCTTGCTGGCAATGTTGGCCAGATACAGGGCTTCCTCGACGGCCGTGTTGCCGCCGCCGACCACAGCGACCGGCTTGTTGCGATAGAAGAAACCGTCGCAGGTCGCGCAGGCCGAAACACCCTTGCCCATGAACGCTTCTTCGGACGGCAGGCCGAGATAGCGGGCGCTGGCACCGGTGGCGATGATCAGCGCGTCGCAGGTATAAGTGGCATTGTCGCCCTTCAGGCTGAACGGCTTGCCGGCCAGATCCACTGCATTGATGTGATCGAAAACGATCTCGGTCTCGAAACGCTCGGCGTGTTCACGCATACGCTCCATCAATGCCGGGCCGGTCAGGCCATGGGGATCGCCCGGCCAGTTGTCGACTTCGGTGGTGGTGGTCAGTTGACCACCCGCCTGCATCCCGGTGATCAGCAACGGCTTGAGGTTGGCGCGCGCGGCATAGACTGCAGCGCTGTAACCGGCAGGGCCGGAGCCGAGAATAATCACTCGCGAATGACGTACATCAGACATGACACACTCCTATTGACCGGCCATCGTTACGCGTGGTCGGAGTCACTGGATCTGAACCGGCGTACCGGTTGAGAGGATTGGGACTGACGAGGCCTGCGCCGCACGGGAGGCGCCCGCCGATCCTGAGAACATGAAGCTGCCACTCGGGGCACAGCAACGGTGAAAGTTGGCCGCAAGCTTATCGGGGCAGAGAAGATTAAGGAAATATCGTTTCACAATCCAGCTCATAGGCCCGCCCTATGTGCGCCCTGTGCTTTGGACATTGCAGTCCTGCATAGACTTTACCGCTGCACGATTGTTTCAGCGAATGTCGCACCTGCGGCGGCGCTTCCGCCCCCGTCGCAAAGCCGGTAAGGTCGGCGCGATATCACTGCCTGGAGGCACACATGCCTGCACCCGTCCTGTCTGGCCCGCAATACCTGCGCGAAGGCCTGAAACTGGTCCTGAGCCCAGGCCTGCGCCTGTTCGTCCTGCTGCCGCTGGCCATCAATCTGGTGCTGTTCAGCGCCATGATTTATTTCGCCGGCCACGAATTCAGACTCTGGGTCGACTCCTTCATGCCGACCCTCCCCGGCTGGCTCAGCTTTCTCAACTACATCCTGTGGCCGTTGTTCGTGGTGCTTGTTGCGCTGATGGTATTTTTCACCTTCACCATGATCGCCAACATCATTGCAGCGCCGTTCAACGGCTTTCTCGCCGAGAAGGTGGAAGTGGTCCTGCGCGGGGCGGACGATTTTCCTGCCTTCAGCTGGGCCGAGCTGGTCGAAATGGTCCCGCGCACCCTCAGCCGGGAAATGCGCAAACTGGGCTATTTTCTGCCCCGTGCCATCGGCCTGTTCATCCTCTCGTGGATCCCCGTGGTAAACCTCGTCGCGGCGCCACTGTGGCTGATGTTTGGCGTGTGGATGATGGCGATCCAATACATCGACTACCCCGCAGACAACCACAAAATGAGCTGGCAAGACATGCTCGCCTGGCTGCGCGCCAAGCGATGGCAGAGCATGAGTTTCGGCGGGATTGTGTATCTGGTGCTGCTGATTCCAGTGGTCAACATCCTGATGATGCCGGCTGCAGTGGCGGGGGCGACGTTGTTCTGGGTGAGGGAGCGTGGTGCGGAGACGCTGGCAGAACGGATTCGCTGATTTGTAGAAAAGGCCTCGATTGAGGCCTTTTTTGTATTACATGTTTGCTGAGCTCAGCCAGGCATAGATCTGCACTAACAGTGTCCAATAACAGATGCCTGTCACCGCCCAGACCACATCCCAAAACGTGAAGCGGATCCTGCAACTTTCTCCGGACTTGCCGTCCAGCCGATTGATGAACGACTGAACCCTAAGCATGATTAAGAACTGGCCCAGCCCGGTAGTGGCGTAGACCGCCATGGTCGGGATAAGCCCTAGCGCTGTGGACGGACTGCTGCCCATGCCCGATGCGTACCCAGTGACAATCGAAGGGGTAAACGTAAGAAGGTAGATCCCTGCTACGTAGACGCCCCAGTAAGGGATACCGCCTCGACCCGTCTCTTTAAGCGCGGCATCTACCTTGCTGAACAGTGACGGGATGTAAAAAAAACAGAAAAGCGTGCGCACAGCCGGCCAGATCGGCTTCGCCGAATACGCTTTGTATCGCGACCAGTTTTTGTAATACCAGTAGAGCCCGTACAACCCGCAAGTGATAAACATCATCACCGTCAACTTGACCAGCGATACCGTATAAAACGGTGGGCCGCTCGTAGGCAAAGCCGTCAAATCGGCAGCAGGTGGTGTATTGAATTGTTCGGACACAGCGTTTCCTCCAGAAGTTGAGGCGACGCATGCTAAAGGCGGAAACACTGATTTAATCAACCTCGGGAAAATCAGGACCGTTCCTACAACACTATTCATAACGTCCCACAGCCTTCGTGTTTAACCATGGAAATGCCCACTCCGGGCGAGGAACCGAACGCCTACCTACTCTGGTTGGCGCACCACCACTCAAGGAGCATCCATGCGTATAAACCCTGTTTCTGTGTTCGCGCATACCTCAGTCGACACCGGCAATTCAGTTTCGAACAAGCCAAGCAATCCGCCCGCGAGCACGTTCGCGGGGGTCCTGCGAGAGGCAGCACCCAGATCCCCTGCTATTAGCGAGCCAGCTAGACTCGAAGAACGCGCGCAGGGGCGCGAACGATCGTTGGAAGTAGCGAAGGCTAATCCTGAAGAGGGCAAAAAAATAGCCCATGGGTATGCTTTTAACTATTTAGCTCACGCTTTGCTAGACGTATCGGACAGGCCCAATATCCGTTATTCCGGAACCGGAGAACTGGTAACGCCGAAGACAGAAGCTTACTTCGCTAAAATCAGCCAAGAGATGCAACGTCAGTGTGCAAACTTGTACCGACAAGAAATAAAAAAAGGCACATCTGCTGATCAGATTCTGGAAAAAATTTTTGAGTTTCACGACTCAATGCCAAAAGAATTCCAAGACATGCTTGGACTATAAAACGACCCGCGCTCACCTACGGTGAGTGCGGGTATAAGCTGTTACCTTACCAATCTACAGTAAGCTTTCCCAAGAGACCGGCCACTGGTACACGGCCAGGGTCGGACAACATAAACTCGTAGTAGAAAGGCTGGAAATGCTTAAACTTATTTGTTGAGCCTATACGTTGGCGGGAAACGTCAATGCACCTGGTAGGGCCTTGACAAAGCTGAACCTGAAGCCCTCGCGGCCATCCGGCACATTCCAGTTCCAGCTAATACTTTTGATTGACTGCCCAGTGCGCAACCCAGAAGCTGTTGGCAGATGAGCAGTATATACATAATTTTTAGAATGCAGCGTTGGTAGTTTTACTGAAGAGTTGGAGCTTCCAGCCAGAGCCGGAGCTGACAACATAGTTGCCGAAAATGCAAAGCTTGCAGCAACAGCAACACCGTTCAACCGTTTAAAGTTTTTCATATAAATACTTCCTGAAACAAAGGGACGGATATCGAACTTAGCGTCAGTTCCGATAAACGCTTATCGATTAACAACTCATCAATAGATTTGAGGAGCTCGATCCCCTGACGTTATTCAGGACGGAGGCGTAGTCAACAGCAAAACCTGTAATAAAGAGCAACTAGGAAACATCCTACTGCCCTATCAGACCAATAATTCATGCGTACGCATATCGCTTATTATTACTTCCCTAACTTCTACCTAGTCCCTCTCGGCGTTTCTAGCAGTCACAAATCCATCACTCAACCGCCACACAAGCGCAATGAGCCGCTCAGAAACTGATGTCATGAGTAAATCCCTGCGTATTACCCTGATCACCGAAACGTATGCCCCGGAAATCAACGGCGTGGCCAACACGCTCAGCCGTTTGTGCGACGGTCTGCGCCTGCGGGGGCATCGGGTTGAGGTGATTCGGCCGCGGCAGAGCGACGATGAATTGCGCGCGGCCGGAGAGGATTTGATGTTGTGCCGTGGCTGGCCGATTCCGGGGTATCCCGGTTTGCAGTGGGGGCAGTCGTCGATGCACAAGCTATTGCGCCGCTGGCAGCGCAACCGTCCTGACGTGCTGTATATCGCGACGGAAGGCCCGCTCGGTCTCTCGGCATTGCGTGCTGCGAGGCGGCTGGGGATCGCCATCGTCAGCGGGTTTCATACCAACTTTCAGCAATACACCCGGCAGTACGGGCTGAGCTTCATCACTCGCCTGCTGACGACCTACTTGCGCTGGTTTCATAACCGCTCCAACGCCACCCTGGTGCCTAGCTTCACGCAGAAAACCGAGCTCGAACGCCGAGGCTTCGAGCGGTTGGAGTTGCTGTCCAGGGGCGTTGATTGCCAGTTGTTTCACCCGTCGAAACGTTCGAGTGCGCTGCGTGAAAGCTGGGGGCTTGAACCGGGCGATACGGCTATCCTGCATGTCGGACGGCTGGCGGCGGAGAAAAACCTGGGGCTGCTGAAGACCACCTTTGACGGACTGGTCAGCACCTATCCCGAGAAAAACCTGCGGCTGGTGATTGTCGGCGATGGACCGGTCCGGCCCACTCTGCAGCGTCAGCTCCCGGACGCCATCTTCTGCGGCACCCAGCGCGGGGATGCGCTGGCGGCGCACTATGCGTCGAGTGATCTGTTTCTGTTTCCGAGTCTGACTGAAACCTTCGGCAACGTCGTGCTGGAAGCGCTGGCGTCAGGTCTTGGGGTGGTCGCCTATGACGAAGCGGCGGCGGCTCAGCATATTCGCCACGGCCACAATGGGGCGGTGGCGATGCCGGGGGATGCGGAAGGATTCATCGATGCCGCACGCTGGATGCTTGAGGATGAAGAAACGTTGCGCCGGGTCAGGCTGAATGCCCGGCAGCACGCGAGTCGTCAGGGATGGGCCGGAATTATCGACTCATTCGAGACTTACCTGCGCGCTGCGAGCGAGACGCGGGACGGGGTTGTCTTAGGGGTTTAGTCATCCATCAAGACCGGAACCGGACAGTCAATCCAACCGGCCCAGGGCTTCGCGGCTGAACGGCAAAATGTCGTGCTCGCGGCCTTCCTTCACTTTCATCGCCCAGTCCGGGTCGACCAGCAACGCGCGGCCTACCGCGACCAGATCGAACTCCTCGTCACCCAGACGCTTGAGCAAGTTTTCAAGGCTCGCGGGCTGGGCGACTTTGTCGGTGTTGACCATGAACTGCAAAAACTCGCCGTCCAGTCCGACACTGCCCACCGTGATGGTCGGTTTACCGGTGAGCTTGCGCGTCCATCCGGCCAGGTTCAGGTCGGAGCCTTCGAACTCAGGCTCCCAGAAACGCCGCGTCGAGCAGTGGAAAATGTCCACCCCGGCGTCGGACAGCGGCTTGAGGAAGGCGTCGAGTTCTTCCACCGTTTGCACCAGCCGTGCGCTGTAATCCTGCTGCTTCCACTGCGAGTAACGAAAGATAATCGGATAATCCGGGCCCACGGCGGCTCGCACGGCCTGAATCAACTCGATGGCGAAGCGTGAGCGGTGCGCGAGGTCACCGCCGTATTCGTCGGTACGCTGATTGGTGCCTTCCCAGAAGAACTGATCGACCAGATAACCATGGGCGCCATGGATCTCGACGCCGTCCATGCCGATGGCCTTGGCGTCTTTCGCCGCTTGGGCGAACGCCGCGACGACCTCGTCGATGTCTTGCTTGCTCATGCCATGAACGACAACGTTACCGTCCTTGAGCTTCTCGGTCGGGCCATAGGCAGGCACCGTACCGTCGGGCTCCGTGCCCAGCCGCCGCACAGCGCCAACGTGCCAAAGCTGCGGCACGATCTTGCCGCCTTCTTCGTGAACCGCTTCCACCACTTTGCGCCACCCTTGCAGCGCCGCTTCGCCGAAGAACTGCGGCACGTTCGGGTAGCCATTCGAGGCCTTGTGCCCAACCGTGGTGCCTTCGGTAATGATCAAGCCAACGCCCGCAGACGCGCGACGACGGTAATACTCGATCACTTTGGCATTCGGTATGCCTCCGGGTGAAAACGAGCGGGTCATCGGCGCCATGACGATGCGCGTCGGCAACTCGAGGCTGCCCATATGGAAGGGTTTAAACAAGGCTTGAGCAGGCATGCAGGCGTCCTCGGCATTCTGGAAATATGATGAAGGTCATACAGAATGAGCCGAAGCGCGAGGGAGACGAAGCACTATTGACTGGAGTGATTAAGGCTAAGAAGAACCACAGTGAATCGAGGGACTAGGGCAGCGCCTTCTCGATCGCACTGACCACTTTGGCGTCATCCGGGAGCGTGCTTGGGGAGAAGCGTGCGAGAACGCGGCCATCCTTGCCGACGAGAAACTTCTCGAAATTCCAGGTGATGTCACCGGGAAACTCGGCGCCTTCGCCAGCGAGCATCTGATACAGCCGATGCCGGTGCGGTCCGTTGACTTCAAGCTTGTCGCCCAACGGAAAGGTCACGCCGTAGTTCAGTGAGCAAAACGTCTGGATCTCTTCCTGGGTACCAGGTTCCTGACCGGCGAACTGATTGCACGGTAACCCGAGAACGCTGAAGCCTTGATCCTTGTACTTCTGGTACAGGGTTTCGAGCCCGGCATATTGCGGCGTCAGGCCACATTTCGACGCGACATTGACCACCAGAACCACTTTGCCCTTGAGCGGCGCGAGGGGTAGCTCCTGGCCATCCAGAGCCTTCAACTTCAGCTCGTGAAATACACTCATGACAACTCCCCTAAAAACCCTTGGCCGAAAAAGGCGCCCTGTCAGACCGCAAAAACAAACGTTTTCACAAGACCGCGAGGACGCCTGGCCAGCTCACTCAGCTTAGCAGGACAATCAGTGGTGATGACCACCTTCGCCGTGCACGTGACCGTGGGCCATTTCTTCTTCGCTGGCATCACGGATGGCAACGATCTTCACATCGAAGTTCAAGCGTTGACCGGCCAGTGGGTGGTTACCGTCGACAGTAACGTCGTCGCCGTCCAGATCGCGGATGGTCACGATCTGCATCTGGCCGTCCGGCGCAGAAGCGTGGAACTGCATACCGACTTCCAGCTCGTCGACGCCTTCGAACATGCTGCGATTGAGGGTGCTGACCAATTCGGCGGAGTATTCGCCGTACGCATCTTCAGGCTCGATGGCCACTTTCAGTTCGTCGCCGACTTCCTTGCCATCCAGTGCCTTTTCCAGACCCGGGATGATATTACCTGCGCCTTGCAGGTAAACCAGCGGCGCGCCGCCGGCAGAACTGTCGATGACCTCACCAGCGTCATTGGTCAGGGTATAGTCGATGGAGACAGCCTTGTTGGCGGCGATCGGCATGGGGCGAGACCTTTTGCAAATAGATATGAGCGGCCAAGTCTAACCAAGCACTCGCGCGAAAGCGAACGCAACTCAGACGGACGGCCCCGATTGGAATCCCCGAAAGCCCCCTCCCCCCACTCAATCATTACCGGCTTTGTACAGGACCGTGACGGTCATTGGGTGGTTGAGCTGTCCTGCGGCCACACCCAGCATTTGCGCCACGACCCGCCCTGGCAATCCCGGGCCTGGGTGGTTGATCCGGCGCAGCGCCAGGCAACAATCGGCCAGTCCTTTCACTGCGGCTGGTGCGCGTCGGGGTCAGATAACGATAACCTTGGGCCCCGTTGAGACGCTGCGACTGAACAGCGTCCTGGTTTATCCGGTCCGATGGCTGAATTCATAGCGCCATGACCCTTGCACTGCTCATTTTCGAGAAGCCCGCATGCAGACTTTTTTTATCGCGCCCACAGATTTTGGTGTGGGCCTGACGTCCATCAGCCTGGGGCTGGTGCGCACCCTGGAGCGCGCCGGGCTCAAGGTCGGTTTTTTCAAGCCGATCGCTCAGCCCCATCCCGGGGACGTGGGCCCTGAACGCTCGACTGAACTGATCGCGCGCACCCACGGCCTCAAGCCGCCCAAGCCGTTGGGCTTGGCCCACGTCGAACGCATGCTCGGTGAAGGCCAGCTCGACGAGCTGCTGGAAGAAATCATCAAGTTGTACCAAGAGGCCTCGATTGGCCGCGACGTGCTGATCGTGGAAGGCATGGTCCCGACCCGCAGCGCCAGCTACGCCGCGCGGGTCAACCTGCACATGGCCAAAGCGCTGGATGCGGAAGTCATTCTCGTATCGGCCCCGGAAAACGAAGTGCTGACCGAGCTTTCCGGCCGCGTCGAGCTGCAGGCGCAGATGTTCGGCGGCCCGAAAGACCCGAAAGTGCTCGGCGTGATCCTCAACAAAGTCCGCACAGACGAGAGCATGGAAGCCTTTTCGGCGCGGCTCAAGGAACACTCGCCACTCTTGCGCAGCGGTGATTTCCGCCTGCTCGGCTGCATTCCGTTTCAGGCCGACCTGAACGCTCCGCGCACCCGCGACGTCGCCGATCTGCTCGGTGCGCAAGTGATCAACGCTGGCGATTACGAGCAGCGGCGGATGTCGAAGATCATCATTTGCGCCCGCACGGTGCTCAACACGCTGCAACTGCTCAAGCCGGGCGTGCTGGTGGTCACCCCGGGGGATCGTGACGACATCATTCTGGCCGTGAGCCTGGCGACGCTGAACGGCGTGCCGTTGGCCGGCCTGCTGCTGACCAGCGACACCTTGCCCGACCCGCGCATCATGGACCTGTGCCGAGGCGCGCTGCAGGCCGGGTTGCCGGTGCTGTCGGTGAGCACCGGTTCGTACGAGACCGCGACGCAGCTCAATCAGCTGAACAAGGAAATCCCCATTGATGACCGCGAACGCGCGGAGATCATTACTGATTTCGTCGCCAGCCATCTGGACGCCAACTGGCTGCATCAGCGCTGCGGCACGCCTCGCGAGATGCGCCTGTCGCCAGCCGTGTTTCGTTATCAACTGATCCAGCGCGCCCAGGCGGCAAACAAACGCATCGTATTGCCCGAAGGCGCCGAGCCTTTGACCGTGCAAGCGGCCGCCATCTGTCAGGCCCGCGGCATTGCCCGCTGCGTGCTGTTGGCCAAGCCCGAAGAAGTGAATGCCGTGGCGCGAGCCCACGGCATCGAGCTGCCGCCGGGCCTGGAGATTCTCGACCCGGACCAGATCCGCGAGCGCTACGTCGCGCCGATGGTTGATCTGCGCCGCAGCAAAAACCTCAATGCGCCAATGGCCGAGCAGCAACTGGAGGACCCGGTGGTGATCGGCACTATGATGCTGGCCCTCGACGAAGTGGACGGGCTGGTGTCGGGGGTGATCCATTCGACCGCCAACACCATTCGGCCCGCACTGCAGTTGATCAAGACGGCGCCAGGCTGCACCCTCGTTTCATCGGTGTTTTTCATGCTGTTTCCGGAGCAGGTGCTGGTGTACGGCGACTGCATCATGAACCCGCACCCGACCGCCACCGAGCTGGCGGAGATCGCCGTGCAGAGCGCGGATTCGGCCGTGGCGTTTGGCTTGTCACCGCGGGTAGCGATGATCAGCTATTCCAGCGGCAATTCGGCCAGCGGCGAAGAAGTGGAAAAGGTGCGCGAAGCCACGCAACTGGCGCGCGAGACCCAGCGTGGTCTGTTGATCGACGGGCCGTTGCAATATGACGCCGCGGCCAACGAGCACGTCGCCCGGCAACTGGCGCCGGACAGCCCGGTGGCGGGTCGCGCCAATGTGTTCGTGTTTCCGGACTTGAATACCGGCAACACGACCTACAAGGCGGTGCAGCGCAGTGCGGACTGCGTGAGCCTCGGCCCGATGCTGCAAGGCCTGCGCAAGCCGGTCAATGATCTGCCCCGCGGCGCTCAGGTCGACGACATCGTCTATACCATTGCACTGACGGCGATTCAGGCGGCGACGCTGCCGCAATAACATTGCGCTGCAATATCGCTTGCCCACAATAACCCCGCCGGAACCCACCGGCGGCTGACTGACCCGGAGTTCGATTCACATGGATTTCCTGCCCGCCCCTTTGCGCGGCGTCATCGCCTCGTTGCTGTTGGCGCTCAACACGATTCTCTGCTGCACGCCGCTGTTCGTCGTTGCCATCTTCAAGCTGTGCCTGCCTTTCCCGGCCGCGCAAAAGGTGACCGACTGGCTGATGAGCCACATCCACGAGGCGTGGATCAGCAACAACAACGCCTGGATGGACTTGCTCGGTCACACCCGCTGGCACCTGAGCGGGCTGGAAAGACTGGACTATCAGCATTCGTACCTGGTGACGAGCAACCACCAGAGCTGGGTCGACATCATGGTGCTGCAGTACGTGCTGAACCGGCGCATCCGCCCGCTCAAGTTCTTCCTCAAGCAGGAGCTGATCTGGGTGCCGGTGATTGGCCTCGCCTGGTGGGCGCTGGGCTTTCCGTTCATGAAGCGCTACAGCAAGGCTTATCTGGCCAGGCACCCGGAAAAGAAAGGCAAGGACTTGGCCACTACCCGCCGCACCTGTGCGAAGTTTCGTAACAACCCGGTAGGCATTTTCAACTTCGTCGAAGGCACGCGCTTCACCGAAGCCAAGCACGCACAGCAGAACTCGCCGTTCCGCTATCTGTTGAAACCCAAGGCAGGCGGCATCGCCTTCGTGCTGGACGCCATGGGCGAGCAGTTGGAATCCATCGTCAACGTGACCATTCATTACCCGGCCGGTCGGCCAGGGTATTGGGACTTGCTGTGCGGGAACGTTCGCGAAGTGGTCGCGCATTTTGAAGAAGTGCAGATCCCGCCGCAGTTCATTGGCAAAAGCTACGATCAGGACGATGCCTACCGCCTGGAGTTTCAGCAGTGGATCAACCGGCTGTGGGAAGACAAGGACGCGCTGCTTGCGCAGATGCATGAGCGCTACCCCGCCAGATCCTGAAGGCTGCATTGATACGCTGCTGTAGGAGTGAGCTTGCTCGCGATGGCACTCTGTCAGACGCTTATCAGTTGCCAGACACTCCGCTACCGCGAGCAAGCTCACTCCTACAAGGGATGGGAGAAATCTGCTCGGCAAATAAAAACCCCGGCTCACTGGCCGGGGTTTTTGGTTTCACGTCACGGGGTTACTGCTGTTGTTGGTACTGCTGGCCAGGAATCGGCTTGAGGTTGACCTCAACGCGACGGTTCTGGGCGCGGCCGTTGACGTCGGCGTTGCTGGCGATCGGCGAATCAGGACCTGCACCGCGCACCGAGAGGTGAGACGCATCAACGCCCTGGGAGGTCAGGTAGGTCGCAACGCTCTGCGCGCGCTGCTGCGACAGGTCCATGTTGTGCTGACGGCTGCCAGTGCTGTCGGTGTAGCCAACGATTTCAATCATGTTCTGGTTGTACTGCTTCAGCGAACCGGCCAGGTTATTCAATGGCGAGTAGAAGCTGCTGGCGATGGCCGACGAGTCAGTGGCGAACGTGATGTTGCCCGGCATCACCAGTTTGATGTTGTCGCCTTCACGTTGGACCTGTACGCCGGTGTTGGCCATGCTGGCGCGCAGTGCAGCTTCCTGCTTGTCGGCGTAGTAACCGTAACCGGCCGATGCCGCACCTGCCACCGCAGCGCCAATCAGCGCACCTTTGCCACGGTTGTTGTGGTCGATGGCAGCACCGGCAACGGCGCCGGCCAAGGCACCCAGGCCGCCGTACTTGGCGGTCTTGCTCATGCCGCCGGAGTTCTGCGCCTGCCCCTGATTGTCGTATGGATTCTGCGTCGCGCAGCCGGAAAGCACTGTCAGTGCGGTGGCAGCGATGATCAAACGGCGAAAGGTCAACATCAAGGAGAGCTCCTGTTTTGCTTTTCTACGGCCACACATAAAGGCCGACGATTTAGGCGATTAGAGCACGGTCCCCGTCAAAAATTCCTTAACGGGGGCTGAACCGCCTTTGTACGGCCAAAGGCAGGTCTCTTAAATAAAAAAACAAATATTTATGTGTTTTTTGAACATGCTGCTCAGCGTATTTATCCTTCGAGAAATCCGTCAAACAACGCGGTCAACGCATACAACACTATGAATTAAATAGATATTGACTGGATAACCGGGCAGTCTGCTGGCGAAAATGTGCGCTATCTGCGACGTGTATGACGCGGTGACTTTAGACCGGCCCTACAAGAAGGGCTGGGACGCCGCACATGCCGATCAATCAGCCCAGTAATCCCAGCTCTTGAGCCCGAGCAACGGCTTGGGTCCGACGCTCGACGCCGAGTTTGCCGTTGATGTGGCTGGCGTGGGTTTTGACGGTGTGCAGGGAAATGAACAGGCGCTCGCTGATCTCTTGATTGGAGCAACCTTGCGCGATCAGCTGCAGCACGCCGAGTTCGCGGGCGCTGAGGTGGTCGCCGCCGTTGCCGGCGTTGCAGCTGGACGGCTCGCTGGTCATGCGCAGGCAAGGCAGCCCCTGGGCGGGCGCCGCTTCAGGAAGTTGCTGGAGCAGATAATCGACAAGCCGGCATGAGGGGCGTTTGTGCAGTTGCTCGCGCAACCAGTCGGGATGGCCACGGATCAGGCGCTGGAACGGCAGAACCGCACCACCCGCGGCGAGCAGAAGGCTCTGCTGGAACAGCTCATCGGCCTCAGGGCCACGTGATGTGTCGAGCAACAACAGGATGTGCTGACTCGCCGCATTGAGACCGAGCAGCCCTGCACCGATCCGCTGGGCATACTCCAGCAGACCGTGCAGCCGCGCCATTGCCTCTTCGGTGCGACCCTGAATATGGTCAAGAACCGCCCGCAGGGTTTCGATCTGCTGAGGCAGTTGCGGCGAGCATTCGGGGGCGGCAGCGGGTTGCTGGCCGCCATAAGTCTGCCCCAGTCGCAGCAACCAGGCGTCGGCCAGGTCGATACGGCCCTGGGCCAGCCACAGCTCGCATTTGGCGAGGGTGATCATTGCCAGGTAATACACCGGCGGCACGTCCCAGATGTGCATCAGTCGCTCGGCCTCGGCCAGCTCGGCGAAGGCTTCGGCGTAGCGCCCTTCACGCCCCTCCATCCCGGCAATCACGCAGTGGCCGATCAGCACGCTGATGTCACGGCAAGCGCGCGCCTCGGCCAGCCCGGCATTCAAACGCTCGCGCCCTGCCTGCGGTTGAAGGAACTGCACCAGCAAATACCCTTCGTACAACGTCAGCCGCGCGCGCACCGCGTACAGCTTTTGCGAAGACAAGCCATTCAGACGCCGCAAGCCTTGGCGCACTTCCTCCATCGAGCGAAGCGTTTCGCCACGGGCCTGCAACGTGCGCGCGCGGTCGTAGTGCGCCAGCGCCTCAAACAACGGATTGGCCACCCGCTGTGCCAACTCAAGGGCATCACGGTTCAGCGCCCGGGCGCGCCATAAATCGCCATCGGCAATGGCCAGGTTCGCCAGCGTCGAAAGGCACAACAAACGCTGGCCATACCGCTTGGGCGGCAGACTGACCAACGCTTCGCTGCAATAACGCCGGGCGGTTTCACTGTCGCCGCGGCCTCGAGCGATGATCCCGCTGAGCGCAAGCCATTGCGCCAGCATCGAATTTTGCGCGGTCGCGGAAGGGGCTGGCAGAAATCGACTGAGGTGATTGCCCAGCTCCTCGGCTGCGTCCAATTGACACGCCAGGCCCAGGGCCCAGGCGTACAGCACGATCAACCGCGGCGTGCTGACCAGCAGGCTGTCGGGCAAGTCCATTTTCCAGCGCAGCAGCATGCCGACGTTTTGCTCGGCGAGCAGTTGCTCTTCGGACAGGTTCTGCACCAGGTTGGCGGCTACATCAAGATGCCCCGCACGCAACGCCTGTTCAATGGCTTCGTCGAGCATTCCCTGATCGCTGAACCAGCGGCAGGCGTTCAGGTGCACGCGCCTTTGTTCCGGCGTGACACTGGGTCCGGCACGCGCGCGCAGCAGATCCGAGAACAAATGGTGATAGCGGAACCAGCGACCATGCTCGTCCAGGGGGACCAGAAACACCTGATGCGCTTGCAGGTACCCAAGCATTTCGGCGCTGTCATGGCTGTCACGTGCGGCATTGCACAGGGCGCCGCTGAAGCGCTCCAGACAGGCGGTCTCATAGAGAAAGGCCTGAACGTCAGCCGGCAGGCAATCGATGACTTCTTCGAGGAGGTAATCACGGATCAGCCCTTCCCCGCCGTTGAGCCCCTGGGTCAGCGCGTTACTCCCAGCTTCGTTGGCCGCCAGCAGCCAGAATCGCAGCCCGGCCACCCAACCCTCACTGCGTTGCAGCAAGGCGTGCAGTGCTTCATCGCTCAAGCCATTGCGCTGTTGATCCAGCACCGCCAGCGACTCGTCGTCAGTCAGACGCAAATCCTGCTCGGACAATTCCAGCAATTGACGGGACAGCCGCAGCCGCGCGAGGTGCCAGTTCGGTCTCTGCCGACTGGTAACCATGATGTTCATGCCAGCAGGCAGATGATTGAGAAGAAATTGCAGGCAGCGATCCAGTACGGGTCCCTGCACCAGGTGATAGTCGTCGAGCACCAGCAGCAGCGGTTTGCTCAACATCAGGTGCATCGCCAACTCATCCAGCAAGCCGTCCAGCCACTCTTCGAAGGCAAACGGCTGGTGACGCTGACGCATCTTCAGAAGGCCGAGCGCCTGGGTGCCGAGTTGAGGAAAGAATTGCTGGAGACCGCAGAGAAGACGTTCGAGAAACAGGCCCGGGTCGCTGTCCCTGTGGCTGAGACCCAGCCAGAGGTTCTGCCACTGATCGGGCAGGCTCTCGCAGAACTCCACCGCCAGTGAGCTTTTGCCGAAACCGGCCGGCGCGCTGATCAACAAGAGGCGGCCAGACAGACCCGCACTCAGGCGCTCGCACAATCGAGGTCTCGATACATAACCTTCAGGCAGGGGCGGACGGAAGAAACGACCTTCCAACGCAGTGACTGCGTGATTTGCGAATCCTTGCAAACGCGACAGATCAGTCATGGCCGGCTCTTGTTGGAGTGCTTGTTGTTCGGCGTTCAGATGTCGGGAGACTAGCGGCTATGTGGAGCCTTTTGAACATTGTTAGACGAAAGACTGTAAGAAAACGTATCCCATCAACAGGGCGAATGTCGGTTTATATGTCTGGGAAGGTACATGTTTGCTCGTCCGCCGACGTTTAATCGGCGGTGCGGCTGAGCCTGAAGCGCGGCGGCAGCGTTGAATCCAGACGAAAAAAAACACCCCGACCACTCGGGGTGTTTTCTTGCTGCTCTATGGGGTCCAGCCACAGGGTGAAACAGCGGAGGACATCAGTGCGCTGTAGCTGTGATCAACATTGCACGCTCTCCGCTTATCCGGTCAGCCGTTAGCGCACGCCTTCCTGGCGCAGCGCGTTGGGCGAGAAGTCGCTGGCAGTGGCGGTGAAGCCGAAGTCGTAAGCCCTCTTCTCTTCGTTCTTCATGCCCAGCGCCAGGTAGCGGCCTGATTGCAGGTCGTACAAGGCTTCAAGGGCGTACCACGGTACCTGCTTGTCGTAGTAGTTTTCGGCATGGGCTTCCGCCACGCGCCACAGTTGACCACGGCCGTCGTAGTGATCGATGACCGCTGCCTGCCAGGTGTCTTCATCGATGAAGAAATCACGTTTGGCGTAGATGTGGCGCTGGCCTTCTTTCAGCGTAGCGGTCACGTGCCAGACGCGACGCAGCTCATAGCGCGCCAGGTCTTGATTGATGTGGCCGGCCTTGATGATGTCGGCGTATTTCAATTTCGGATCGTCGAGCTTGTAGCTGTCGGACGCGATGTACATCTCTTGTTTGCCGATCAGCTTCCAGTCGTAGCGGTCGGGTGCGCCGTTGAACATGTCAAGGTTGTCGGAGGTGCGCAGCCCGTCGGCGGCGGTGCCCGGCCCGTCATAGGACACTTGCGGCGCGCGGCGGACGCGACGCTGTCCGGCGTTGTAGACCCACGCCGCACGCGGCTCTTTGACCTGATCGAGGGTTTCGTGGACCAGCAGTACCGAACCTGCCAGACGCGCCGGCGCCGTCACTTCCTGCTTGAAGTAGAACAGGATGTTGCCGGGATTCTTCGGATCAAAATCCTTCATCTTGTCGCGGAAGACAAACTCATCGTGGAAGTACACAGGGTTGAACGAGCCGTTGGTCTGCGGCGTGGCCTGGGTGACCAGACGCGAGACGCTGCCGCCACGATAACGGGTGATGTGGTTCCAGATCACCTCCAGGCCGTCTTTCGGAATCGGGAACGGCACCGCGGTCTCGAAATTCTCCAGGCCGTTACCGCCGCCCACCAGCTTGGTCTTGGTGGCGTTGTTCTTGATGGCGGCGAACACGTCAGCGGGCACCGTCGCGCCACGGTGGGACGGGTAGACCGGCATCTTGTAGGTGTCCGGGTAACGCTTGAACATCGCGTACTGGCCCGGGGCAAGCTTGTCCTTGTACTGATCCACGTTCTGCGCAGTGATGGTGAACTGCGCCTTTTCGTTGGCGTACGGGTTGGCCAGGAAACCTTTGTCGTCCACGGCGCCGGCATTGGTCGGCATCGGGCTCCAGGCCGGGATGGTGTTGGCCGCGTTGCCGGCTTTTTCCGCGCCCATCGGCGTCAGCGTAGTGCCCAGCTTGGCGGCTTCGGCATCGGACACCGCCGCCATCACGCTGGTCGCCAATAACGACAGACCTAACACGCCAACCTGCAACAGACCCTTCGTGATTTTCATTTTCATTATTGTCCTTAGAAGTTCATGCCGAAGCTGAGCGCTACGAAGTCGCGGTCGTCCACGGTGGTGTACTTGCCGTCGAAGAAGTTGGTGTAGGAAAGGTTGGCGGTGTAGGTGTTCTGGTACTCGGCGTCGAGCCCCAGACTCACAGCCTTGCGACCTTCCTCGAAGTTGCCGCCAGGGCCCGGCGAGTAGCCGTCAACGTCGTGGGACCAGGCCACGCTCGGGCGCAGGTTCACGCCGGCGAAGACGTTGTTGTAATCCCAGATGGCACGAGCGCGGTAACCCCACGAATCGGTGGTGGTAAAGCCGTCGTTTTCGCAGTAGCGGCTGAGGTTGTTCTGCGCCGCACCGGCCAGGGTGCTGGCGTTGAGGGTCTGGCATTGACCACCCGGCAGCGGGCCGGGGCCATAGCTCGGGTCGCGGCCATAACGCAGTTTCGAGGTGCTTTCCAGACCGCCGACGTGGGTCCAGCCCACCTCACCCACCACGGTCAAACGTTCGGCGCCCATCACCTGATCAAAGAAGTGCGTGAAGGTGGTCTGCGCCTGGCTGATTTCCTTGCGGCGATAACCTTTCTGGTCCTGGCCGGGCGCGCCTTGGAGCAGCGACACGTTCGAGTTCAGCGGCGACAGGCCGGAATACAGAATGTCAGTGGTGTTCAACTGCACGGGTGCGTTCGGGCGATAGCTGAGTTCACCGCTCCACGCCGTGCCGGTGGGCAAGGTGGTGGAGAAGCTCAGGCCGAACAGGTGAATGTCTTCCGGGTATTCCACGTAGTAGCTGGAATTGCCGGCGACCACGACAGGCAACAGGGTTGGCGCAAGGGCCGCCGCAACGCCCCGAGGAACGCCATTGGCCGCCAGACCGCCCACCAGACCCGCTGCGCTGTACGCGCTTGCCGGCCCGCCCTTGCCGCTGAAGATCGGCAGGCGGCTGTGGTAGTTCATGTAATAGGCGCCGAACTCGGTGTCCAGCGGCTCGAAGTTGTAGTGCATGGCCAGGCCATACTGGCCACTGTCCCGTGCATCGCGATCGGGCCCGCGGGCAACCACGGCGCCCTCGTCAGGATTGCCGAAGCTCACGCCACGGGCGGCCAGCGTTCTTTGAACAGGGCCACGCAACGCGGCTGGCAGCGCGCCATTGAGACTGTTGCGGGTGCGCAGCACGGCGAGGTTGCTGTTACAGCCGTCCGCGATGACGTCCGGTTGCGAGAAGAAGGTGCCGCAGTTATCGACGACGGTCTGGTCCCATTCCAGCTGGTAAAAGCCTTCTGCCGACAGGTTTTCGGTCAGGCTTTGCGACAGGTAGAACATGTTGACCGGAATCAGGCCTTCCTTGATTTCCGAGCCAGGGCGACGGAACGCGGACACGTCGACCGGGTTGATGCTGTTGATGCCGCCCTGGATGAAGGTACTTTCACCCCAACTGACGACTTGCTTGCCCAGACGCACCGAACCCGGTTCATCGGCAATGGAATAGTTGTGATAGACGAATGCGTCGAGCAGCTCGAAACCTGAGGATTTGGCGCCTTCCTTGCGACCGGAGTCGCTGATGTCCTTGAAGTCGCGGCCTTCGTCCTTGAGCTCGAAGTCGTACCAGTACTTGCCCCGCAGGAACACACCGGTGTCGCCGTATTTCAGTTCAAGATCGTGGATGCCCTTGAAGATCTTCGAAAACGTTTCGCCGCTTTTGAAGTTCAAGTGACCGTCGTCGGAGGTTTGCGAAAGACCGTGACCGCCGTTGTTGGAGCCGATCAGGTTCTTGTTGGCATTCTGGGTGGACCAGCTTGCCCCCACAGAGAGCGACGAGTCGAAGTTACCTTCGATTTCTCCGATATTGAAACTGACGCCGAATGCAGGGCCGGCGAGCGTGGAAGCGAGGCTGACGGCCAAGGGCAATTTAGCCCGGCGCCAGAACTGGTTAGCTGATGTCATCGACGCTACTCCATGTGCTTTTATTTTTATGGCAGTGGGTGCTTCCGGAAACGACTCAGGCGGACGGGCCGCAGTGCCTGGTGTCAACGCTGATCGGGCAGCCAATCAACTGCGAAACGATCAATGCGCTTTTCTCCGGTATCAACCTACTGCCGACTATAGCCAGCAGGTGCTGCTGCTTGATCCCTCTAAAGTGTGATTTAAAGCGCCGACACCTCTGGCACGCCGACTCCAGAGTGGCAAATCACATCGCAGGGGGAGCATGGCTGAAAAAGAAGAATTGGCAAGGAAGACGCCGGAGTAGAGCCTCCGCGGCACATTTTCAACGTAATGACCGATGAAAATGGCCGCGAAGAAAAGCGTCAGAGGGTGGAGAGGAAAGCGCTGTTGCTGCCCTGCCATTCAAGGATGTTCTGGCGGATCTGCTTCTTGTCGAGCTTGCCGACACTGGTCTTGGGAATTTCGGTAACAAGGGCGATCTGGCTCGGAATCGCCCACTTGTTAATGTGCCCCTGTTCCACAAACGGCTTGAGGTGTTCCTTCAGGATCCTGGCATCCAGGACGTGACCCTCGCGGGCGACCAACAGCGCAAACGGGCGCTCGCCCCACTGCGGGTCAGCGATGCCCACTACGGCGACTTCGCGCACACCGGCATGGCGGCTGCAGAGATCCTCCAGCTGCAGCGAAGACACCCACTCGCCGCCGGTCTTGATGACGTCCTTGATGCGGTCGCGTATGTCGATCCCGCCCATACTGTCCAGCGTCGCCACGTCGCCGGTGTGCAGCCAGCCGCCAGCCCACAGTTCGGCACCCTTCTCCGGTTCGCGGTAATACCCTTCACTCAGCCACGGCGCACGCAGCACCAGTTCGCCCTGGGTCTCGCCGTCGGAAGGCAGGAAATTGCCCTCGCCATCGACAATCGCCGCCTCGACCAGCACACCCGGTGCGCCCGCCTTGATGCGGTACGTGATGCGTTCGTCTTCACTGGCCGCCATCAGGTCGTCGTTCAGGTGCGCAACGGACACCAACGGCCCGGTCTCGGACATGCCGTAGGCCGCAGACAGCTGAATGCCCTTGGCCTTGGCCGCTTCGTACAGCGAACGATTCAGCGAGCTGCCACCGATGATGATGTGCCAGCCGGTGAAATCCATGTTCTGGGCGGCTTTGGCGTTGAGGACCATTTGCATGATGGTGGGGACGCAGTGGGAAAACGTGACCTTCTCTTTTTGCCAGAGCGCCACAAGCAGCTCGGGGTCGTAGCGGCCGGGATACACCTGCTTGGCGCCCAGCATGGTCGCGGCATACGGCACGCCCCACGCATGAACGTGGAACATCGGCGTGATCGGCATGTAAACCTTGTCGCCGCCGAGAATGCCTTCGACGCTGCCCATGATCGTCGCGACGGCCAGGGTGTGCAGGACCAGTTGCCGGTGAGTGAAATACACACCTTTGGGGTTACCCGTGGTGCCGGTGGTGTAGAACGTGGTCGCCACCGAGTTTTCGTCGAAATCCTCGAACTGATAGTGCGGACTTGCGGCGGCCAACAACGTTTCGTACTCACCGACCAGGTTGGGCAGGTCGGCGGTAGCGCCATCGGTGTCGGTGAGTAACAGTGTTTTTTCGACCGTCGTCAGTTGCCCGGCGATGGAGTTGTAGAGGGGCACGAACTCACTGTTGACCAGCACGAGTTTGTCTTCGGCGTGGTTCATGGTGAACAGGATCTGCTCGGGCGAAAGCCGGACGTTTATCGTGTGGATCACCGCGCCAATCATCGGAATGGCGAACATGCATTCCAGATAACGATGGCTGTCCCAGTCCATCACCGCGACGGTGTCACCCGCCTTCACCCCCGCCGCCGTCAGCGCACCGGCCAGCCGGCAGATGCGCTCGTTGAGCATTTGATACGAATAGCGCGAGTGGTCCCGGTAAACGATTTCGCGGGTTTTTTCGTAGCGCACGCCGGACAGCAGCAGTCGCTTGATCAACAGAGGGTACTGGTACGCCCCTTCGGCGGGCGGAATCACGCGGGTGTGCAGCATAGGAATCCCTTTTCACGGTGCAGGTGCGGGCTTGTAAATATGCACTGTAGGGCCTTGGCGCGTCGATCGGATCAGCCGAAGGGATGAATTGTCTGTCGGAAACGGTGCAGCCCGGCGCCGTCTGCCAAGGCGAATATCAGAGGCGCGGGAACGACGCGGATCGAAACTGTAGGAGCGCGCTTGCCCGCGATCTGGCGCGAAGCGGCAGCAAACCAGTGCATGCGGTGGGTCAGACATTACCAAGGCGTCTGGTTTACGACTGCTGCGCAGCCGATCGCGGGCAAGCGCGCTCCTACATTGGGCGTCGTCTGGCGCGGGATCTGCGCACGGCGATACGCGGTTCGTGGTCTGTGGCGAAGTCTTCAGACCCTCCTACATTGATCGTCGTCTGGCGCGGAATCTGCGCACGGCGATACGCGGTTCGTGGTCTGGGGCGAAGTCTTCAGACCCTCCGCAAACTGTAGGAGTGAGCTTGCTCGCGATCTGGCGCGCAGCGGTAGCAAACCGGTGCATGCGGTGGGTCAGACATTACCAAGGCGTCTGGTTTACGACTGCTGCGCAGCCGATCGCGGGCAAGCGCGCTCCTACATTGGGCGTCGTCTGGCGGGAAATGTGTGCACGGCGATACGCGGTTGGTGGGCCGGGGAGAACCCTCGGACGCCCCCAATTCTTCTGATCACGCCGCCGCCCACCTCGATTTGCCTTCTATACCGCGCAATCAATGCATCTCCGTCAACGCCAGCTTCAAACCCAGCGCAACCAATACCCCACCCATCGCCCGATCAAACCAGTGACCCATCCGCGCAAAGCCCGCGCGCACCCGAGGCTGGCTGAACAGGCGTGCCACCAGGCAAAACCATGCGCCGGTCGCGAATGCCAGATAAACCCCATACCCGGCTTGAACCAGCATCGGCGTGTGCGGGTTGATCACGACGGTGAACAGCGACAGGAAAAACAGCGTCGCTTTCGGGTTCAGCCCGTTGGTGACGAACCCCGCAGTGAAGGCGCCGCGCGCGGTGCGCTCGCCTTTGGGGATGTCCACGGGCGCATCCGATGCACTCGCAGGTTTGGCGCGCAGCGCTTTGATGCCGATGTAAATGAGGTAAGCCGCCGCGGCCCATTTCAAGGCATTAAACAGGACGATGGACTGCGAAACGATCAAGCCAATCCCCAGCAGCGAATAGCCAACGTGCAGAAAAATCGCGGTGCCCACGCCCATTGCAGTGTAGGTGCCGGCCTTGCGCCCGTGGGTCACACTTTCGCGCACGACGACGGCGAAATCCGGCCCGGGACTGGCGACGGCCAGCAGGTGAATCAGCGCAACGGTTAAAAATTCCGTCAAGTACATTGAGGTTCTCCAGGCGTTATGGCGAGCGGCAGGCTCTGGTAGGCTCGTCACATTACCCTTCCCACCCACCGAGCAAAAGGTACAGCTGATGCCCAGTCAACGCCGAGCAGTTTTCCTGGATCACACCTCTCTGGATCTGGGGGATCTCGACCTCGCGCCGTGGCGTGAAACCTTCAGCGAACTGGTGCTGCACGCGAGCACCCCGGCCGATCAGGTGGCCGAGCGCCTGAAGGACGCCGACGTGGCCATTTCCAACAAGATCATGATCGATGCCGACACGTTCGCCGCCTGCCCGAATCTGAAACTGGTGCTGGTGACCGCAACCGGCGTCAACAATGTCGACCTCGATGCCGCGCGTAAACACGGTGTGGTGGTGAGCAATTGTCAGGGCTATGGCACGCCCTCCGTGGCCCAGCACGCAATGATGTTGCTGCTGGCGATGGCCACCCGGTTGCCTGACTATCAAAAAGCGATTCAACAGGGCCAGTGGCAAAAATCGAAGCAGTTCTGCTTGCTGGATTTCCCCATCGTCGAGCTGGAAGGCAAGACACTGGGCCTACTGGGCCATGGCGAACTGGGCGGCGCCGTCGCGAAGCTGGCGGAAGCCTTCGGCATGCGCGTGCTGTCGGGTCAGATTCCCGGTCGCCCTGCCCGAGGTGATCGCGTGCCGCTGAATGAGCTGCTGCCACAGGTCGACGCCATCACCCTGCACTGCCCGCTCAACGAGCACACTCGGGACATGATCGGCGCCCATGAGCTGAGCCTGCTGAAACCGAAAGCCTTCATCGTCAACACTGCGCGGGGCGGCTTGATCAACGAGCAGGCACTGGCCGATGCACTGCGCAACGGCCATCTTGGCGGCGCGGCCACCGACGTGCTGACAGTCGAGCCTCCGGTGAATGGCAACCCGCTGCTGTCCGGCGATATTCCACGCTTGATCATCACGCCCCACAGCGCATGGGGTAGCCAGGAAGCGCGGCAGCGCATCGTCGGACAGATCAACGAAAACGCTTTGGCGTTTTATGCAGGCGAACCCGTTCGGGTCGTGAGCTGACACGCAGCGCTTTGCAGCCCCGCCACGCCGTTGCACAGGGCACGTGCGCGGCGTGGCAGGCCTGTTAAACTTCGCCCTTTTTTTGAGGAGCCGATGATGGACCCGCGCAGTGAAGTGTTACTCCGGCAGGCCGACTTGTTTCGGGGCTCCTTGTTGCTGACCGGCCTCCCCGCCGACGATCTGCTGAGCACACTGCCCAATGCACGCGGCTGGAGCTGGCACGCTGGGGATTTCGATACCCTCGGTACCCGATTCCCGGAGCGCGTGCACTTCGGCACCGAAGCCCCGGCCGAACCCTTTGATGCCGCGGTGCTGTTCTTGCCCAAGGCCCGCGACCTCGCCGATTACCTCATCAACGCGCTCGCTTCCCGCCTGGCCGGACGTGAGCTGTTTCTTGTGGGTGAAAAACGCGGCGGCATTGAAGCCGCGGCCCGCCAGCTGAGTCCGTTCGGGCGCACGCGCAAGCTCGACAGCGCCCGTCATTGCCAGCTCTGGCAAGTCACCGTCGAATCGCCTCCGCCAGCCGTTGAACTCGACAGCCTGGCTAAACGCTTCGACATTGAAATCGAAGGCGGCGCGTTGAAGGTGGTGAGTCTGCCAGGCGTGTTCAGCCACGGCCGCCTGGACCGGGGTTCGGCGCTGTTGCTGGAAAACATCGACCGCCTTCCCACCGGCCATCTGCTGGACTTCGGCTGTGGCGCGGGCGTTCTCGGTGCGGCGGTGAAACGCCGTTACCCCGAAACGACAGTGACGATGCTGGATGTCGACGCGTTCGCCACTGCCAGCAGCCGCATGACCCTGGCTGCCAATGGCCTCGAAGCCGACGTGCTGACGGGCAACGGAATCGACGCCGCGCCGAACGACCTGGACGTGATTCTGACCAATCCGCCGTTCCATACTGGCGTGCATACCGACTACGCCGCGACCGAGAACCTGCTGAAAAAAGCACGTGAACATCTGAGAAAAGGCGGCGAATTGCGTCTGGTTGCCAATAGTTTCCTGCGCTATCAGCCGATCATCGAGTCGCATCTCGGGCCGTGCGCGATCATGGCCGAGGGCCAGGGTTTCCGGATTTACCGTGCGAAACGTGCGTGATAATTAGCACTTGCCGAACACGAGACGTGTAGGCAGAATCCGCACCGTCCTAGGGGAGTAGTCTCCCACGAGCGCCATGCTCGTCCGGCACGCATCAACATACTTGGTCCTCAGACCATGGTGCGTGCGACCCCAGATCCGCTCAGACGGATCGGTGGTTTGACAAGACCTATGACACGAACATCCTGACCCGGGGCGGGGAGGTTGTACGTGTCATAGCCGTGTTGACCCGCCCCTTAGGAAAACCCTGATGCTGGAATCCCTGTTGGTCCCCACCGCTGTCGTCGCACTGGCTGAAATCGGTGACAAGACCCAACTCCTCGCGCTCGTTCTCGCCGCTCGCTTCCGCAAGCCGTGGCCCATCATTGCCGGGATTGTCGCCGCCACGCTGGCCAACCACGCCGCAGCCGGCGCCGTTGGCGCATGGTTCAGCAGCTACCTTTCGGACGCCGTCCTGCACTGGATACTGGCCGCCAGCTTTACCGCCACGGCGCTGTGGACGCTGGTTCCGGACAAGCTGGACGATGATGAAGCCAGTACCAGTCGCAAGTTCGGCCCCTTCCTGACCACGCTGATCGCATTTTTCATCGCGGAAATCGGCGACAAGACACAGATCGCGACCGTCATGCTGGCGGCGCAATACCCAAGCTTGTGGCTGGTAATCCTGGGCACGACGCTGGGCATGTTGCTGGCCAATGTGCCGGTGGTGCTGGCGGGGAATTTCGCCGCGGAGAAACTGCCACTGACGTTGATTCGTCGCCTGGCGGCGGGTGCGTTTTTCATTCTGGCGATCGTTGCGGTGTACAAGGCGATGCAGATCAGCGGCTGGGTGTAATCACAGACCCCATGCCTTTGTAGGAGTGAGCTTGCTCGCGAGGCTCGTCAATCGTTCCGCAGATACGCGGCGACTATTCGATGATCGCGAGCAAGCTCACTCCTACAGCGTTTCATGCACCAACCCGCTCCGAAAAACGGCGCGCCAGCTCACCTATCGGGATCAGGCGATGATCAGCCCTTCGGTGCCTGCTGATACAACGGCATCACTTTCGGGATCGCCGCCTGCAACGAGGCGATGCGGTTGGACGAGGCCGGGTGGGTGCTCATGAATTCAGGCTGCGACGCGCCGCCTTGGGCTTCCATCTTCTGCCACAGCGTGATCGCGGCGTTCGGGTTGTAACCGGCGCGCGCCGCGAGTTCGAGGCCCAGCAAGTCCGCTTCGTTTTCATTGGCCCGACTGTTCGGCAGCGTCAGGCTGTAATCGACCACGGTATCGGCCAATGCCAGACTGTCCTGGCCCAAACCCAACAATGCACCGGCGCCCTGCTTCGCCATCTGCACACCATAGGCCTTGGACATGGCTTCACGACCGTGTTCACGCAAAGCGTGGGCGATTTCGTGGCCCATGACCGCTGCCAGTTCATCATCGCTGAGCTTCAGCGTATTGATCAGGCCGCTGTACACAATGATCTTGCCGCCGGGACCGCAGTTGGCATTCAGCTCGTCGCTTTTGATCAGGTTCACGTCCCACTGCCACTGCGCCGCGTCGGGCCGCAATTTCGGCGCCTGGGCAATCAGACGCTTGGCGATGGCCTGAACACGCTTGCCCTCGGCGCTGCTGTTGTCGAGCACGCCTTTGGATGACGCTTCGCTGACCGTCTGCTGATACGACTGGGCGTACATCTTGTTGACTTCGTCAGTCGACAGCATGCTGAACATGTATTGCTTGCGCTCGACACCCACCGAATCGCCGGTGGTGGTATTGACCGCCTGACACCCGGCCATCAACAAAGCTGCCGTCACACCACAAAGAGCAAAAATCCCGCGCATTTCGTATCTCCTTCGAAACAATCGCGCCATCCTAGGCAATACCCGGGCTGAGCACCAGATGCCAGCCGTCTGCCAGGCGAAAAGGCGCAGGAAAACGCGCCTGTGTAACAGGGAAGAAATAACGGGATCGCGGTTTATACCGCAAGAGACAGTGCTACAGCGGCGTCAGGCATTCCGGCGCGTTGAGCTTCGGATCATTCACCAGATTGGCCAGCGGCCGTTCGCGCAGTTGCGTCTGCGGGGCGGCGAGCAATGATTGCAACGTGATCAGCGGGCAGTCCGGATCAAGCCAGGCGCGTTGCCCTTCATCGTCGAGAATCAACGGTCGACGCTGGCTCATGGCCGACTGCGTGACCACGGCAACGCTCAGGTAGGTGTGGCCTTCTACGGGATAGGCTTCCCAGATCGCCGCGAAATAAAGCGTCGATCCTTCGGCCGGCGTCAGCCAGAACGGCCGCTTGCGAACGCTGCCACGCCATTCATAAAAACCGTTGGCCGGCAGCAGACAGCGTCGCTCCCGAAAAGCCTGCTTGAACATCGGCTGCTCGGCCACGGTTTCAGCGCGGGCATGGGCCGGCGTGCGGGACATGTCGGTCAGCCAGGGCGGCGTCAGCCCCCAGCGTGCCCGCGCCACTTCACGTCCGCGCTCGGCGCCCTCCTCGACCTCGCCCGCCGCCGCCCGGACCATCAGGACGGTCGCAGCAGGAGAAATATTCCACTGCGCTTGCTGATCGCTCGGAAATCCGGGCAAGGCCGCAAAGGCAGGCGACCAACGAAACAGCGCATAACGTCCACACATGGGTTCAGCACAACTCTTTTGAAAAGCGAATGAGGCGCGCGCGAACCGGATTCAGCACAGCAACACATCGGGGTAGCTGTCCGGCTCGTCGCCGGGCAGCGGAAAGGCGGCATTGTACTCGGTGATCAACTGACGCGCCCGCTCGGCCTGGTCGTCATCGACCGTCAGGCCCAGCAACCCGAACGCCGGCAGATCCCCAACGGCACCCAGCAGGTGCCGACCGGTGATGTGGGACTCGATGCCTTCACTGGCAAGCATGGCCTGCAACAGCTCGCCTTCCATCAGGTGTTCAGGCTCATAAATCTTGCGCATCACTCGTTCTCGCTGCGGACGTCCAGCGTCCACGTTTCCCCATCGGTCTGCAGACTGAAGTTGATCGGCCGGCAGCAGACGGGGCAATCCTCAATGTAGGTCTGATCGCCGCCGGACAAATCCAGCACCGCCTCCACCGGTTCGCCGCAATAAGGGCAGTCATAATCCTGTATTTCCTGCATACCAGTCTCCGGGCCCAGTTTTGCGTATAATCGCCCACTTGCTTGCGGGTCGAGCTTTATTCCTCAGCATCCGGGCATCAGCCTGAGTCGACACTTTTAGCGAAGCCGCCTTGTTGCGCGGCCGCCGCCCAGGCATCACGCCTGCGGTGTCGTGACTCGCTGCTGCACCGGACTCGACCTTCTTTACCTTAGCCGTTTCCGACAAGAGAGCATGATGGGCGAATTCGATGCCATCCGACCGTACGACGACAGCGAAGTAAAAGCCGTGCTTGATCGGCTGCTGGGCGACAAAGCACTCCTCGCGATCCTCACGCATTTCCGATTTCCGCGCCTGGCCGGCTCCCTCGGCTGGATTCTGCAACCGGCCATCGCGCGCAAGCTGCGTCGCCAGTTCGCCGGCATCGACACCGTCGCGGCCCTGCAGGACAAGGTCGAGCATTACGTCGATCACACCATCGAACGCGCCACTGACGGTGTGACCTACACCGGCGTTGAGCAGTTCAAGTCTGGGGTGGCGTACCTGTTTCTGGCCAACCATCGCGACATCGTGATGGACCCGGCTTTCGTCAACTATGCGGTTTACCACGCGGGCCTGCCAACGCCGCGCATTGCCATTGGCGACAACCTCCTGCAGAAGCCTTTCGTCAGCGACCTGATGCGCCTGAACAAAAGCTTCATCGTGCACCGCTCGATCATAGGGCGTCGCGAGAAGATGGCGGCCTACCAGTTGCTGTCGGCGTACATCAATCACTCCATTCGCAATGACTGCCAGTCGATCTGGATCGCCCAGGCGGAAGGCCGCGCCAAAGACGGCGATGACCGCACCGAATCGGCCATCCTCAAGATGTTCCACATGAGCCGCAAGGACGAGCCGTTTGGCGAGGTCATTCAGTCATTGAACCTGACGCCGGTGTCGATCAGCTATGAATACGACCCGTGCGATCACGCCAAGGCGCGAGAGCTGTATATCCGCGCCACCACCGGCAGTTACACCAAAGTGCCGGGTGAGGACGACGTCAGCATCGCACTGGGAATCACCGGCTACAAAGGCCGCGTGCACGTGAACTTTGCCCCGCCGATCACCGAACTGTTCGAGGACACCAAGCTACTGGCCATCGAGATGGACCGGCAGATCCTCGGCGGCTATCGACTGTTCCCGGTCCACTACCTGGCGTACGCGCAGTGGGCCGACGCCGAGCCGGCGCTGAAGGTGCCGAAGGCCGCTGACGTGTTTCCGGCGGACGAGCTGGACCGCGCCGAAGACGAATGGCAGCGCCGCCTCAATGGCTGCCCTGCCGAGCATCGTCCGTTTCTGATTCAGCAATATGCGATGCCGGTCCGCAACCAGTACAGAGTGAAGGCCGGGTTGCCGCTTTAAGCCCCCTTCCCTCCCCCGAATAAACGGCGCCCTCAAGGCGCCGTTTGTCGTTGTGCGCCTGCGTTGCCTTGGCGATATCAGCCTTCACAAATGTGTCACCGCTGACACACTCAAGCGTAAGACTTGCTCGCTAAGGTCGTCGCCTATCCAAACGAGTGAAGGCGTACGCTATGCGATCCAGCAAACCGGTTGCCCATGTCATGGTGTCTTCCCTGGTACTTTCAGTGCTCGCCGTGTCGGTTCAGGCAGCGAGCCGTTCGGGTGACAACACCATCAACGGTGTCGACCTGCTGTCCGGATTCGACACGTTGTGGACGACCGGCGCGACGTGGGACACGGGCACACCGACCGCCCTGGGTCAGAGTCTGCTGAGGCGCAACCTGCAGATCGTGGTCGACCGTGCCAACACTCGCACCCTCGCCCAGGAAACAGCCGCCTACTTCGATGACCGCCGTGACCAGAGCTACAGCGCCATCAGCGGCCTGGGCTCGTTGAGCGCTGCCTACAAGGCAGGTGCCGGCGCCTTCACGACCATCACGCAATTCGACGACAGCAACAAAACCGTCAAGTACGACGATAAAGGCAACGGCGCAGGCAGTTCGTCTTCGGCGCTGGGCAAAGTCGTCGATCTGGTCGGCGCTGTACGCAACGACGCCTCGACCACGCCGGCCAAATCCCACTATTTGTATCCGCGACCATGGCGGCAGAGTCTGGACGGCCAAAGTCTGGCTTTTGTGGTTGCGCCCTCCCTGCGCCCGGCGGAAAGCACCACGCCGGCCAGCGACTCGGGTTTCCCCAGCGGTCATACCAACGCTGCCTACCTGTCTTCATACGCACTGGCGTACGCCATTCCCGAGCGTTTCAGCGAGTTGATGCTGCGCGCCTCGGAAATTGGCGACAACCGCATCGAAGCCGGCATGCATTCGCCGTTCGACGTGATGGGTGGGCGCATCACCGCAACCTATTTCGCCATCGACAACCTCTCCAACCCGGCCAACGCCCAACTGCGCGCCGATGCTCGCGCACAGGCACTGAGCTATTTCACGGCGCAGTGCGGCGGTGACGTCAACAATTGCATGGCCGCCATAGACCCGGCGACCGATCGCACGTCTCAACACGCTCAGGACAAGGCGCTGTTCACCTCGCGCATGACCTATGGCTTCGATCCGGTGGGCCCTACCAACCTGGCCGCCGTGGTGCCGACCAACGCCGAAGTGTTGCTGGAAACCCGCTTCCCGTACCTGGACGCCAGTCAGCGCCGCGAGATACTGGCGACCACCGAGATTTCGTCCGGCTATGCGGTGATTGATCAGTCAGGTGGCTACGGCCGTCTAAACCTGTACGCAGCCGGCGACGGTTATGCGGCGTTCAATTCCAACGTGACGGTCAACATGAACGCCAGCCTCGGCGGCTATAACGCCGTTGATGCTTGGCGCAACGACATCAGCGGCAGCGGCGCGCTGATCAAGAACGGCAGCGGTAATCTGATACTGACCGGCAACAACAGTTACTCGGGCGGCACGGTGATCAACGGTGGCGTGCTGACCGGCCATGCCAAGGCGTTCGGTAGCGGAACGATCACCGACAACGCGACGCTGGTCGTCGATCAGTCAACCAACGACACCCTCGCCAACACCCTCACGGGCAACGGTGCGTTGATCAAACGTGGCGTTGGCTCGCTGAACCTGACGGGCAACAACAGCCTGTCCGGCGCCACGACGGTGCAAGCGGGTCGGCTGGCGGTCAATGGCAACCTGGGCAACTCCATCGTCAGCGTGCAGCAAGGCGCAACGCTGGGTGGCAACGGCACCGTTGGCGGCATCAATGTCGCCCAGGGCGGCGTAGTTGCACCGGGTAACTCGGTCGGGCAACTGAACGTCAACGGCGACGTCAACCTTGCTCAGGGCTCGGTCTACCAGGTCGAATCGGACGCCAACGGCGATGCCGATCGTATCGTCGCCAGCGGCCGCGCGACGCTCAACAACAGTACGCTTTCGCTGGTTGAAGGCGGCAACTGGCTGGCCGCAAACCGTTACTCGATTCTCTCGGCAGCCGGTGGCGTCACGGGTGCGTTTGCCAACGTGCAAACCAACTACGCCTTCCTCACCCCGACGCTGAACTACACGGCGACCGATGTCGGGCTGACGCTGGATCGTAACGCACAAACCTTCGCCAGCCTGGCGACGACCCGCAATGCCAGAGCCGTCGCTCAAGGGCTGGACAGCGCCGGGGCAGGCAACGCGCTCTGGCGTCAGGTGGTGCAGGACGACGCGTCGACCGCGCAGGCCACGTTCAAGGCGCTGTCCAACGAGCTGCATGCGTCGACCCAGTCCGCGCTGATCGAAGACAGCCGACTGGTGCGCAACGCGGTGAACGATCGCTTGCAGCAAGCGCAGTCGGCACCGACACTGGGCAGCACCACACAGACCCTCGCAGGAGATGATTCCCGTGGCGTGGTGTGGACTCAAGCCATCGGCGCGACCGGCAAAACCGACAGCACCGGTGATGTATCGGGCCTCGACACGCACACCAGCGGCGTGCTGTTCGGCGCTGACGTGCCGCTCGACGAGACCTGGCGCGTGGGTGCGCTGGCCGGTTTCAGCAACAGCAGCTTCGACCTGCGCCATGCCTCAGGCTCCACTGACAGCGACAACTATCATCTGGGCGTCTATGCGGGCGCCAAGTGGGGCCAACTGGGCCTGCGCCTCGGCGCGGTCCGCACCTGGCACGAGCTGACGGCCAAGCACACGCTGGACTTGCCGGGTGCTTCCGAGCGTTTCAAGGAAGATTACAACGCGGCGACCAATCAGGTATTTGGCGAACTGGGTTACGCCATCGAGCTGGGCAACGCGCAGCTTGAACCCTTCGCCAATCTCGCCCATGTGCGACTGGACACGGACTCCTTCGATGAGAACAGCAACGCGATCAGGCTGGAGAACAAGTCTCAGGACAACAACATCACCTTCAGCACCGTCGGCCTGCGTGCCGCCACTCGCTTGAACGCTGGCAGCGTCGCGATCAAACCCAACGCGACACTGGGCTGGCGTCGGGCCTACGGCGACGTGACGCCAGAGAGCCGCGCGGCTTTCAGTGGCGGCGACACTTTCGAGCTCTCCGGCGCACCGATTGCCCGCAACGCAGCAGTGCTGGGCGCGGGTGTCGATCTGGGGTTGAGCGACACGTTGAGTGTCGGGCTGAGTTACAACGGACAGGTGAGCAGCGATGCGTCGGATCAGACGTTGAATGCGCGGGTGACGCTGGCTTTCTAAGCGATCACAGCTTCGTGCTCACCCACGACAGCAACAGCGCGAACGCCAGGCAGGCGGTGCCGAACCGGTAGCTAAGACGGATCATGCGGAGGGTGGGTACATCCATCAGGTGCATGGGCTCGTCGATCGGGGCTTGTTCGGTGAGGTGGTGCAGGTGGGCCATCTCCCGCTGTTCGCGGGTGCGCGTGGTCTGCAGCAGCCAGATGCCGGGGCCGGCGGCAAGCAATGCGCAGAGGTTGATGGCGAGACCGGGGGCGTGATGGATAAGCGACATGGTGCCTCGATGGCGCCGCATTGAAGGCGCCGCAGACTCTGTTTGGACCTGCCGCTCACACTAGTCGCTGTCACCTTAACGTCACCTGAACCGGGCACTGTGTGGGACCTTAAACCGACCCACTGCCACGGAGAGCGTCATGCTGCACGCCCACAACCAGGACCGCCTTTACCTCATCGCCCCCAGCGACGAACAGGAAGCATTGATCGACGCACTGGCGTTCAACGTCCAGGACAGGCACTGGCTGGTGTATTGCGCGCTTGGCGGACATGCCCACAACGATCTGCCGGAAGTGGATCTGCAGACCGGTTTCAGTTTTCTGGATTTCTATCAGGCGGCTTGAGCCCCCTGAGCCTGAAGTCCCGAATGCCCCAGCCGAATAAAAAGAGCCCCGGTTTCTCGCGAAACCGGGGCTCTTTGTTTACCAGTATCAGGCGTTGAGCTTATTGGCCGAGGGTGCGGCCGATCGTCTGATCCTGGAACAGGCGAGTCAAGGCGTCGCTGAGTACGTCGCTGATCAGCTTGGTGTTGGTCTCTTCGTTTGGCGCCATGCCGAAGCGTTGATCCATCGAGGCCGCATAACGGCCGCTGTAGTTACGACCGCCATTCTGAACGTCAGCGCGGAACGTGGAGCTGATGTTGGCTTCAGTGACGTACAGGCCTTCTTTCGGCGACTGATACTTCAGGTCGGCCAGGGTGACGGTCAACTGCGGACCACTGCCGTTCGGCACGGGCGTGAAACCCAGCAACCGCACGCCAGCTTCAGCCTGAGCCTGCAACTTTGGCAGCAACTGCTGACCGTTGACGGTGATCGAACTGGTTTCCGGGTACAGGCCACCCCGGGTGCCCAGTTGCTGCGACTGACGGCCGTCAACCACGCGCACGACCACTTGCTGGCCGTGACCAACCGGTGCCAGTTGAGCGTTCAGCTTGGGTTCCGGGGTGAGGGATTGCGGGCTGTGGGCACAGCCCGCCAGGGTCAGACTGCCAGCGGCAAGCAAACCGAACAGAACGCGACGCAACATGCTCATTTCTCCATGGGCCAAGGCACAAAATGTGCCGCAGTATAGCGACCTCCCAAGGCCGCTCACTAGGGTAAACATACGACAAAGTGCCATCGCGCCGGTTCCGGCCAGACGGGAATGCTCTACCAGGTCGAAATAAACACAATTGCGCAATCGCAACGTCACAGCGGTGTCATGCCTGCCGGCCATACTTTTTTCAACTCTCCAGCAAGGAGTCCTGCCATGGACTTTCTTTGGTCGTTGTTCTCGCTGCGTCGCCGTCATCGTCACTATGCTCGTCTGGACACCCACGGCACCTGCCTGGCGTTCAAGCATTGCGCAGAAACCCCTTGCGGCCAGGGCTGGGTCGAAGTCCACGAAGCAAACCTGTGCTGGCTTCAGCGCCCGCTTCCTGCCAGTGCGCGCGTGACTTCCCGGTCACGTTCGATTAGCCCCCGGCATATGCTCAGCATCTGACCGAAAGGCGAATAAAAGTCATTTTTCCTGGATCATTTCTGCCCGTTTCATCGCTATAATCTTCCCCCGATTATAAGGACGTCTCCTGATCGGGCCTCGCAGCATCGTCGATAGACACTATCGACTCCTCCGTACCGCCCACAGAGAGCCTTCCACACAGACATGTGCAGCCCGATGTGGCCGCGGCGCAGACGCCGGATCGTCGATTAATCCGAACGTCCTGCACCAGTCCTTGCCTCACATCGCGTATGAACCTGATCTGCCAGAGCTGCCATCGCGCAGCCCTTTTTGAGGTTCGCGTCTCCAAAAGAGCGTGAAAAAAACGGGTTTTCACAACTTCACAAGAGTGTGGCAAGCAAATGAATAGTTTCGCGTTTGTAAATGCACCGTTAGCGTCTGACCCAGCCCCCTTGCAAAGGACCGACCGCAACGCAGTCTCCGTCAAAAGAGCCTGAAGCCTGTCCACTACGGATTTGGTTGCACAACCGGACGCCTTGACGATAGTCGAATGGCTGCACGGGCCGAAAAATGCGTTCATGCTTGCCTTATAAAAGCATCAACCAGGCTCGTTCAGTGGCGTCCGCTGAAGATGCAAAAAATTGCGAAGAATCGGACATGGCGATCCCGGCCAGGTTGAACGAGGCACTGCGCGAACACCGCGCCGCCCGAACCTGGCGACTGACCACGGGAACACATGCCGTCAATTTGGTGCTGCAGATTTTGGAGACGCGTTAATGGCGTATAACGAAGCAGTCGACGTAGTGCTGGTCGGGGCAGGCATCATGAGTGCCACCCTCGCAGTGCTGCTCAAAGAGCTGGACCCGAACCTCAAGGTTGAAGTCGTCGAGATGATGGATTCCGGTGCTGCCGAGAGTTCCAACCCCTGGAACAACGCGGGCACCGGCCACGCCGGGCTGTGCGAGCTGAACTACACGCCGGAAGCGGCCGATGGCTTGATCGATACCAAAAAAGCGATTCATATCAACACCCAGTTCGAGGTCTCGAAACAGTTCTGGGCCTACCTGGCCCGCAAAGGCACGTTCGGCTCTTCGCGCTCGTTCATCACGCCGGTTCCGCACCTGAGCTTCGTGCAGGGCGAAAAAGGCATGGCGTACCTGAAAAAGCGTTACGAAGCGCTGCGTCCCCACCACGCCTTCTCCTCCATGGAATACACCGAAGACAAAGCCAGACTGGCCGAGTGGATGCCGCTGATGATGCCCGGCCGTCCTGCCGATGAGCCCATCGCAGCGACCCGGGTCATGCACGGCACCGACGTCAACTTCGGCAACCTGACCAACATGTTGCTCAAGCATCTGGCCAGCGCACCCGATGCGCAGGTCAAGTACTGCAAACGCGTCACCGATCTGAGCCGCAAGGGCGACGGCTGGACCGTCACCATCAAGGACGTGAACAGCGGCAGCACCCGCGACATCGACGCCAAATTCGTGTTCCTCGGCGCGGGCGGTGCAGCACTGCCATTGCTGCAGATGTCCGGCATCGAGGAAGGCAAGGGTTTCGGCGGCTTCCCGGTGAGCGGCCAGTGGCTGCGTTGCGACAACCCTGAAGTGGTCAAACGCCATCAGGCCAAGGTGTACAGCCAGGCGGCGGTGGGTTCGCCGCCGATGTCGGTCCCGCACCTGGATACCCGCGTTGTGGACGGCAAGAAGTCCTTGCTGTTCGGCCCGTACGCCGGCTTCACCACCAAGTTCCTCAAGCACGGTTCGCTCATGGACTTGCCGCTGTCGATCCGCGCGGCCAACATCGCGCCGATGCTGGCGGTCGCGCGCGACAACATGGACCTGACCAAGTACCTGATCAGCGAAGTGCGGCAGTCGATGGAGCAGCGGCTTGATGCACTGCGCCGTTTCTATCCGGAAGCCAAAGCCGAAGACTGGCGTCTGGAAGTCGCCGGTCAGCGCGTACAGATCATCAAGAAAGACTCGAAAAAAGGCGGCGTCTTGCAGTTCGGTACCGAACTGGTGTCGGCGAAGGACGGCTCCCTTGCCGCGTTGCTGGGCGCCTCGCCGGGCGCGTCGGTGACCGTTTCGATCATGCTGGATCTGATCGAGCGTTGCTTCCCGGACAAGGCCCGCACCGAATGGGCCGCCAAGTTGAACGAGATCTTCCCGGCTCGCGAAAAGGCACTGGAAACCGACGCGCAGCTTTACCAGCGCGTCAGTGCTCAGAGCGACGCCAGTCTGGATCTGGTGCAGAACAGCGAAGCGGCGACTTTCGCCTGACAGCCGGCCTGCTTCAATAAAGCTGCAAAAGAAAAACCCCGCCATCAGGCGGGGTTTTCTTTTTGGCATTAAGCGGGATCAGCTCTAACCGCAAAGCGGCTCTGTAGCAGAGCGCAGCATCAACATCACTTCATCACGAATCTGACGGAGTACGCCTGCATCGAGTTCGTGCCTTTGGTCACCGAAGCGATGCATTCCGCCGGGACTTTCCCGATCGACCTGCCCGTTGCGGACTTCTCCGGTGCCGGCGAGATCGAAACCCAACTGAAGGTCACTGAATGGGCTGCGGTGAACTCGCAGATTTTGCCTTCGCCGCTCACGCGGAAAGTTGCAGAATCATTGCGCGGGTTCTTCAGCGGGACCGACACAGCTGCGGTGGGTGCGTCAGCGGCAAAGCCGTAGCCGGTGTAATCGGTATTGGCCGGCGCCCAACTGGCCGATACCAGCGCGAGGTCGATGCCTGACTGATTCCACATTTCGATGTTGAGCTGGATTTTACTTGGATACGCCGCTTGAGCGGATACTGCCGCGGCCATCATTGCAATTGCGGCGATGGCGCGAGTGAAGCAAGTCAGTCGATTTTTCATTGCATGAATTCCCTTTCGATCATTAAAGCGAGCGTCCTGCTCGCGTTCCTGTGAGCGTTGTCACAGGGCTGAGTATGATTCAGCGCGTCGATTTCGGTAGTCGCAAACGCCGAAGGATATGGTAGGAAGGGTCTTTCGATTATGTAGTGGCAGCGCGGGAGCAGCGACCTGCTTAATGACGGGAGGGGAGCATCGGGCGCCGAAGGATGGCGCCCGGGAATTATGCGATTCAGCCTCTCGCCGTCTCGATCAGGTCGATGTATTCCTCGGCGTTGCGTTGATCCTTGATCAGCGTAACGAAGTCATTATCGTGCTCGTCTTTGCCGTCGAGGTCGTAACCGGCTTCCTTGAAGAACGTCAGAAACCGCCCGAAGTCATCGACGCGAAGGCCACGGTAGGCCTTGATCAGCTTGTGCAGCGAAGGAGAAGTGGCGTCGACCGGCTCGAAATCCAGGAAAAGCTTGATCTGGGCGTCGCCGATTTCATCGCCAATCACCTGCTTCTTATCTTTACGCATTGCTGACTCCAACTGACTTGCGGGACATTTCTCGGGCGGGCAGTTTACCCCCCGCCCGGTCGCGGGCTCAACGCGCGCGTAAGCTGCCGGTGTGCAGGTCGGCCCAGACGTGACCGCTGGCATAGCTGAGGAACTGGCAGTAGACCTTTTCGTTACGCAGCAAATCCATGAGCACGCGGTACTGCGTCGCCGGGTAATACAGCGTCAGCGTACGCGAAGGCTGGTCATAAGTCGGTTTCTTCAGGCTTTTGCTTTCGCCGTCGAAGTGGATCAGCACCTCGGTGACGGTGGCGCCCTTGTTCATGGGCTTGCCTTTGAGGCGCAGGATCAGCGGCGAGGTGACCGGGATCGGCTGCTGATTCGACTGGCGCTGACTGCCCACCACCACCGAATACTCGGTGATCTGCAGCAATTGCTGCTGCTCGGGTTCGCCCTCGCGCACGGACAGCTCGTCCGGCGGCAGGTACTGCGCATGCATGGGTTCGGCGAGTGCGGGGAGAGGCAGCGTCAACAGCAGCATCAACGCAGCGGTACTTCGAAACGATAACGTCATGGGCGCCTCCCGAAAAATGGGGGGCACTCTAGCATGTGGCGCCCGGCAGCATCTTTAGGAGCGCGCTTGCCCGCCAACGCGGTGGGTCAGGCCGCATCGATGGCGACTGAACGAATGCTTTCGCGGGCAAGCGCGCTCCTACAATAGATCTCGGGTAATACCCGAGATCTTCGTCAGACGCAGGCGCTGTAGAGCAGCATGCTGCGTCGTGTTACATGCCTTTGACGGCGTAGATCCCGGCAGCGTTGCGCCAGTAGCCTTTGTAATCCATGCCATAACCGAAGATGTAGCGGTCGATGCACGGCAGGCCGACAAAATCGGCTTTCAGGTCAGGACGCGCTTTGCGGTCGTGGTCCTTGTCGATCAGCACCGCGGTGTGAACAGCGCGCGCGCCGGCATGTTTGCAGAAGTCGATGATCGCGCCGAGGGTGTGACCTTCGTCGAGGATGTCGTCAATGATCAGCACATCGCGGTCAATGAACGAGACTTCAGGCTTGGCTTTCCAGAACAGGTCACCACCGCTGGTTTCGTTGCGATAGCGGGTGGCGTGCAGGTAGGACGCTTCCAACGGAAAATTCAGATGAGTGAGCAGCTTGCCGGCGAAAATCAGGCCGCCGTTCATGACGCAAAATACCACCGGGTTACGGTCGGCCAGCACGCCATTGATTTGCTCGCCGACGCGGGCGATGGAGGCTTCGACTTCGGCCTCGTTGTAAAGGCAGTCAGCCTCGCGCATGACTTGACGGATATGCTCGAGATCAGCGGACATGACGCTCTCCAAGGGGGCTGTGTAAGGAAAAGCGGGCAAAGGTACGCATCCGCCGACATCAGGGCAAGTGTTTCTGGACTAACGTTGCACTGACGTCCCAGAAATGTCGGCGCTCGAACCTAACCGTCAGGACAAGCTACAGCTGAATAGATTAATCTAAGCCGTTTTTTTTGCCCGCCCGCTGGAGCCTTTCCCCTATGCCCATTCGTGAGATCCGCCATCCGCTGATCCGCCACAAGCTCGGCCTGATGCGCCGTGCCGATATCAGCACCAAGAATTTTCGTGAACTGGCTCAGGAAGTCGGCGCGCTGCTGACGTATGAAGCGACCAAGGATCTGCCGCTGGAAACCTACGACATTCAGGGCTGGGCCGGCACGGTTCAGGTCGAGAAGATCGCCGGCAAGAAGATCACCGTGGTGCCCATCCTGCGGGCTGGCATCGGCATGCTTGAAGGCGTGCTCAGCCTGATCCCGGGCGCCAAGGTCAGTGCCGTGGGCGTCGCGCGCAACGAAGAAACTCTCGAAGCCCACACATACCTGGAAAAACTCGCCCCCGAGATCGACCAGCGCCTGGCGCTGATCATCGATCCGATGCTCGCCACCGGTTCCTCCATGGTTGCCACCATCGACCTGCTGAAAAAAGCCGGTTGCCGTGACATTCGCGCCATGGTCCTGGTGGCCGCGCCGGAAGGCATCGCCGCGGTCGAGAAAGCCCACCCGGACGTCAACATCTACACCGCGTCCATCGATCAGCAACTGAATGAACACGGCTACATCATTCCGGGCCTGGGCGATGCCGGTGACAAGATTTTCGGCACCAAGCAGAAGGAAGCCTGATGAAGCCGGATGAGTTCAACGATCCACTCTGGCGCACGATTTTGTCGGGTGCGCAGATGCTGTTCGTGGCATTCGGCGCGCTGGTACTGATGCCGCTTATCACTGGACTGGACCCCAACGTGGCACTGTTCACGGCAGGCCTGGGCACCCTGTGCTTCCAGGTGGTGACAGGTCGTCAGGTGCCGGTCTTCCTCGCGTCGAGCTTTGCGTTCATTACCCCGATCATTCTCGCAAAGGGCCAGTTCGGCCTTGCGGCGACCATGGGCGGCGTCATGGCAGCGGGCTTCGTCTACACCTTCCTTGGCCTGGCCGTGAAGATCAAAGGCACCGGTTTCATCGACCGCCTGCTGCCGCCGGTGGTGATCGGCCCGGTGATCATTTCCATTGGTCTGGCGATGGCACCCATTGCCGCCAACATGGCAATGGGCCGGACAGGTGACGGCGCCGCAGAGCTGATCCCGTACAACACCGCCATCATCATTTCGATGGCGGCGCTGCTGACGACCTTGATCGTTGCGGTATTCGGCAAAGGCATCTTCCGCCTGGTGCCGATCATCTCGGGCGTGCTGGTAGGTTTTGCGCTGTCGTTCTATTTCGGCGTGGTCGATGTGGCGAAGATTGCCGCCGCGCCCTGGCTGGCCTTGCCGCACTTCACGGCACCGGAATTCAACTGGCAGGCGATCCTGTTCATCGTACCGGTGGCGCTGGCCCCGGCCATCGAGCACATCGGTGGCGTGATTGCGGTGGGCAGTGTCACGGGCCGTGATTATCTGAAGAAGCCCGGCCTGCATCGCACGTTGCTGGGTGACGGCATCGCGACAACCGTGGCCGGCGCTTTCGGTGGCCCGCCCAACACCACCTATGCCGAAGTCACCGGCGCGGTGATGCTGACCAAAAACTACAACCCGAAGATCATGACCTGGGCGGCGATTTTCGCCATTACCCTGGCCTTCATCGGCAAGTTCGGCGCGTTGCTGCAGAGCATTCCGGTGCCGGTCATGGGCGGGATTCTGTGCCTGCTGTTTGGCTCGATCGCGGCGGTAGGCATGAACACGCTGATTCGCCACAAGGTTGATCTGGCCGAAGCGCGCAATCTGGTGATTGTGTCCGTCACGTTGGTGTTCGGCATTGGCGGCGTGCTGATCGGCACCGGCAACGGCCCTGATGATTTCGGTATGAAAGGCATCGCGCTCTGCGCCGTGACCGCGATCGTGCTGAACCTGATCCTGCCGGGAAATGACGCGTGGAAGAACAAGCATCTGGATGATCAGTTGCCGTAGTTCTAAAGCGTTATGAAAAGGGGGCATCACTCACGTGACGCCCCCTTTTTTGTCTGCTCGATTATGTAGGAGTGAGCTTGATCACGGAGGCGGCGCATCAGCCTCACCAATGGCGACTGGACGGACGTCTTCGCCAGCAAGCCGGCTCCTACAGTGGATCTTGCTCACACCTGAGACAGTCGGCGCATGCCCAATCTGTAGGAGTGAGCTTGCTCGCGAACGCGGTTTCCACGTCACATCCATGGCGACTGAACACACGCCTTCGCGGGCAAGCGCGCTACTACAGTGGATCTTGCTCACACCTGAGACAGTCGGCGTATGCCCAATCTGTAGGAGTGAGCTTGCTCGCGAACGCGTTTTCCACGTCACATCGACGGCGACTGAACACACGCCTTCGCGGGCAAGCGCGCTACTACAGTAGATTTTGCCAACACCTGAGCTCGCGTTATTACAACGCCATCGCCGGTGCCTTTTCGCACAGTGTGTTCAGCGCCTTCGCCCAGTTCGGGTCGTCGTTCAGACACGGAATCAGCACCAGCTCCTCGCCCCCCGCTTCCCTGAACTGCTCGGCACCGCGATCACCGATCTCTTCGAGCGTCTCGATGCAGTCCGCGACAAACGCCGGGCACATGACCAGCAGCTTCTTCACGCCTTGAGCCGCCAGCTCGGCCAGGTGAGGCTCGGTGTAGGGTTCGATCCATTTGGCGCGGCCCAGCCGCGACTGAAACGACACCGACCACTTGCCATCGGGAATCCCCATGAGCTTGGCAAACTCCGCCGATGAGCGCATGCACTGCGCGCGATAGCAGACCGCCAGAACCTCAGGCGACGCCGTTTCACAGCAGTTGCCGCTCTTGAAACAATGATTGCCGGTCGGGTCGAGCTTGGTGAGGTGCCGCTCTGGCAGGCCGTGGAAACTCAGCAGCAGGTGATCATAATCCTGCTGCAGATGCGGCCGCACGCTCGCCACCAGGGCATCGAGGTATTCCTGCTGGTTGAAAAACGGCTTCAGTAGCGAGAAGTCGAAATTCAGCTTCTTGTCACTGACTACGCGTTTGGCTTCTTCAATCACCGTTGTCACGGTGCTGTCGGCGAACTGCGGGTACAGGGGTGCCAGGGTGACCTTTTTGATGCCCTGGGCTGCCAGGCGCGTGAGCAAGGTTTCGATCGAAGGCTCGCCGTAACGCATCGCCAGTTCGACCGGGCCGTGTTTCCACTCATTGACCATGGCCTGCTGAAGTCGCTTGCTCAGCACCACCAGCGGCGAACCCTCCTCCCACCAGATGGACGCGTAAGCATGGGCCGACTGCTCCGGGCGCTTGATCAGAATCAGCGAGACGATCAGGCGACGCACTGGCCACGGCACATCAATAACGTAAGGGTCCATCAGGAACTGATTGAGGTAGCGGCGCACGTCAGCGACCGACGTGGACGCCGGTGAGCCCAGGTTAACCATCAATAAAGCGTGATCGGTCATGCAACACCTTGATGTCAGTGGCGGCCCAGAAGGTTTTCCAGTGCCGCGCGCAGATCAGTGAATCGGAAAGTGAAACCCGCCTCTTGAAGACGGTCTGGCCGGGCACGTTGACCGCCCAGCAGCAAAATCGACAGTTCGCCCAGCAACAACCGAAGCGCGACAGCCGGCATTGGCATGAATGACGGGCGATGCAGCACGGACGCAAGGGTCTTGGCGAAATCCCGGTTGCGGACCGGTGCTGGCGCGCAGGCATTATATGGACCACGTGCGTCATCCCGGCTCATCAGAAAATCAATCAGGGCGATTTGATCCTCGATATGAACCCACGGCATCCACTGGCGTCCGTTGCCGATCGGTCCGCCCATGCCCATCTTGAACGGCGGCAACAGGCGTTGCAGCATGCCGCCTTCGTCAGCCAACACCAGACCAGTGCGCACCAGCACCACGCGAATCCCCAACGTTTCAGCACGCTGCGCGGTCTCTTCCCAGGCAATGCACAGGCGACTGGCGAAATCTTCACTGACCGGTTGCGCGTTTTCGTCGAGTTCGCGCTCGCCGCCGTCGCCGTACCAGCCCACCGCCGAGCCGGAAATCAACACGTCGGGTTTCTGCTCACGGCGCTCAAGCCAGGTGACCAATTGCTCGGTCAGAGTGATGCGACTGTCCCACAGCAATATTTTGCGTTTGCGCGTCCAGGGGCGGTCGGCGATGGGTGCGCCGGCCAGATTGACCACCGCATCGACGTGCTGGCTGCCTACGTCATCGAAGTGTGCAATCCCTCGAACGTTGGCGCCGCACAGCCGCGCCACTTCCTCGGGTTTACGACTCAAGACCGTCAGTTCATGGCCCTGCGCGAGCCAGTGTTTACACAAACGACGCCCTATCAAGCCTGTACCGCCGGTCAGCAAGATGTGCATGACTGAGTTCCTTACGTGGCGTTCATCGCAATTGCGGAGTCTATTTCTTCACAAGCCATAAGCTCGTGCGCGAAATGATCACTCAACTTTAGGTCAAGTTACGGCGCCCCACTCCACCGCTGTTCTTTAGGACAGCACGATCGTGCAGTTGAACGATTGAAGCAAAGCGTCAGACTTGTCAGCGAGCCCTTGGAAAGGTCGCGTCCTGCCTATGCAGGGCGACAACTTATACCGAAAAACGGCATTGTACAGCTTTTGCCTGAGGCGTAGTCTGTGCAGACAAGGTAACGAGGCCCCTATGACTGTCCCCATCGCAATCATCGGTACCGGCATCGCCGGACTCTCCGCCGCCCAGGCGCTGCAAGCCGCCGGGCATAGCATTCACCTTTTCGACAAGAGCCGCGGCAGTGGCGGCCGGATGTCCAGCAAACGCAGCGATGCCGGCGCACTGGACATGGGTGCCCAGTATTTCACGGCCCGTGACCGCCGCTTCGCCGCCGCCGTACAGCAATGGCAGGCCGAGGGCCACGTGGCCGAATGGAAGCCGCTGCTCTACAACTATCATGGCGGAACACTCAGCCTGTCCCCCGACGAGCAAGTGCGCTGGGTCGGCGCGCCGCGCATGAGTGCGATCACCCGGGCCATGCTCGGCGACATGCCCGTGACCTTTTCCTGCCGCATCACCGAAGTCTTTCGCGGCGAACGACACTGGAACCTGCTGGACGCCGACGGCCAAAGCCACGGCCCGTTCAGTCAGGTGGTGATCGCCATCCCCGCGCCTCAGGCCACTACGTTGCTGGCCGACGCACCAAAACTGGCGAGCGTCGTTGCTGGCGTGAAAATGGAGCCGACCTGGGCCGTCGCGCTGGCTTTCGACAGCCCGCTGGACACGCCACTCGAAGGCTGCTTCGTACAAGACAGCGCCATCGACTGGCTGGCCCGCAATCGCAGCAAGCCCGGGCGCGACAGTCAGATGGACACCTGGATTTTGCACGCCACCAGCGCCTGGAGCCGTCAACATGTCGACATGCCAAAGGAAGAAGTCATCGATCAGTTGCACGGCGCATTTGCCGAGCTGATGAATTGCGCGATACCGGCCCCGGCGTTCACCCTCGCCCATCGCTGGCTGTACGCAAGACCTGCTGGCGGGCGCGAAGTCGGCGCGTTGTCTGATGCGGATCTGGGCTTGTACGTCTGCGGCGACTGGTGCCTGTCGGGCCGAGTCGAGGGCGCATGGCTGAGTGGTCAGGAAGCCGCACGGCGTTTACTGGAACACCTCAAATGAATCGTCTCAACCCGCGCAAGTTGCTGCTGTCGAAATGGACGGCAGCATCCCCTCAAAACCGTGAAAAGCACTTTCTGGTCACTGAGCTGTTTTGTGATGAAGAAGGCACGGTGCTGGAGATTGAACTGCAAGCCGTGATGACCAAGCGGAGTCAGAAGCTGGCCTGGCAGACATTGCAGAATGACCAAGCCTGGCAAATGGGCTGGAAGTAGGCACCACCAAATCGTCTCATTACCCGTCACATGCGGCTAAATCCGCGCATCTTGTCGTTTCACTCCCCGATCCTGTACAAATTATTTGACTTGCACTGCGACAAACCTATGATGGGCAAATGTTGTACAGAGAAACTCATCTGTATAAGAAGTTCATCGAGGGTTTGTCATGTCTGCTGTACTCGATCATTCATCAGAGCAAGCTTCCAAACCCAAGCTGGGCGTCAGCGCCTGTCTGATGGGCGTGGAGGTCAGGTTCAATGGCGGGCACAAGGAATCCCACCTTTTGACCCGAGCCCTCACCGAATATTTCGATTTCGTGCCCGCGTGCCCCGAAGTCGCCATCGGCATGGGCATCCCTCGCGAAGCCATCCGTTTGGTGGGTGACCCGGATCATCCTCAGGCGGTCGGCAGTGTCCACCACGCCATGAACGTGACCGAGCAACTGGCTGATTACGGCGAACACATGGCCACCGAGATGAGCGACATCTGCGGCTATATCTTCATGCAGAAATCGCCGTCGTGTGGCCTGGAGCGCGTCAAGGTTTACCGTGATAACGGCGTGCCGTTCGAGACCGGTGGACGCGGCATTTATGCCCAGGCGTTCTGCGCGCGTCATCCTGATCTGCCGGTCGAAGAAGACGGCCGTTTGAACGACCCGGTGCTGCGGGAAAACTTCATCACCCGTGTGTTTGCTTATGCCGCCTGGCAGACGCTGCTGAAAAGCGGCATTACCCGTCGTGCGCTCACCGAGTTTCACGCTCGCTATAAATACCAACTGATGGCCAATGATCCTGTCCAGTACAAGACGCTGGGCAATCTGCTGGGGACCATGGGCCGAAATGACCCGGCCGAAATCGCCCCGCGTTATTTCAGCCAACTGATGAGCGCGCTGAAGAAACCGGCCACCCGGCGCACCCACACCAACGTGTTGCAGCATCTGTGCGGCTATCTGCGGCAGACACTCACTGCGTCCGACAAGAAAGAAATCCAGGGCGTCATCAACCAGTACCACCAAGGCATCGTGCCGCTGGTTGTGCCGTTGACGCTGCTCAAACACCATTTCCGCCGACACCCCGATCCGTACATTGCGCTGCAGGTCTATCTGCAGCCTCATCCGGAAAACCTCAGTCTTCGCAACGCGATTTGACCATGACCCCCAACGAGCAAGAACCGCCGGAAGGCGACCCGCAAGACCCCGCGAGTGCCTTTGAAAACGGCTGGCTGCCAATTCGCGAAATCGCCCGCCTGACCGGCGTAAACGCTGTAACCCTGCGTGCGTGGGAACGCCGCTACGGCCTCATCGTTCCGCACCGAACGCCCAAGGGCCACCGGCTCTATAGCCACGAGCATGTGGACCGTGTGCTGACCATCCTCACGTGGCTGAACCGCGGCGTTTCGGTCAGTCAGGTCAAGCAGTTGATCGACGATCAGCAGGCACCAGCGCCGAGTGTCGAGAACGACTGGGACATTCTTCGCCAGACCCTTCAGGACGCCATCGGCGCCCTGGCCGAGCGACGCCTCGATGATTCGCTCAACCGCGCGATGTCTCTGTATCCGCCGCGCACGCTCTGCGAACAACTGTTACTCCCGCTGCTGGCGTCACTTGAGCAGCGCTGGCAGGGCCAGTTCGGCGCGCAGTTGGAGCGCGTGTTTTTCTACTCGTGGCTGCGCAGCAAGTTCGGCGCGCGGCTGTACCACAACAATCGTCAGGTCAGTGGCGCGCCCCTTCTGCTGGTCAACCAGTCTGATCTGCCGCTCGAGCCGCACCTGTGGCTGACCGCGTGGCTGCTCAGTAGCGCCGATTGCCCGGTGGAAGTGTTCGACTGGCCTTTGCCGGCCGGCGAACTCGCCCTGGCCTGCGAATACCTCAAGCCGCGCGCGGTGTTGTTGTACTCCAGCAAATCACTGAACGTCGGCCAGTTGCCTCGCCTGCTGCACAAAATCGAGTGTCCGAAGCTGATCGTCGGTCCCGCGGTGCGCATTCATTCCACGGAATTATCCGCAGCCGAGGGTGAAGTCTCCGGCCTCTCTCTTGCGGAAGACCCTTTGACCGCCCAGGCCGCTTTGCAGCGGCTGGGGCTTATCTAAGGAATAACTATGCAATTGATATGGCTGCGCAGCGATCTGCGTGTGCACGACAACACCGCGCTGAGCGCTGCCATGGAGCAGGGCCCGACTCTTGCCGTGTACATGATCAGCCCGGGCCAGTGGCAGAGCCACGACGATGCCCCGTGCAAAGTCGATTTCTGGCTGCGTAACCTCAGCGAGCTGCGCAAGGCGCTTGAAGCGCTGAACGTGCCGCTGCTGATTGTCCATGCAGACACGTGGGCGCAGGCACCCAAGGCGATACTGGAGTTGTGTCAGCAACACGGGATCGAAGGCGTTCACGTCAACGACGAGTACGGCATCAACGAGACCCGGCGAGATCATGAAGTGGAGGAGGCACTCGACGGCGCCGGCATTCTGTTTCGCCGCCACCTCGACCAGCTGTTTTTTCAGCCGGGCAGCGTGCTGACCAAAAGCGGGGGTTACTTCAAGGTTTTCACACAATTCCGCAAGGTCTGTTACGCCCGCTTGCATTACTCGATGCCGGCGCTGGTTGCACTGCCCAAACCGCAGCAGACGCTGTCCATCAAAAGCGATGTCGTTCCGGATGCGGTCAAGGGTTTCGCCGCGCCGACCGAGACCCAGCGCGCGCTCTGGCCTGCCGGTGAAGATGAGGCGCGTGACCGCCTGCACAACTTCACCGACGAGCAAGTGCATTATTACGATCAAGAGCGCGACTTTCCTGCCAAGCCAGGCACCAGCCAGCTGTCTGCGTACCTGGCGGCCGGCGTGATTTCGCCCCGCCAGTGCCTGCATTCGGCGCTGCGCAGCAACAATGGCGAGTTTGAAACCGGTAATCCGGGTTCAGTGACGTGGATCAACGAGCTGCTCTGGCGTGAGTTCTACAAGCATGTGCTGGTGGGCTTTCCCCGTGTGTCCCGTCACCGCGCGTTCCGCCCGGAAACCGAAGCGCTGAAATGGCGCAATTCACCCAAGGATCTGGAAGCCTGGCAACAAGGTCGAACCGGTCTGCCGATTGTCGATGCAGCCATGCGCCAACTGCTTGAAACCGGCTGGATGCACAACCGCTTGCGGATGATTTCGGCCATGTTCCTGACCAAGAATCTTCTGATCGACTGGCGTGAAGGTGAACGCTACTTCATGCAGCACTTGATCGACGGCGATCTTGCGTCGAACAATGGCGGCTGGCAGTGGAGTTCATCAACCGGCACCGACGCGTCGCCTTACTTCCGGATCTTCAATCCACAAAGTCAGTCGGAGCGCTTCGACCCTGAAGGTCGATTCATCAAGCATTGGGTGCCTGAACTGGCTGAGTTGAACAAGCGCGACATTCACAACCCCACTGCACTGGGCGGCTTGTTCAGCGTCGAAAGTTACCCCGCGCCTATCGTCGATTTGAAAGCCAGCCGCGAACGCGCGCTGCAAGCGTTCAAGTCGCTGCCGCAGCGACAGGCCGAGACGCAGGAGAATGGATGAGCATTGGTCACATCGGTTAGCGGTCTGCTGCGCGGTGATTTAAACTGCCGCCCATGACGACCGTTATCCCCTCGCTTCAACTCCCTGCCGAACCCGCTATCACGTGTTCCACTTGTGCGGCCTGCTGCTGTCAGCTGGAAGTCATGCTGATCACCGACACCGGCGTGCCCGAGCGTTACATCGACACCGATGACTGGGGCGGGGAAGTTATGCTCCGCCTGGACGATGGCTGGTGCGCGGCGCTGGATCGCGACACGATGATGTGCACGATCTACGACCGTCGGCCGTTGATTTGTAGAGAATTCGAAATGGGTGCACCGGAGTGTATTGCCGAACGAGAAGGGATTGCGACGGCCTATTTGTGATTGTTCATCGCCTGTGTCAGCCGCGTTGGCTGACACATTCCCGGCTAAAGCCGGTCCTACGAAGGGAAGAACCGGTGATACGTTGCAAGCGCGGTTAAGCGCGCTACTGCAATAAAGCAATGAAGCGTTTAGAACGGCATCGTGTAGTGAATAGCGTAGCTTTCGATACCGTCGTTGTTGGTGGTCATGCCGCCGTTGGAGTAGTGAGTGGCGCGCAGGCCAACTTCATGTCCACCGGCAAAGCGCAGACCAAAACCCAAACGGTCTTCGAACTGGAACGCACTGCCCAACTTGTTGCCTTCCACTTCGGTACGCTGGAATACAGCGGCGCCGATGCCGGCCTCGATGTAAGGCTTGACGCTCTCACCCGAAAACTCATAAACGAATACCGGGGAGAACGACAGGCTGTTGTTGCTGGAGCTCTTGTCTCCTTCCCAATACGTGTAAGCGCCGCTCCAGTAACCCGTCAGGCGACCGACACCGGTTTGCCACCAGCTTTGATCCCAATCAAATTGCGCGCCCAGACGATAAGTCATCGTGGACTCGCCAGTGTGTCCTACGGACAACTCGACCCCATCAGCTTGAGCAATTGCGCTTTGCCCCAACAACGCAGCCGCAATCGCAGCCAAACAAAACAGTCGCTTCATCTGAAACATCCTATTTTCGAAAGCAGTTAAAAATTTTTATACCGACAGAAGTGCTGTAGAAGCCGGCGGCTGAACTTTAGTTCACCCACAGACGAAGCGATTCACGTTTTTTTCACGAAACGAAGCTTCGCACATTGTCGGAGTTGTTACAAAGCACGCGTAGGACGTTTCTGAAATCTTCTGGATCGCCGGTCGTCCAGAACTGAGCGGTCTGAGGATGGCCGCTCGCCAACAGCTCGCGCTCGCTCAATAACCGCTGCAACTGCCGCGCTACAGCCGCCCCGGTGTCGATCAGCGTGATGGACGCAGGGATCATTTCCCGCAGCAACGGCTTGAGAAACGGGTAATGGGTGCAACCCAGAATGATGGTGTCGCAACCCGCCGCAAGCAACGGCGCGACATAACCCTGCAGCAATTGGCGAATCGTCGGGCTGACCAGGTCACCCGTTTCGATCAACTCGACCAGCCCCGGGCAGGGCTGCGTAATGACTTGCACGTCTGCCGCGAAGCGGTCGAGCAATGCGGCGAATTTGGCGCTTTGCAAAGTGCCCGTGGTCGCCAGTACACCGACGACACCGGTTCGCGTCGCTGCGGCCGCAGGTTTGACCGCCGGCTCCATACCCACCAGCGGCCAGTCAGGGTAGCGGAGGCGCAAGTCAGCGATGCCGGCCACCGTCGCCGTGTTGCAGGCGATCACCAGGGCCTTGGCGCGCTGATTGTGGAAGAACTCGGCAATCGTCGCGCAACGTTCACGAATGAATTCAGGGGTTTTCTCGCCGTAGGGGATATGGCCGCAGTCGGCGACGTAGAGCAATGATTCTCTTGGCAGCAGTTGTTGTATTTCCGCCAGCACCGACAACCCGCCGACGCCGGAATCAAATACCGCCACCGGCGCGTCACTGTCTCTATTCATGCTCGGCGGAAGCTCGACGCCCGGTGCCGCACACGCTGCAGCCAGGATCGCGTTTGACTTTCAACTCGCGGAATCGCGTGCTCACAGCGTCGATCAGCAGAAGTCGCCCCACCATAGGTTCGCCAAATTCGGCAATGAGCTTGAGAGCCTCAAGGGCCTGCAAACTGCCGACCAACCCCACCAACGGGCCGATGACGCCGGCCTCGCTGCAGGTCAGTTCGGTCTCGCTGCCGTGCCCGTACAGGCAGTGGTAACAAGGGCTCTCCGGACGGCGCGGATCGAACACCGACAGTTGCGCTTCGAGGCGGATCGCGGCGCCGCTGACCAGGGGTTTGCACGCGGCAACGCAGGCAGCATTGACCGCCTCGCGCGTCGAGAAATTGTCAGAGCAGTCCAGGACCAGATCGACCTCGGCAACGGCTGCCGCCATTGAGTCGACATCAAGGGCCGCGCGATGGGCAACCAGCGTTATCTGCGGATTGATAGCGGTCAGCCGGGTGATGGCTGAATCGACTTTGCTCAAGCCAACGCTCGGGGTGTCATGAAGGATCTGGCGTTGCAGGTTGGTCAGATCGACGCTGTCGAAATCCGCCAGATGCAGTTCACCAACGCCGGCCGCCGCCAGGTACAACGCCACCGGCGAACCCAGTCCGCCGAGGCCGACAATCAACACGCGGCTCTGCTTGATGCGCAACTGACCGTCGATGTCGACTTGTTGCAGAAGGATCTGCCGGCTATAGCGCAGCAGTTCCTCGTCCGTCAGCACGGCACTCGCCCGAAGGTGATGCGTTCATGGTCGCCCAGATCGCGGCGGGTCTTGATCTGTTCGAATCCATGCTCAACCAAAAGCTCGCGCACCGCCGCGCCTTGATCGTAACCATGCTCCAGCAACAGCCAGCCGCCAGCTTCAAGGTGCGCGGGCGCTTGCGACACAATCAAACGCAGATCATCCAGGCCATCGGCGCCGGAGACCAGCGCACTGCTCGGCTCGAAACGCACGTCACCTTCGACCAGATGAGGGTCGCTGGAGGCAATGTACGGCGGGTTGCTCAGGATCAGGTCGAAACGCTGACCCTCGACCGCACTGAACCAGTGGCTGTGCAAAACCTTCGCGTTATCCAGATGCAGGCGCTGGCGATTGCGTTCGGCAAGCTCGACCGCCTCTTCAACGCGGTCTACCGCCGTGACGCTCCATTGCGGACGATCCTTGGCCAGCGAAAGCGCGATGGCGCCGGTGCCAGTACCCAAGTCGAGCAGCGTGTGGGGAATCGCACCGGGCAAAAGCTCCAGCGCGGTTTCCACCAGCATCTCGGTTTCAGGCCGCGGGATCAGCGTATGGGGCGCGACTTCCAGGTCGATGTTCCAGAACCCTTGCAGGCCCAGGATGTACGCGACGGGTTCACCGGTTCGACGACGCTTGAGATAGCCGTCAAAGGCGTGCGCCGCTTCGGTGCTGACAATACGCTCGGGCCAGGTGTGCAGGAAACTGCGCGGTTTGCCCAAGGCAGCGGCCAGCAACAATTCTGCATCCAGACGCGCTGTCGGAGAATCCGGCAACTCGGCGCTTCTTAACAAGCTGGCGATGATGGTCATTTAATCACCCAGTGCCGCAAGTTGATCTGCCTGATACTCGGCAAGTAACGGTTCTATCACTGCATCGACCCCGCCGGCCAGAACTTCATCAAGGGAATAGAGGGTCAGGTTCACGCGGTGATCCGTGACTCGGCCCTGTGGAAAATTGTATGTACGAATGCGTTCCGAGCGATCCCCGGAACCTACCAGCAATTTACGCTCGCTGGCGATGGCGTTGGCCGCCGCAGAGGTCTGCTGATCATTGAGCTTGGCCGACAGCCAGGACATGGCCCGCGCACGGTTCTTGTGCTGCGAACGTTCTTCCTGACACTCCACCACAATGCCGGACGGCAAGTGCGTAATGCGGATGGCCGAATCGGTCTTGTTGACGTGCTGACCACCGGCGCCGGATGAGCGATAGGTGTCAACGCGCAAGTCGGATGGATTGATCTCGATGGTCTGCTGCTCGTCCGGCTCCGGCAACACCGCTACCGTACACGCAGAGGTGTGGATGCGTCCCTGGGATTCGGTTTCCGGGACGCGCTGAACGCGATGCACACCCGACTCGAATTTCAGCTTGCCGTAGACGCTTTCGCCTTCGACCCGGGCAATGACTTCCTTGTAGCCGCCATGTTCGCCTACGTTCTCGGACAGGATCTCGACACGCCAGCCACGTCGCTCGGCATAGCGGGAATACATGCGGAACAGGTCCCCGGCGAAAATGGCTGCTTCGTCGCCACCGGTGCCGGCGCGAACTTCCAGAAACACGTTGCGGCCATCGTTTGGGTCCTTGGGCAGCAGCATTTTCTGCAGGTCAGCCTCAAGCACCAGCAATTGATCCTTGGCATCGCGTACTTCTTCGACGGCCATTTCGCGCATGTCAGGGTCGCTGTCCTTGAGCAGCGCCTGGGCGCCTTCTAGGTCCGCCTGCACTTTCTGCAGTTGCCGGTACACCTGAATCACTGGCTCGACTTCGGCGTACTCACGGGAGTACGCGCGAAATTTGGTCTGATCGGAGATGACTTCGCCATCGCCGAGCAGCGCGGTCAATTCCTCGAAACGGTCGCTGAGCACGTCCAGCTTATTAAGCAGTGAAGCTTTCATTGCGGGGATTTATCCGTGGAGCCCTCGTTGAGGGCAAAGAGTTCCTGGGCCATGGCCAGCGCATCGACGCGGCCTTCGGCGGACAGCTTTTTGAGTTGCACGCTGGGGGCGTGCATCAATTTATTCGTCAGGCCACGCGCCAGCGCCATCAGCACGTCTTCAGCGTTGCTGCCATTGGCGAGCATGCGCTGGGCCTTCTGCAATTCTTCGTCACGCAGGCGTTCGCTCTGCTGACGATACGCCTTGAGCACGTCGACCGCCGCCAGTTCGCGCAGCCGCGACATGAAGTCATCGACGCCCACGCTGACCAGCTCTTCGGCCGCCTGCGCCGCGCCCTGGCGACTCTTGAGGTTTTCAGCGACGACTTCGTGCAGATCGTCAACGGTATAGAGGTAGACGTCGTCCAGCTCGCCGACCTCGGGCTCGATGTCGCGCGGCACGGCGATATCGACCATAAAGATCGGCTTGTGCTTGCGCAGTTTCAGCGCGCTTTCTACCGCACCCTTGCCCAGAATCGGCAGTTGGCTGGCCGTGGAGCTGATGACGATGTCGCTATTGACCAGCTCGGCCGGGATGTCGGCCAACAGCACCGCGTGAGCACCAAACTGCTCGGCGAGAATATTCGCCCGCTCAAGGGTGCGGTTGGCAACGACGATACGCTTGACCCCAAGCTCGTGCAGGTGACGGGCAACCAGAGTGATGGTCTCCCCTGCCCCGATCAGCAACGCCTGACTGCGCTGCAGGTCGCTGAAAATCTGCTTGGCCAGGCTGACGGCGGCAAAGGCGACGGAGACCGGGTTTTCGCCAATGGCGGTGTCGGTGCGTACCTGTTTGGCAGCGCTGAAGGTGGCCTGAAACAGCCGCCCGAGCAACGGCCCGACCGTGCCGGCCTCCCGGGCAACGGCATAGGCTGATTTCATCTGACCGAGGATCTGCGGCTCGCCGAGCACCAGCGAATCCAGCCCCGACGCCACGCGCATCATGTGACGCACCGCCGCGTCGTCTTGATGTACATAGGCGCTGGCCCGCAGCTCATCGACATTCAGGTGGTGATAATCCGCCAGCCAATGCAACACGGCGTCGGCGGTCAGCTGATCTTGCTCGATATAAAGTTCGCTGCGATTGCAGGTGGAGAGAATGGCCGCTTCCCGGCTCTGGGTCAGGCGGCAGAGCTGCTGCAGCGCCTCAACCAGCTGCTCAGGCGTAAATGCCACGCGCTCGCGGACATCAACTGATGCAGTCTTATGGTTGATACCCAGAGCAAGAAAGGCCATTCAAGGTCGCTGATGGTGACGTGAAGCCGGCAATTGTCCTACTTCACTAGAGGGAGGACAACCACCGCAATACATTCAGAACGTCCGCAGCACGCTATTGTCCCTATACAGGTTGCGTATCACCGCCTCCGGCCTGCGACAAAATGTCCGCGCGCAGGCTGTAGATTGAGCGTATCCAGATTTCGTGCGGGCTGTGGGTTTGCTCCCGGCCTTGTGTCATGATGCTTCCAAACCGCAGGTAAGCCGCCCCTCTTCTATATGAATAAATCCTCCGCGCTGTTCCTTGCCCTTGTCGCTCTGAGTGGCTGCCAGTCTACGGCCTCCGTTTCTACGGAGCCCTCCGCACCGGCGAAAGAAGCGCCGCCCGCACCCGAGGCCAAACCTCAGGTGTACGGCTCCTTTACTCAGGAAACTGTCGTCAGCCTGCTGACTGCCGAGCTTGCCGGCCAGCGCAACCGCTTCGACATCGCGCTGGATAACTACGTGACCCAGGCGATCCAGACCCAGGACCCGGGGATTTCCGAGCGCGCCTTCCGCATCGCCGAGTACCTGGGCGCCGATCAGGCTGCCCTCGACACATCGATGATCTGGGCCAAAAACGACCCGAGCAATCTCGAGGCACAGCGCGCGGCAGCCATCCAGCTGGCGCGGGCCGGTCGCTACGACGACGCCATGCGCTACATGGAGAAGGTGCTTCAGGGCCAGGGCGACACGCATTTTGACTTCCTCGCGCTGTCGGCGTCGGAAACCGACTCCACTACGCGCAAAGGGCTGATCACCAGCTTCGACCGCCTGTTGACGAAGTACCCGAAAAACGGCCAGCTGATCTTCGGCAAGGCACTGCTCCTTCAGCAGGAAGGCGACAGTGCCGCCTCCCTGAAACTGCTGGAAGACAACCCGCCGGGTGAAGGCGAAGTGGCGCCGATTCTGCTGCGGGCTCGCTTGCTGCAAAGCATGAACCGCGGCAAGGAAGCGATTCCGCTACTGGAAAAAAGCATTAAGAAGTACCCGGATGACAAGCGTCTGCGCCTGACCTATGCGCGCATGCTGGTGGAACAGAACCGCATGGAAGACGCCAAAGTGCAGTTCTCCAGCCTGGTTCAGCAGTACCCGGATGATGATGAGCTGCGTTACTCGCTCGCCCTCGTGTGCCTGGAAAACAAGGCATGGGACGAAGCGCAGGGTTACCTCGAAGACCTCGTCGCCCGTGGCAGTCACGTCGATTCGGCCCACGTAAACCTTGGCCGCATCTACGAAGAACGCAACGACCCACAAACCGCGCTGGCCGAATACGCCCAAGTGGGCCCCGGCAATGACTTCCTGCCTGCGCAGCTGCGTCAGGCCGATATTCTCATGAGCAACGGCAACACCGCCGAGGCCTCGAAACGGCTGGCTCAGGCCCGCGCGGACCAACCCGACTACGCCATTCAGCTGTATCTGGTGGAAGCCGAGGCCCTGGCCAACAACAACCAGAGCGATCGCGCCTGGCAAGTGTTGAGTCAGGCGCTCAAGCAGTACCCGGACGACCTGAATCTGCTCTACACCCGCTCGATGCTGGCCGAGAAACGCAACGATCTGAAACAGATGGAGAGCGATCTTCGCGCCATTCTTAAACGCGAGCCGGACAACGCCATGGCGCTGAACGCCCTGGGCTACACGCTTTCGGACCGCACGACGCGCTACGCCGAGGCCAAGGACTTGATCGAGCGCGCGCACCAGCTCAATCCGGAAGACCCGGCAGTGCTCGACAGCCTGGGCTGGGTCAATTACCGCCTGGGCAATCTGGATGAGGCCGAACGTCTGCTGCGCCAGGCGCTGGAGCGGTTCCCGGATCACGAAGTCGCCGCGCACCTAGGCGAAGTCCTGTGGGCCAAAGGCGAGCAGCGTGAAGCCCGCAAAGTGTGGGCCAAGGCCCTCGAACAACAACCTGACAGCCCGGTCTTGCGCAGCACCATCAAACGCCTGACCGGCGCCGAGACCCTTTGAATTTATGCAATTGCGCCACGTACTCGTATTCAGCCTGATCGCCCTGCTCGCCGGCTGTGCCGGCATGTCATCCCGCGAAGCCGTTCAAGGCAAGGGCGACGCCAATCAATGGCGTGTGAACAAAGAACAACTCAGCAGCCTCGACGGCTGGCAGATCAACGGGAAGGTTGGGATCCGCGCGCCCAAGGACTCCGGTAGCGGCACGCTGTTCTGGCTGCAACGTCAGGATTACTACGACATTCGCCTGTCCGGCCCGCTGGGTCGCGGTGCCGCTCGCTTGACGGGTCGCCCTGGCGCGGTGTCGCTGGAAGTCGCCAATCAGGGCCGCTACGACGCGCCGGATCCGGAAACCCTGCTCAAGGGTCAGTTGGGCTGGAAACTGCCGGTGTCGCATCTTGTGTGGTGGGTGCGCGGGTTGCCCGCCCCGGACAGCAAAAGCAGCCTGACCCTTGACGGTGACAGTCGCCTGGCCAGCCTTGAACAGGATGGCTGGCAGATCGAGTACCTGAGCTACACCCAGCAAAACGGTTTCTGGCTGCCTGAACGCATGAAGCTGCACGGGCAGGATCTGGACGTCACGCTGGTCATCAAGGACTGGCAACCACGCAAACTGGGGCAATGAGCATGTCGCAAGCACGACTGACACTGCCCGCCCCTGCCAAACTGAATCTGATGCTGCACATCACTGGACGCCGTGCGGACGGTTATCACGAACTGCAGACGCTGTTTCAGTTTCTCGATTATGGTGACGAACTCAGTTTCGCGCTTCGCGAGGACGGTGAAGTGCGCCTGCAGACAGAAATTGCCGACGTCCCCCACGACAGTAATTTGATTGTGAGAGCGGCCCGCGCCCTCAAAGAGCAATCCGGTTGCCCGCTCGGTGTCGATATCTGGCTGAAAAAAATCCTGCCCATGGGTGGCGGTATTGGCGGCGGAAGCTCCGATGCGGCAACCACACTGCTCGGCCTGAATCATCTCTGGCAACTTGGCTGGGATGAAGATCGACTGGCAGCGCTGGGCCTCAAACTTGGGGCTGACGTGCCGGTTTTCGTGCGCGGGCACGCTGCTTTTGCCGAGGGCATCGGCGAGATCCTGACCCCTGTAACACCCGAAGAACCCTGGTATCTGGTGCTGGTGCCGCAAGTATCTGTAAGTACAGCAGAAATTTTTTCAGATCCGCTGTTGACACGTGACACTCCTCCCATTAAAGTGCGCCCCGTTCCCAAGGGAAACAGTCGAAACGACTGCTTACCGGTTGTAACGAGGCGGTATCCAGAAGTTGGTAACGCTTTGAATTTGCTAGGTAATTTTACCGAAGCAAAATTAACCGGAACTGGAAGTTGTGTGTTTGGGGCCTTCCCAAGCAAAGCTGAAGCTGATAAAGTCTCGGCCCTTCTTACAGAGACCCTTACAGGGTTTGTAGCAAAAGGCGCAAACATCTCGATGTTGCACCGGAAGTTACAAGCGCTGCTCTAAAAGGAACCGAGTGCCAGGCACTCGTGCAACAGATACAGGGGCGTCGCCAAGCGGTAAGGCAGCAGGTTTTGATCCTGCCATGCGTTGGTTCGAATCCAGCCGCCCCTGCCATTTTCCTATAGTCATCCAGGCATACCCTAAGCCTCCAGGTACTGCGCGTGTCCAAGATGATGGTCTTTACGGGGAACGCCAACCCCGATCTGGCTCGGCGTGTCGTACGTCAGCTGCATATCCCTCTCGGTGACATCTCTGTTGGAAAGTTCTCCGACGGTGAGATTACCGCTGAGATCAATGAAAACGTTCGCGGTAAAGACGTCTTCATTATCCAGCCGACCTGCGCTCCGACCAACGATAACCTGATGGAACTCGTCGTGATGGCTGATGCCTTCCGTCGCTCCTCGGCTACTCGTATCACTGCTGTAATCCCTTACTTTGGTTATGCCCGCCAGGATCGCCGTCCGCGTTCTGCCCGTGTGGCTATCAGCGCTAAAGTGGTTGCGGACATGCTCACCGTCGTCGGTATCGACCGTGTGCTGACTGTTGACCTGCACGCTGACCAGATTCAAGGCTTCTTCGATATTCCGGTAGATAACATCTACGGCTCCCCGGTCCTGGTGGATGACATTGAAGACCAACGCTTCGAAAACCTGATGATTGTCTCTCCGGATATCGGCGGCGTCGTGCGTGCACGTGCTGTTGCCAAGTCTCTGGGCGTCGATCTGGGCATCATCGACAAGCGCCGCGAGAAGGCCAACCATTCCGAAGTGATGCACATCATCGGTGATGTCGAAGGCCGTACCTGTATTCTCGTCGACGACATGGTCGATACCGCCGGCACCTTGTGCCATGCGGCCAAGGCGCTGAAAGAACACGGCGCTGCCAAGGTCTTCGCGTATTGCACACACCCTGTTCTGTCGGGCCGTGCGATCGAGAACATCGAAAATTCCGTGCTGGACGAATTGGTGGTGACGAACACCATCCCGTTGTCCGCTGCAGCACAGGCCTGTGACCGTATCCGTCAACTGGATATCGCACCGGTCGTCGCTGAGGCGATGCGTCGCATCAGCAATGAAGAATCGATCAGCGCGATGTTCCGATAAGGGCCCTGCCCTGCCGAACCATCCGTTGACGAAAAGCGCCCCGCCCCGACACTCAATGCCGGGGCGGGGCTTTTTTGCCCATACCGTGTCAGGCGCTGGTCGCAAACGCCGCTCGGTCATGGCTATTTTGGAGATGCAAAATGAACGAATTTACTCTGAACGCCCAAGCGCGTACTGACCTGGGGAAAGGTGCGAGCCGCCGCCTGCGTCGTCTCGCCGCCTCCGTCCCAGCCGTTGTTTACGGCGGTGGCAAGGAAGCGACTTCGATCACCATCGAAGCCAAAGAACTGGCCAAAATGTTCGAAAACGAGGCTGCCTACAGCCATGTCATCGAGCTGAACATTGATGGCGCCAAGCAGAACGTCATCGTTAAAGCGATGCAGCGTCACCCTGCCAAGCAGTTCATCATGCACGCCGACTTCATCCGCGTCGTGGCTGGCCAGAAACTGACCGCTATCGTTCCAGTGCACTTCATCAACGAAGAAGCACCGGTCAAGAAAGGCGGCGAGATCTCGCACACCACCACTGAGCTGGAAGTGACCTGCCTGCCAAAAGACCTGCCTGAGTTCATCGAAGTTGACCTGGGCGCGCTGGAAATCGGCGACAAGGTTCACCTGTCCGATATCAAGGCACCTAAAGGTGTTGAATTCGTCGCTCTGGCCCACGACAAGGATCTGGACATCGCTAACGTCCACGCTCCTCGCATCGTCCAGGACGAAGAAGAAGGCACCGCAGAAGGCGAAGCAGAGTAATTATTACTCGCTAGCCGGTTGAACCCGTGATGATGGCTTCCATCATCACACTCGACCCAAGGAAGAGCCCCTGACGTGACCGCCATCCAACTGATCGTCGGCCTGGGAAATCCAGGCCCCGAATACGAACAGACCCGGCATAACGCAGGGGCTCTTTTCGTTGAGCGCATTGCCAGCGCACAGCGTGTCAATCTGACCGCTGACCGCAAATATTTCGGCCTGACGGCTAAGTTCAGTCATCAGGGCCAAGACGTTCGTCTGCTGATTCCCACCACCTACATGAACCGCAGCGGCCAGTCCGTTGCAGCTCTGGCGGGTTTCTTCCGGATTCCTCCGCAAGCCATTCTGGTGGCCCACGACGAACTCGACCTGCCTCCGGGCGTCGCCAAACTCAAACTGGGTGGCGGGCACGGCGGGCATAACGGGTTGCGCGACATCATTGCGCAGCTCGGCAACCAGAACGGCTTCCACCGCCTGCGGCTTGGCATCGGCCACCCGGGCGACGCCAGCCTGGTGTCCAACTTCGTTCTGGGTCGTGCGCCACGCGCCGAACAGGAAAAACTGGACGCCAGCATCGACTTTGCCCTCGGCGTGTTGCCGGATGTACTCGCTGGCGACTTCGCCAAGGCGATGCGCGTCCTGCACAGCCAGAAGGCCTGACATCACTCGAGGGGAAACACCATGGGATTCAACTGCGGCATCGTCGGCCTGCCCAACGTCGGCAAGTCCACCCTGTTCAACGCCCTGACCAAGTCCGGTATCGCGGCGGAGAACTTTCCCTTCTGCACCATCGAACCGAACACCGGCATCGTGCCAATGCCGGACCCGCGCCTGCAGGCCCTGGCCGACATCGTCAACCCGAAGCGCATCCTGCCGACCACCATGGAATTCGTCGACATCGCCGGGCTGGTTGCCGGTGCATCCAAAGGTGAAGGCCTGGGCAACAAGTTCCTCGCCAACATCCGCGAAACTGACGCCATTGCTCACGTCGTGCGCTGCTTCGAAGACGAGAACGTGATTCACGTCTCCAACAGTGTCGACCCAAAGCGCGACATCGAGATCATCGATCTGGAGCTGATTTTCGCTGACCTCGACAGCTGCGAGAAGCAACTGCAGAAAGTCACGCGCAACGCCAAGGGCGGCGACAAGGACGCAGTGGTCCAGAAAGGCCTGCTGGAACAACTCATCGCACACTTCACGCTGGGCAAACCTGCGCGCAGCCTGATGAAGAGCATGAACGCCGATGAGAAAGCCGTCATCAAGGGCTTCCATCTGCTGACCACCAAACCGGTCATGTACATCGCCAACGTCGCGGAAGACGGTTTCGAGAATAACCCGCACCTGGACGTGGTTCGTGCTATCGCCGAAGAAGAAGGCGCAATGCTGGTGCCGGTCTGCAACAAGATCGAAGCGGAAATCGCCGAACTCGATGACGGCGAAGAAAAGGACATGTTCCTGGAGGCCCTGGGCCTTGAAGAACCTGGTCTGAACCGCGTGATCCGCGCCGGCTACGAAATGCTGCACCTGCAGACCTACTTCACTGCCGGTGTCGAAGAAGTGCGTGCCTGGACCGTCCGTGTCGGCGCCACCGCGCCACAGGCTGCCGGCGTGATCCACACCGATTTCGAAAAAGGCTTCATCCGCGCCGAGTGCGTCGCCTACAACGACTTCATCCAGTACAAGGGTGAGGCCGGTGCCAAGGAAGCGGGGAAATGGCGCCTGGAAGGCAAGGATTACATCGTCAAGGACGGCGACGTTCTGCACTTCCGTTTCAACGTCTGACGAGCTCGTGGACTCCCACGAACCTCGTTGAACACCAAAGCCCGCGCATCACTCAGTGATCCGCGGGCTTTGTGCTTTTCATGCGCCTCAGACGATCGGCTGCGCTGCGCGAAACAGCAGAACTACGCCTTCGCGCTTGAGCGTTACCTCGCGAAAATGAGTCCGCAAATGCGCCTCGAAACCAGCTTGGGTGTCCTGGCTGTTTCCGAAGATGCCTTTCTTGTTGTAGACCGCCATCAGCTTGCGACCGAAGCCGTTGTGCCCCACCTCGTCCCCCAGAATCGTTGCGCCAAACAATACGCCGTCAGGGTTCAGGTTGTGCTTGAGGTGAGCAAAGATCGCCGCCTTGGCCGCCAGCGGACCTGGCAGGCAATGCAGCAGGTAGAACAGCGATATCGAATCGAAACGCTCGTTGCCGGGGATCGGCGTCATCACATCGTGCTGAAAGGTGCGCGTGTCTGACCGGCCGATTCTGCGCTTGGCAGCGGCGAGGCTGCTGGGGTTGAGGTCCATCAGGGTGATTTGGGTGGCCACCGGCAGCTTCGCCTTGGCCAGGTAATAACCCGTGCCGACACCGATATCCAGATGATGCGCGCGAACATTGGCGCGGAAGAACGGCAACAACACCTCGTCGGTCGTGCAACGCCAGGCATACCGATTGGAGATGCCCAACACCCAGGCGTCGTACAACGCTAACGTCAGGGGCGAATAAACCGCCGCACCTGCGGCACTGCTGTCGGTCATGGAGAAATCCCCTACGGCGATGGGTATCGAAATACCAAAAGAAAGCGACGGATCTTATACGTCGCCTGCCTTTCTTCTTTCAACCCGCGCCACACGCTGCCGCATGATGGCGTGCATGCAGTCGCACGCCGATCACCCTCACGCCTCGCCTGCGCGGCTCACCCTAAATGGAATCTCGCGGTGTTGTCACTCAAGGCCCGACTGCCTTTAGTCAGTGTGTCTGCGGCCTGATTGACCGCACGCGCGCCTTCAAGCAAACGGCCAGCAGCCTGATCAACCTGCTGGATGTTGCCGCTGACCTCGTCCGCCGTCGAGGCCTGCTCCTCAACCGCCGTGGCGATCTGCGCCAGCGTGTCAGTGACGATCTGCACCGCGCTGGCGATCTCTTCCAGCCGCTCGCCCAGCCCGGTCACCGACTGTGCATCACTGACCGCCTGGCCACATGCCGCCTCCATCAGGCTGACGGCCTGACTGACGGTCGAACGCAGGCTGTCCACGGTCCCGGCGATTTGCGCGGTCGACGCCTGGGTACGCTGCGACAAACTGCGCACTTCGTCAGCGACCACGGCGAAGCCACGGCCCTGCTCCCCCGCTCGCGCCGCTTCGATGGCAGCATTGAGCGCCAGCAGGTTGGTCTGTTCGGCAATGCCGCGGATGGTGTCCACCACGGACTGGATCTGCTGCCCCTGCTCACTGACTTTGCTCAACGCGTTGGCGGTGTCGGTTAGCTTCTGGTTCAGCTGCTGAATGCTCGCCGTGGTGCGTTGACTGTCGCGGCTGCTGTCTTCGGCGATGCGTCGGGTGGCCTGGGCGCTGCCGGATGCGGCTTCACAGCTGCGGGCCACACCAATGGACGTCGCGGCCAGCTCGGTGGCCGCAGCGGCGATCTGACTGATTTGCTGCTGTTGATCTTCAACTTCGTTGAGCGTGCTGCCGGACTGCGCATTGAGGGTCAGCACCGCAGAACCCAGTTGCTGGGTTTCGTGGTTGACGCCCAGCAGACTGGTGCGCAGTTGCACCACCGCAACGTTGAGGGCGGTGCTGATTGCAGCGAGTTCGTCACGCCCCTGGACGGCGACCTCAACGCACAAATTGCCGTCACGCAGCGACTCGGCCAGGGTCGTAATGCCCTTGGCGCTGCGCTGGATCGACGCTTGCAGGCACATGAATAGATACAGCGCCGCGAGCGCAAGAATGCTGAAAATTGCGGCCACCGGAACGAACTGCAGAGTCGACTGCTCATGGTAATAATCGAGCCGACTGGTCAGTGACGACAGTGATTGCTTGCGCAAGGCCGCCAGTCCTTCGCTGACGCCATCGACGCTGCGCTCGAAAGCAGCAGGGTCTAACTTGATGCTGCCGCCGAATACACCGTCGTCGAGCACTTTCAATTCGTTATCAAGGCGCTGAAGACTGTCTTCATACTGACGCGTCCAGACTTCCATGCCCGGATACGCTTTGGATTGGAGCGAACCCACGGCTTTGACCAGTTGATCCCGCGCGTCACCGATACGACTGCGCAGGTCGCGCATTTGAAGACGGCTCTGCAACGAGAACTGCCCGGACGCGATCGACGATTGGCCGATACTCGCCATCCGCCCTACGCGCTCGACCAGTTCCGGCGCCTGCTGCGTAGAGATTTGCATCAGCAAGTAGGTTTCAAGCCATGGATCGAGAATCAAGCCGCTGTCCATGGCGATCTGCTCTCGCAGACTCTGCAACGCTGTGAGGGCGGAGGTAAAACGGTCATAGCCGTCCGGCCACCAGCCAACGGTGCGCAGAGATTCCGAATCCATGCCTTTGACCGAAGCCTGCACCGCTTGATAACGCGTCATGATGTCCGCGCTGGCGTTCTGCGCTTTGAGCTCATCGCCCAGAGAAGCGAGGGTTCGGGTCAGGTCAGGGTTGGCGGCATCCAGCGCGTTCATGGCTGCCTTCGCGGCTGGCGTCGGATCACGAAGAATGTCGACGGCCTTCCAGCGCGCAGCGCGGTTGCGCTGGGCCGTCAGCTGCACATCCAGCGCATCAAGCGCCATGAGTTGGCGCACGCCGGCTTGTTCCTGAGAAATCACCTCCAGCTTGCTGCGGTAATCCTGCCCGATCATCCAAAGGCTGCCTGCGAGCGGCAAAATGAATAGAAAGAAGAGCACCTGAAACTTGCGTGCGAACCCGAGACGTCCGAGCAGGCGGATGCCTGGCGACAAAAGACTCTGCATAGCCGACTACTCCTCACCGACAACCGCTGCACGACCCATGATCATCGCTGCGCTGCCTTACATTTTTACCGGCAAAATGCCATGTCTGTGTTTTGAAAACGATAACCGCCCATCTTTTGAACCAGGGCCGCGTTATGGCTTGTCGAAATCCGCAGCTGCCTACATCCATATCGGCAGCGCTGCGGCAGGCATAAGCAAAAAACGGACCGATAGCACGAGGCCATCAAACCGGGCACGAGACCCGGCAGAGTGCACGCCGGGTGCTCGAAAGTGGGGCAAAAGCACTCATCGTGAGCAGTGAAACTGTCACCGAGGTGCGGGGATGAAGGATGGTTGACGGTGCGGGAGGCTAACCGATTGATCGCGTGGATAATTTTTTTCAAAGAGACGCTTGACACATATTCGATCTGAGCGAATAATGCGCGCCACTTGGCTACATAGCTCAGTTGGTTAGAGCATAGCATTCATAATGCTGGGGTCCGGGGTTCAAGTCCCTGTGTAGCCACCAAGTACCTCAACAAAGCCCGCCTTGCGCGGGCTTTGTTGTTTCTGGCGTTTAGGTTTCAACCAGATTTGTCTCGGAACGTCATCAACCCTGCTCCGTGGTGCACCTTAAGGCCAACCTCCCCTCAACCAGCCCGAAACGCCCAGACCACTTCCACCAGTCTGGCAGCGATCAGCAGATAAACCAGCGACACCAGAATCTGAATCGCCACGTGGTAGCGCAGCTTGCCAAGCCTGCGAATGCCGTCGCTGACGTTCAGGAACATCAGCACGGCGGACACGCCAATCAGCCCCCATCCAGTAGCGCCGGACACCAGTACACCGATGAACTGGTGGTAATCCGCCCTCAACGCACTGGTGCCCGCCGCGAACAACAGCGCGCACACCAGCAGGTTTTTGATGTTGTCGAAGATTTGCGTGCTGAGATCGTGTTCCAGCAAATCGATGTAACGCACCCAGATTTTTCGCATGGTCCGGCGCCTGTGGCTCGATGAACTCATAGCGTAGCGCGCATGCGGCAAGACGGCTGGATGTTGCCCTGTGGCCCGGGCGAAGACGGCAATCCGTGACAACGGCGCTCTCGTCCAATAGATTACGCCCCTCGAAACGCCCCGGGCTTTTCGCGCCTCAAACCCAGTTAACGAAGCAGTGGATGTTCAATGTCTGATTCCCATACCGATCCGGCGGCAAACGCCGTGTCGTCGAAGCAAGCCTACGAAGAAGCCATCAACCTTTCACAACATGTGCCACAGGCCAAAACCATCAGCGAGATGGTGCTCGACGCGTTTCAGAGCGCCAAGGAAAGCGACCAGATTCGCGATCTGCGCCTGGCCATACGCGCCGCCCATGACCGATTCGATGATGACCAGGCCTACGAACTGATGGGTCAGCTTAAACAGCTCAAGGACGCCGAAGCCGCCGACATGGCCGCACTCGAAGACCTGAGCGCGAAGTTTCCGATCAGCCGGATTCTCTCCAGCTACAAGGACGACCCGAGTTTCCAGGAGCTGGTCTACAGCCTGGCGTTGAAAGTGCTCAACCAGACGCATCAAGCGGTCAGCAACCCGAGCGGCGGCAAGAGCAAAGCGGCACGGCCGAAGAAGGAAGCCGAGGTTTTCGTCATCAGCAAGGACGGCGCCAGCGTCACCCTGCCCCTGCGTACGCCGCGCTCGAAAGCCAACGCGGACCGGGAAGCCTTTGAATTCCTGGGTTTCTCGTTCGTCGGTGAAGGCGAGGAGGCCGAGCTGCAGAGCGAGGTGTTCGTGGACAAGGACGGTAACCAGCAGCCCGCCACGCGCAAGAACATCGTCAGCGCGATCCAGCAGCAAACTGCGTTTGAAGGATTCAGCGTCGTTCAGCAATAAGCTGCAGCAATAAGCGCGGCCAAAGGCGCCGCAGCAAGCTCAACACCCGGACCGGTGGCGATCGCAGCGCCATGAGGTAACCTCAAGGGCTGGCCACAGCGGTGCCAACTGACGGTCGCCGCCCTCGAGAGGTGTTGAGCAATGCAGATTCTTGGTGAAACGATCATCGGACAACGCGCTGTGCGGGGCCAGGCCGGAGAGGTTTTTGCCCTCGCCGCCGCCACGGGTGAACCCCTGGCACCGTCGTTTGGCGCCAGCACGCTGGAAGACGTCAACGCTGCGTGCGAACTGGCCGAGGCGTCATTCGATCACTACCGGCAATTGAGTGACGATCAACGCGCCGCCTTTCTAGAAGCCATCGCCCAAGGCCTTCTGGACCTGGGCGATGTGCTGACCGAGCGCGTTCATGTCGAAAGCGGCCTGCCCAAGCCACGCCTTGAAGGCGAGCGGATGCGCACGGTGAACCAGCTCAAACTGTTTGCCAGCCTGCTGCGTGATGGCCGCTGGCACGGTGCCGTGGTCGACACCGCAATGCCGGAGCGCCAGCCACTGCCGCGCGCCGACCTGCGTCTGCGGCGCATCGGCCTTGGCCCGGTGGCAGTGTTCGGCGCCAGCAACTTCCCCCTCGCCTTCTCGGTCGCCGGCGGCGACACCGCTTCAGCGCTGGCGGCTGGCTGCCCGGTCATCGTCAAGGCGCACCCGGCTCACTTGGGCACCAGCGAACTGGTGGGACGCGTGATTCAGAAAGCGGCGCGCGACACGGGCATGCCGGAGGGCGTTTTCTCGTTGCTGATCGACAAGGACATTGCCGTCGGCCAGGCGCTGGTCAGCCACCCATTGATTCAGGCGGTGGGCTTCACCGGCTCCCGCCGTGGCGGCCTGGCGCTCGTGGCAGCGGCTCAAGCGCGTCCGGTGCCGATCCCGGTGTATGCCGAGATGAGCAGCATCAACCCGGTGTTCCTGCTGCCGGCTGCTTTGCTGGCCCGTGCCGAAGCCATCGCCAAGGGTTTTGTCGAATCGCTGGTTATGGGCGCGGGGCAGTTCTGCACCAATCCCGGCATCCTGCTGGCACTGGAAAGCGACGCGCTGGAGACGTTCGTGTCGGCCTCGGCCAAGGCGTTGTCTGACAAACTACCGACCACCATGCTGACGCCAAATATCCACGGCGCTTACTGCAACGGCTTGAATAATCTGCACAGCGCGTCCGGTGTAACGCTGGTGGCGGAAGGTCAGGAGGCCGAAGGTTCATTCCAGGCACGCCCGGCTTTTTTCCGTACCGACTCGGCCACCTTCCTCGCCAACCCTGCGCTGGAGGACGAGAACTTCGGACCAAGCGCGCTGCTGATTGTCTGCACCGACGTTGCCGATCTGCAGAAGGTCGCTGCCAGCTTCGACGGGCAACTGACCGTGACGCTGCAGTTCGACGACGGCGACGAAGCCACCGCCCAGTCGCTCCTGCCGATCCTGGAGCGCAAGGCGGGACGGATTCTGTTCAATGACTTCCCGACCGGCGTCGAAGTGAGTTATTCGATAGTCCACGGCGGGCCTTTCCCGGCCACTTCCGACAGTCGCAGCACCTCGGTAGGCGCGACGGCCATTGATCGATTCCTGCGTCCCGTGTGTTACCAGAACGTGCCGGACTCGCTGCTACCGCCTGCGTTGAAAGCCGGCAATCCGCTGAATACCTGGCGGCTGGTGAACGGCGAACTGTCAAAGGACTGAGCTGCATCCACGTCCGGCGACGGAACCTGCGTCACCGCGCTCCTTCCAATCAGGGGCGCGGTCATGGCAAGCGAGGCATCATCAGTCGGCAGATCGCGGCAGCACCTTGCCCTCCACGCCATCGCCGATCACCAGAAAATGCCCGCCCGCGACATGGTGAATCGTCCGCAGCGCGTCATGCCCCTCGAAATGCCAGTGCCCTTCGGAAAACACGCGCTCATCCGCCCACGCCGCGACCACTTCGCCGATGAACAGATCGTGCGCGCTCTGGTTGTGCGGCTCGGGAATCAATCGGCACTCCAGCCAGCCTGCGCAGCCTTCCAGCAGGGGCGCTTCAACGTGGGAGCCCGCGAAGGTCTCCAGACCATAAGCCTTGAATTTATCCAGGCCTTGTTCTTGGGAGATGTCCAGCCCCGAGGTCGAGCCGACCGTTTCGACGATATCGATCTGGCTGAGGGTCGGCACGTTGATCACAAACGTGCCGGAGCCTTCGAGCAACTGCCGCGTCCATACGGACTTATCCAGAACGACAGTCACTTTCGGCGGCTGGAAGTCCAGCGGCATCGCCCACGCCGCCGCCATGATGTTGCGTTGGCCGTCGTGGGCAGCGCTGATCAAGACCGTCGGGCCATGGTTGAGCAAGCGGTAGCATTTGGCGAGAGGTACCGGACGCCGGTGAGAAACGGTCATGGAGATTATCCTGGCAAAGAGAAAAGTGATCGAAAACTACAGGGTTTATCGCAGCGGTGGAACGCCACCCTCCCGTGCATGAAGGAAACTGTCGCCTGCCTGAAACTCACCCAAATCGCGCTTTGCAGATCAAGCCAAAGGTGATGTAATACTATAACAAAGTATTTCAGGCAGTCCTTTACGTGAAACGCGACTCTCGGCTTTCCCCCTCCCTTGCAACGTCCGCTCTGGCTCAATCGGCTGGCAAACGCGTGATGATTTCCCTCGCCGTGCTGGTGCTGCTGTGGATCGGCGTTGCCTGGGCGGTGGCGATTCCATGAGTGCCGCCATTGACCTCCACGACCTGACGCTCACCTATGAGCGCCGGCCAGCGGTGCACCACGCGAACGGCCGATTCGCGGCGGGCAGCCTGACGGCGATCGTCGGGCCGAACGGCGCCGGTAAATCCACGCTGATCAAAGCCATCGCCGGGACGCTCAAACCCGCCGCGGGGCGCGTCGAGCGCAACCAGCTGGCAACGCGGCACATCGGTTATCTGCCACAAGCTGCCGAGATCGACCGCAGCTTTCCGCTCAGCGTGGCCGACACCGTGATGATGGGCGCATGGCGCAGCATCGGCGCGTTCCGCGGCGCCACGCGCAAGCACGCTCAACAGGCACAGGAGGCGTTAGGGGCCGTGGGTTTGGCGGGGTTCGAGCAACGCAGCATCAGCTCGCTGTCGTCGGGTCAGTTTCAACGCGTGCTGTTCGCCCGGCTTTTATTGCAGGACGCTTCGGTGATTCTGCTCGACGAGCCCTTCACCGCCATCGATGCACGCACCACGCGGGACTTGCTGGAATTGATCCGCACCTGGCACGGCCAAGGGCGCACCGTCATCGCCGTCCTGCATGACATCGAGCAGGTGCGTCAGCATTTCCCGAGCACGCTGCTGCTGGCACGGGAAATCATTGCCTGGGGCGACACCGCCGACATCCTCAACGACGACAACCTGCGCCGCGCCAAGAACATGGCCGAACACTGGAACCCTGACGCACAGCCGTGCGACGCCGATGGGGAGCAAACGCTGTGACGCTCTATAGCCTGTTGATCCAGCCCTTCGTCGATTTCGGTTTCATGCGCCGCGCCCTGGTGGCGTGTCTGGCGCTGGGCATCGGCTCCGGTCCGGTCGGTGTGCTGCTGATGCTGCGGCGCATGAGCCTGGTGGGGGACGCCATGAGTCACGCGGTGTTGCCGGGTGCTGCGGTGGGGTTTCTGTTCGCCGGATTGTCACTCCCGGCGATGGGCTTCGGCGGCCTGATCGCAGGTCTCGCCGTGGCGTTGCTCTCAGGATTGGTAAGCCGTTACACAACGCTGCGTGAAGACGCCAGCTTCGCCAGCTTTTACCTGACATCGCTGGCCGCCGGCGTGCTGATCGTCTCACTGCACGGCTCCAACGTGGACCTGCTTCACGTGCTGTTCGGCACCATTCTGGCGATCGACGATCAGGCGATTTTCATGGTCGGCGGCATCGCCTCATTCACCCTGATTCTGCTCGCGTTGATCTACCGCCCGTTGATCCTCGAATGCTTCGACCCGGGTTTTCTGCGCGCTGTGGGGGGCCGGGGTTCGCTGTATCACGTGCTGTTTCTGCTGCTGGTGGTGCTCAATCTGGTGGCGGGGTTTCAGGCATTGGGCACGCTTATGGCCGTCGGCATGATGATGCTGCCCGCCACCGTCGCGCGGTTCTGGGCTCGCTCGCTCACCGGCATGATCGTAATTTCGACCGCCGTGGCGACGCTCTCGGGCTTCATCGGCCTGATCGTCTCCTACCACGCCAGCGTCGCTTCGGGACCGGCCATCGTGCTTACCGCCAGCGTCTTTTACGGGTTCTCACTGTTCTTTGGACGCAGCGGCTTTGTACGCCGGCTGTTCCCGAGGGTTCATCTGTCCGGCTGATCGTCCTCTTACCGCAAGGAAACCACCATGAAACGTTTCACGCTTCTGACCGCCGCACTGGCGTTGTCGGGCCTGGCCAACTTCGCCCAGGCAAAAACCCTGGAAACCGTCGCCTCGTTCACCGTCATCGCCGACATGGTGCACAACGTCGGTGGCGATCACGTCCACGTGACCTCGCTCATCGGGCCCAATGGCGATCCTCATGTCTACGAGCCCACGCCAAATGATGCCCAGGCGCTGAAAAAAGCCGACGTAGTATTTGTCAGCGGCTTGCATCTGGAGGGCTGGCTGGATCGGCTGATTACCGCCTCCGGCTACAAAGGCCAGCCTGTCGTGCTCTCTGACGGGATCATGACCCGCAGCATGGAAGAAGACGGCAAGAAGATCACCGACCCCCATGCCTGGAACAGTGCGGTAAACGGCGTCGTTTACGTCAGAAACATCATCAAGGCCCTGCAGAAAGCCGACCCGGACAATGCCGCCGATTACAAAGCCAACGGTGAGAAATACATCGCCCAACTGCAGGACATGGACGCTTATGCCCGTGCGCAGATCGGCACCATCCCGGTCGCACAACGCAAGGTGCTGACGTCCCACGACGCCTTTGGCTATTTCGGCGACGCCTATGGCGTGACCTTTCTCTCGCCACTGGGCTTTTCCACTGAAACCGAAGCCTCTGCCGCTGACGTCGGCAAGCTGATCAATCAGATCAAAAAGGAGCACGTCAGCGCCTACTTCTTCGAGAACTCCGGCGACCCGCGCCTGGTGCAGCAGATCGCCAAAGCCAGCGGCGCGCACCCGGGCGGCGAGCTGTATGTGGAATCGCTGTCGCCCACAGACGGCCCGGCGGCGACGTACGTGACGATGTTTCGCTACAACGTGGACAAGCTGACAGCGGCCATGAAAGGCCAGTGATGCAACGCCGCAACGGCTGACTGATCTCTGCTGCGCGATGTGCGTGGCAGAGATCAGCGAACCGGCCGCGCTGGTGCGGGTCAATCTGTATGCTGGCGCACCGTCCGCCGACATCGACAGGATGATCAATGACCGCTCTCTCATTCGCCCCTTTTCAGTCCCTCGCCGACCTGCTGATTCCCCACACCGTGGCGGAAAGGCTCGACGGCTCCCACGACGTTTCCCACCTGCACCGAGTCTGGAGCAACGTCTGCGCCATTCGTGACACGGAGGGCGGTGATCATCAAGTCCTGCTCGCCGCCACCCTGCTCCACGACTGCGTTTCGGTGGAAAAGAACTCGCCCTTTCGCTCAAGCGCCTCGCGTCTGGCCGCGGCAAAAGCGACCGAGCTACTGGCCGAAATGGGCTGGGACGAGGAGCGCACCCAGGCCGTCGCACACGCCATCGAGTCCCACAGCTATTCGGCCGACATCACGCCGACCTCGCTGGAAGCAAAAATCCTGCAGGACGCCGACCGTCTCGACGCCCTCGGCATGGTTGGCGTGGCGCGGCTGTTCTACGTGTCCGGGCGGATGGGCAGCCATCTCTACGATCCGGTCGACCCGCAGGCGCAACAGCGCGACCTGGACGACAAACGCTTCGCCGTCGATCACTTCACAACCAAAATCTTCACCCTGGCGCAGGGGTTTAAAACGGCCGCGGGCCGCCATATGGCGCAGGTCAGGCATGCCCGGGCGGAGCGGTTCTTGAGGGAGTTTATGGAGGAGATTGGGGCTTAGGGTGCCTGGAAGGTCATAGCGATATTTCAGATGGCTCATGGGTTTTTAGCCAGTCGACCAGCGCGGCATTCATACGCGTTTGCCAGCCCGGTCCTGACGCACGGAATTGCTCCACCACGTCGTGCTCCAGGCGAATGGTAATCCGCTCTCGCAGAACCGCCGCACGAGGTCGGCCACGCTTGACCAGCTGTTCTCCCATGTACTCATCAGCATGATCGAAGTATGCATCTGACAATTCGGGGGCATCGTCGGGATCAACCCAGTCGATGCCGGTAGAGGTTTTGTTCACGCTCATTGGCTTTTCTCATGGAAATGATACGGCGAGCCGCGCCGCGCGGCGTCCAGACCAATACCACCATACCGTTCTGACAACACACCGATCGTGATGTATCGGGTTTCCCCGTAGTCCTGCCGGCAATCTTCGCTGGTCAAATGCCTGCCGGCGAATACCAACCCGGCATCCCCAAAGTCGAGGCCACGCTTAAGAAGGGTGATGTCGCGTTTTGCGATGTCGAAGATTATCTGCATTGAATTATTGTATGTACAGAAAATAACGCAACAAGGTCTCCGAGACACGTAAGGACGTATCCCACAATCCGCGCTGCCAGTGCCCACTCGTATCCCCGCTGACGTCATGCTCGCTTTCATCAGCTGACCCTACCGCAACAATTCCGAAACATTCCCGGCAATGTCACAAAGACATCATGGAACACCTCTATAACCATTTCTCCGGTTTTTCGTCGATGGGATGGGTGGCAGTGAAAAGGTTATTGCGTCGTGTAGTCCGTCCGTCCTCCAGGCCTGCTTTCCTGCGTCGCTTCAGGATTACCCAGCGGTTGGTGCTGTGCTTCGGCGTGACTGCGCTGCTGCTGGTCGGGCTCGGTGTGTTTTGCCTGTTGCAGATGCAGAGCATCCGCGATCAGGGAAAAGCGGTGGAGAGTGGGTCGTTGCCCAGCATTGCCATGGCCGACGCAATCGCCATCGACCTGATCAAATTGCGCGGCGAGAGCGCCAGGCTGATTGCCAATGCCGACGACCCCGGCGCGGTGGTTACCAGCAAGATCAATGTCGAGCAGTTGAAGAACGAAGTCGAAAAAGGCTTCGTCGATTATCTCGCCCACGCCACTGACAGCACCGAGCGGGACTCCATCAAGGCGCTTCAAGACGCCTATGGCGCCTTCATGCCGGGGCTACACGACGAAATCGCGCTGATTGAACAACGCAAACTGGACGACGCGCGCATGCTGCTCAACACCACGCTGAGCCTGCAGGGTGACCTGATGGACATGCAGGTGCAGTTGCTGCGCGAGCTGAACAAGCAAAGTGCGGCGGGCGCCGTCGATGCCGCCGGCGCGCGCTTCCAGCAGACCCGCATCATCGCCGTCAGCGCCATCGCGGTGGCGCTGGTGCTCACTTTGCTGCTCGCGTGGCGACTGAGCCTGAGCATCATCCGCCCCCTGCGTCAGTCGCTGCACATCGCCAGCACCATTGCCCAGGGAGATCTAAGCCCGCAGCCGATTCCGGAAGGTAAGGACGAAACGGCTCAACTGCTGAAGACCCTGGGCCTGATGCGCGCCAATCTGCATGGCACGATCGATCAGATTTACGCCGCAGCGGGCCAGCTAAGCCAGTCAGTTCAGGAGATGGGCGCGATCGCAGAGGCCAGCGCGAGGAATCTGCAACTGCAGAACGATGAGATCGAGCAGGCGGCGGTTGCCGTGAACCAGATGAGTCAGGCTGCCGGGGAAGTCGCCGACAACGCCAGCAGCACATCAATCGAATCGAAGGCGTCCAACGAAGCGGCCGCCGAGGGGCGCCTGCGCCTGACCGGCACCATCGATTCGATCAAGGAATTGACCGACAACGTTCTTGATTCCTCTCACCAGGCCGATGGCCTTGCCGAGCGCACGCTGAGCATCAGCAAGATCCTCGAAGTCATTCGCGCGATTGCCAACCAGACCAACCTGCTTGCACTGAATGCCGCCATCGAAGCTGCACGCGCGGGCGAAGCAGGTCGTGGATTCGCTGTGGTCGCCGACGAAGTGCGCTCACTCGCTCAACGCACCAGCGCGTCGACCACCGAGATCGAAACCCTGATCAACGATGTACAGAAAAGCACCCAGGAAACCGCGCAAACGTTACGCGTCACCGCTGCTCAGGCCAATCTGACTCTGGAGCAGGCCGCTGCCACTGGACACGCACTGACCGTCATCATCAGCGCAACCTCGACCATCAGCGACCGGAACATGCTGATCGCCAGCGCCGCCGAACAACAGGCGCAAGTGGCTAACGAAGTTGATCGCAACCTGAGCAGCATTCGCGACCTGTCAACGCAATCGGCGTCGGGGGCGCAGCAAACCACGGTGGCGAGCAATGCGCTGTCGATGCTGGCAACCGACCTGAACACGGTGGTTCAGCGGTTCGTGTTGTGAGGCGGGCGCCATTGAAAAATGTCACCGCGGCCTTCCCAGCCCATTCCCAGCCTTGTCCAAGTGTTTCATTATCGAAACACCACCCACGCAGAGGGGTGTTTACGCCAACAAGGACATGAGCATGAAGAAAACAGCTGCACTGAGTATCGCCCTTACTGTACTGACGCTGAGCCTCAACGCTCAGGCTGACGTCAACGTGAAACTGGGGAGCAAGGAGCGCGTCACGCACCTGTTTGCCTACCCGAATAATTGCAATGTCATCTGCTTCCGAAACTGGACGCTGGAACAGACCATCGAGCACTACCTCACGCAAAGCGTGCAGCGTGATGGCTACGGCGTGGCCCAGGTCGCGGTGCACAATGACAACGATGTGATCTACGCCGACATCACCGGCGTACCGGACGGCTACGACAAACCACTTTCAGCGCTGCTCGACGCCGGCGACCTGGCCTACGCCGGCGCAAGCAAACTCAACGCCGATGGCAAATTCGCCTACAACTGGTATCTGTTTTTGCCGCTGGGCATGGCGCTGGAAAACCGCAAGAGCGTCGAGCTGCTGCATTTCCCTCCGGACTACTCGCTGACTCAGGCTCAGGACTATCTGTTCTCGGCCACTACCGACCGCTGGTCTGAGCTGCTCACGGAGAACGGCATCGCCAAGGAGCAGACGCCGGCCTATCAGACCATCATCGACATCGCGCCGATTGCTGCGCCCTCCAACGCCGGCAAGGACCTCGAAAACGTTTACAGCTATTTCACCGATTACCAGACCAGCATGGTGAAGCAGCTCACTCAAAGTACTGCGGGCACATCGCTGCCGATGGTCGCGTTCGGTGCCCCGGTGCGCGCCTGGCTGAAGCAGCAGTACAACGTGACGGTTCCGGTGTTGGGCTTGGGTAGCATCAGCCCGGCCAGTGGGCAAAGCGTCGCGGTGCTGGGTTCGAATCACCCGAGCTATATCTGGAATGCAGCGGACAAAAGCAATTACGGCGGGGACGAAGCCAAGGCGGATGAAGCCGGTTTGAAGGTCATGGGCCAGGACCTGAGCGCGGCGTGCTGGCAGGCCGGCATGGGCCAGAAACCGGCAACCGATCCGGCGGCGCTGTTGAACCAGTGCACGACCAACTGGCAGGTGACCAACAAGGTTCAGACCTGCAAGTTGTTCTTCACCACGGTCCGCAAGTTGACGCCGGATCAGGCGGCCGCGAAATGCCGGACGGGCGAGGTGTCGCGGCAGATCAAGCAGCTGCAGAAGCCGCTGCCCCAGATGAAGAGCGCTCAGCTTTAACGCATCGATCCTGTAGGAGTGAGCTTGCTCGCGATGTCCTCAGCGCACACAGATGTGACTGGACTGACGCTATCGCGAGCAAGCTCACTCCTACACCTTGATGGACGCTTGCCCTACTCGATCACTCCCCCTGCGGACGCAACCGATACTGCGGCGGCAATTGCTCCGGGCCGCTGATGGTCGCGTTCAGACTTTTCCAGCGCCCGTCCTTGATGCCATAGATGCAGCCGTGGACGGACAACTTCTGCCCGCGATGCCAGGCGTTTTGCACAATGCTGGTATGGCCAACGTTGGCGACCTGCTGAATCACGTTCAGCTCGCACAACCGGTCGACCTGTTCTTCTTCAGTCGGCAGTTTCGCCAGCAGCTCGCGGTTTTCGTAGTACAGGTCGCGAATGGTGCGCAACCAGCCGTCGATCAGGCCGAACTGGCGATCCTGCATCGAAGCGCGCACGCCGCCACATCCGTAGTGACCGGTAACGAGAATGTGTTTCACCTTCAGCACATCGACGGCGTACTGAATCACCGACAGGCAATTAAGGTCGGTGTGCAGCACTACGTTAGCCACGTTGCGGTGCACGAACAGATCCCCCGGCAGCATGCCGACGATTTCATTGGCGGGTACACGGGCGTCCGAACAACCGATCCATAGGAATTCCGGCGTCTGCTGGCGCGCCAGCTTGGCAAAGAACTCGGGGTCTTCTTCCTTGATGGCGGCAGCCCAACGTTCGTTGTTGTCGATCAAGTCTTGTAGTTCGTTCATGCGTTGATGCCTCGGAAATGATGCTCAGCTATGACTGGGTCTCGGCGCTTCAGGTCACGCGCGGTGATCGCCCCATCGGCGGCACCGATCAGGAAGTGGATGGAATCTTCGCCATGTCGTCCGGTCCACCCATTAGGACCGACATTACTGAGGATTTGCCATGAACGATTCACGCCGTCCATTCGATGCCACTCAACCTGAGCCCATCGATGACAACGAAGACCGCATGGGATCAATGGAAGAGCTCAACTTCAACGACAACAATGAGCCGAGCGGGCGCATTGGCGATGTCATCCCTGAAGATGAGCTGGACACGTTGATTCCTGATGAACGTGCACGTGAAGCCGGTTTGACCGGTGCCTCTACCGAAGATCACAACCCGACCGACGACGACATGAGCCCGGAAACATTGATCCGTGAAGACGGCGCGCGCTCGCCCCGTGAAGCCGGCGAAGATGGCCCGGCTGATCTGGACCTGAGCATTGTCGATGAAGATGACGTCGGCGGTGGCGATGGCCTGGATGAAGAAGAAATGGCTATTCTCGATCCGCTGGATGGCAAGCCTGGCGTCTGATCAGCGGCTTGAGTGTTGTGGGAGCGAACCTGGTTCGCCCCACGACGGCCTCTGATTTATTCGAACAGCGTACAGGCCATGACGACCGCGTCCTCACGCCCGCCCACTGCTGGGTAGTAATCCCGACGTCGGCCTATTTCGTTGAAGCCATAGCGCTCATATAAGCGATACGCCGACCGGTTGCTGTCTCGCAGCTCAAGAAAACATTCCCGGCCATTTATTTCGTAGGCGCGCTTCATCAGGTGCTCAAGCAGCACCAGCCCCAACCCACGTCCCTGGCTCTCTGGCTTGACCGTAATGTTGAGCAAGTGCGCCTCATCAATGATCACGTTGATCACACCGTGCCCTACTTGCTGACTGCCTTCGAACATCAGCCAGACTTCGTATGACTTCAGCGCATCGAGGTAAATGCCCCGCGTCCAGGGATGGCTGAACGCGGCATATTCGATCTTCAGGACGGCATCAAGGTCAGCTTCAGTCATGCGGCGAAACGTTACTGCGTCATTCATCTACGGTCTTCCAACGGCCCATCAACTGACGCATGGAGCGCCACACTTCGGCCTTGCGCTGCGGCTCGTCCATCAACAATTCCAGACCCGGCAGCGCCCAGGCCAAGCCCAGGCCGTCGACCTGGAGTTCGAGATTGAAAGATTCAGCATCCGTTTCAGCCGCAAACCGCAGCGCCGGAAGTCCGATCAGCCACAGGCAGGCGCAGGGTTGTTCTTCGACGCGTGCATACAGAAAGCCCTGGACGAAATCCCGCGCGGCTTCCGGCCCTTGATCCATTTGCCCGCGCACCAATAGCGGCCAGCGCACAGGCTCACCGATGATCTGAGGGCTGTCCGGCAAACCGGCGGCGCGCAGCATGTCTTTGAGCAACAGATAGGAAGGGTCGCGGCTCTGAAACGGCTCGCCGGTCACCAGCTCTACAAGCAGCAGGCAGCTCCCGGCGCGCAACAGCTGAAGGGCAAAACGTGGAGGCGGGACAACCGGCGCTTTCACCACGGCCGGCGCACGTTCTTCTTCCTGCACGACTTTTGGCTTGGGCGCACTGGATGGTCGGGGTATATCGATCTTCGGCCGCTCGACTGTACGCGCAACAAGCGTGGGGGCAGCGGGTGGCGAGTCGCGTTCCGGCGCGCGTGGCGCATCCGCCTGAATAACCGGCGCGGGCGCATCCACTACCTGCGGCACGGGCGCAAGCAGCTCGGGGCGCGACGGCGCGGCGAAAGGCAATTCAGTGCGCGGCAGCCAGCTGACCACCTGCATGGCGGTCAGATAAGCGCGACGGCGAGGCTCGTTGAGCAAAGGTCAGCTACCTGTGGATAAAGTCAGGCGGGAGATTCTACAGGCCTTCACTGCTTCCCGCCGCTGTTGATCGACTGAGGGTGAAAAACGAGCCCGGCGATGCAGTACAATCGCCGCTTTTATTTGCCAGTCAGCGACCATCCGATGATCGAACCTAAGCGCGTCCTGCGCGCCCTTGCCGAACACTGGGCGCTTCTCGAGCCACTCTGCGAGCACTTCGACCAAGGCACTCTGAGCCTGAGCGAACTGCGCTTGCAGCTGGCGGCCCAGCAATTGGAGAGCACGCCCCAGGACATCACCACTCTGCTGGACGTCTGGATTCGGCTCGACATTCTGGTCCCGGTGGCGAAAAGCCCGAACCGTTTCGAGCTGAACGCGCAGATCCACGATTTCCTCTCGTACCTGCGCCGCGAGCACCGGCTGGGCTTGTGCCTGGAAATCGAAGCGTACCTGCGCCACCTCGAACGGCTGGCTGGCTACATACAGGAAGCCTTCGACGCCCGCGACGCCAGTGACCTGGCGCGGCAACTGCGCCTGCTCGACATGCGCGTGCGCGATGTATTGAAGAAGCTCGCCAACGATGAGCAGGCACTGGTCGCCGTGGCGGAGCGCGCCAAGACCAGTGATCGACAGATCCCGCTGCGTCAGCGTTACGCGGAGGTGCTGGCAACCTGGGACGAATACGTCGAGCCGATGATCCAGTTGGTCAATGCCGATGGCGCCTTCGAACAGGGCGTGCGCAAGGTAGAGAACGTGCTGCTGCGCATGCTCACCGATCAGCAACGTCTCGGCCATCTGGTCGACGACGACATGCTGCTGCGCACCCACGCGCGGATCCTCGAAATGCAGACCAGCGCGCAACTGACCCTGCGTCATGCGCGTGAATTGCTGCTGCCGCTGCGTGAGGAAGCGCGTCGCCACAATGCCGTGACCCGGGGCGCAGCGCTGGCGCTGTCGGCGATTCGTCGGCGGGGGATCGACGCGGTGCCGCAAGCGGCTATGCCGATGTTCACCCGTCCGCAAAGTACGTTCCTCGGCAGTGCAAATCAGGTTGAAGCGTACGTATATGCGCTGGCGCGCTTCGAGCCTAAGCCCGCGCACTTCCCCAAGGCCAACATCACCCGCAAGGGCGAGCCGCCTCGCGCGCCGCGTACGGTCAAAGAGATGGTCGAGCGCTGCGAAGACGCCCTGCCGATGCCGGATCTGATGGTCTGGCTGCTGGAGCAGGAGCCCACCGGCGCGACCGACGAATTGCTGTACTGGTTTTCGCGCCTGTCGCGGGACAAACGCTTCAAGCGCGAGCGCCTTGAGCGCCGCGAATACCTGACACAGGAGCACCGCGTCAGCCTGCGCTCCTTCGCACTGCTCTCGAGCAAAGACGCCACCCCAGAGAATTCCGAGGGCACCGCCCATGCATCTTGATCTATCCGAAATGACCCAGCTGGCGCCGATCTTCCGCGAGCTGTTCAAGGGCTACCACGTCAGCCGCCGCGACCCCGAGTTGTACGCACAACTGTCGAATCTTCAGGACCAGTACCGCGGCCTGTTCAAGGCGCTGGGCTTCGAACTGGTCTGCGACACACGTGGGTTCTACTACTTCGTGCCTGATCTGGCGGCCGCGCAGGTCAACAAGACGGCCCAACGTCTGGCGCTGTTCACATTCATCCTCGTCGAGCACCTGGCCGACCAGGGCCGCGACCCGGTTGCCGTGCTGGATGGCGGTAGCCTGGGCCGTGACGAATTGCCCTCGCTGCTGGAAAAGTACCGCGATCTGTTCCTGCAAGCTGAAGTACAGACCCAGGAAGAGCTGGAAGAAAAAATCATGCGCCGCATGACCCAACTGGGATTCGCTGCAGAAGAAGTGGGCATCTATCGCTTCCTGCCGCCCATGCATCGCTTCCTCGACGTCTGCCTGTCCGTGCAGCAAGACCGTGATCTGGCGGCCAGCCTGCATAGCGCCCTGCCGTTACCGGCCCCGGTGTTGATCGACGAAGACAGCGATGAGCGACTGCTGGAAACCGACGATCCGCTGGACCTCACCGAATTCGATGAATCCGCAGAAACCGAAGAGCAAGCGCTAGCCCGGGCGATCGCTGAAGAACAGGAGCATGACGCATGAGCCAGGAACGCTACGGCATACGCCGCTTCGCGCTGCTGAACACGGCCGGTTACAGCCTCGGGTTGTTTCCACTGGAGCATCCGCTCTCGGTCTATGGTGCGAATAACCTGGGCAAGAGTGCGTCGATCAACGCTTTGCAGTTCCCGATTCTGGCGCGCATGTCAGACATGAGCTTCGGCAAATACAGCCTTGATCAATCGCGCCGCTTCTATTTCGCTTCCGACACCAGCTACATCCTCGTCGAAGTCTCCCTGCCCCACGGCCCCCATGTCATTGGCGTGGTCGGTCGTGGCCCGGGCGGCGGTTTCGGTCACCAGTTCTTCGCCTATGCCGGCAAGCTGGACCTGGCTCACTACCAGAAGAACGACACCTGCCTGCGCCAGAAGGAGCTGTTTGCCAATCTGGAAAGCCAGGGCCTGAAGGCCTATGAGCTGAAGCCCGATGAACTGCGCCGCTTGCTCGTCGGTGGCCACACGTCGATTCCGCTGGACCTGACGCTGATTCCCCTGCGCTCGACCAGTGAACAGAGCCTGAAGACCTTCCGCGCGCTGTTCATCAACTTGCTGCACATGCGCGAGATCACCGCTGCCAAATTGAAGCAGCTGTTTCTCGATGCGTTCGAACACAGCCTGCGTTCCGGCAGCGTCGATTACATCGCCGCATGTGAAGAAGCCTTCCGCGACGTACGACGCATGGAGCAGGACTACAACGCACTGGTCCTCGCCGGCCCGCTGGTCGAAGCACTGGCCAATGGCGTCAGACAGCGCGACATCCTTCGCGGCAAGCTGCATCGCCTGTCGCCGTTGCTCGACTCGTTGCTCGGCACATGGCAGGACTATTCCAATGCGCGCAAAGAAGAGCTGGTCATTCAGAGCGAGCACTACCGTAACGAACAGGATTCGCTGCAGAACGATCAGCGTGGCGGCACGCAAGAATTGATGCGCCTGGAGCGCGAGATCAGCAACATCCAGCGCTGGATCGGCGAACTGGCAGTCCTGAAGAACCGCTTTGCGCTGGTCGACGACGTAAGAGTTCTGGAACAGCAGCTACTGGCTGCCAAGGATGCCCATGATGAGCTGGCCGGTGCGCTTGCGCAGTCGCGCCAATTCAGCGCCGAGGATCTGGATGAGCGCCTGCGCGATCTGGAAAAACGCCTGAAATCAGTGAAACAACAGCTCGATCATGCGGACAACAACAGCTATGCCCGCCTGCGCGAAGAGTTCTCGCAGCCTGATGTAGAGCGTCTGATGCGCCTGTTCAACAGCGCGCTGTTCAGCTTGCCACTGGGTGAGCAAGGCATCGCGCTGGATGATGGCGATGCGTGGGTCAAATCCCTCGAAGCGATTCTCGACGGGTTCAAAGGCGAGCGCTTCGAAGTGCCCGGCCTCACCGTCAATCTGTCAAACATCGAACCCCCTGCCCTGCAAGCGCTGGCCGACCGCGCGGCGCTGCGCGATCAGAAAGAGCGCCTGGAGAAAGAGCTCAAGCAACTGAAGACGCAACAAGCCGTCGCAGCTGACCGCGCGGCCAGCAAGACCCAGACGGAAGCGTTGTACCAACAGGTGCTGGATGCGCAGAAGGCGCTCGAGGACTTCCGCCGCGCTCAAACATTGAGCGCCGAAGAGGGCGAGAAGCTTGAGCAGTTGGCTCAGATGGAAGCGGCGCAAGACGAACTCAAACGGGCCAGTGATGCGTTCACCGAGCGCGTTCAACAGCTTTCAGCCAAGCTGCAGCTGATCGGTCGTCAGATCGGTGATCTCGAATCCAAGCAACGCACATTGGATGACGCACTGCGTCGTCGTCAGCTGCTCCCCGCCGATCTGCCATTTGGCACACCGTTCATGGAGCCGGTCGACGACTCACTGGAGAACCTGCTGCCGCTGCTCAATGATTATCAGGACAGCTGGCAGGGACTCTTGCGCTGCGATGGTCAGATCGAAGCGCTATACGCGCAAGTACGTTTGAAAGGCGTTGCGAAGTTTGACAGCGAAGACGACATGGAGCGGCGTCTGCAGTTGCTGATCAACGCGTACGCGCACCGCACTGATGAAGCGCTTACTTTGGGCAAGGCACGCCGTGCTGCTGTGACCGACATCGCGCGGACGCTACGCAACATCCGCAGCGACTACGACAGCCTCGAACACCAACTGGCTTTGTTCAATCGAGAGATTAACCGCCGGCAGGTGTCGAATCTGGAGAGCTTCCGCATTGTCCTCGCGCCGAACAAGGAAGCGCTCAAGCACATCGACCAGATCATCCACAGCGCCGGTCAGTACGAAGAGGGCGAGACACTGTCGGTGTTTGATCTGAGCCAGAGCGCCGAGCAGGACAACAAGAACGAGGAAGCCAAGGAATATCTGGCCCGCCTGGTTGCGGCTAACCACAACCAGCTCGGTCTTAAAGACCTGTTCGAGCTCGCGTTCGAAATCACCAAGGTCAACAGCCAGCCGGTTATCCACACCGACATTGATGGCGCGGCGTCCAACGGGACGACCATGACCATTAAGGCACTGACCAACATGTACCTCTTGCTGCACCTTATGGATCGTGAGCAGGCCGGACGGATTCGTCTGCCCTACTACCTCGACGAAGCCGCTGACATCGATGAGAGAAACCAGGCCGCGCTGCTGGAGACAAGTTTGCAGCTGGGCTTTGTACCGATTCTGGCGAGCGTTAAGCCACAAGTGTCGGCCCATGTGGCCATTGACTTGGAAGGCGGCAGCGGCCCTGCCGGGATCTATATCGACGAGGCAGACTGGAAGTACATTCAGCGTCGTGACGAGGCAGCTCCGGTAAACGTAGCCAAAGCAGTTGAAACCCTTAGCGAGTAATTAAACCACTCGAAAGCAAAAAGCCTCGCAGCGATGCGGGGCTTTTTTGTGGGCGCTGATTGGCGGCGGTTGGCGGTTGGCGGTTGGCGGTTGGCGGTTGGCGGGGCCAGGAACTTTTTCGCGCACAAAAAACAAAACCCCATCTGCTTTCGCAGATGGGGTTTTGGAATTTAATCTTGACGATGACCTACTCTCACATGGGGAAACCCCACACTACCATCGGCGATGCATCGTTTCACTGCTGAGTTCGGGATGGGATCAGGTGG